>JAPPHD010000014.1 GCA_028821125.1 Gammaproteobacteria bacterium
CGGCCTGTTCGGCGATCCCGCATGAACTGGGGGGCAGTGTGAAGACACTTCCAAGGATCGCCGGTTGTCCGGGTCGGTGGACCCGAACATCTCCTGGGTGAGCTTCATCATGAGCGGCTCGTCCTCTTCGGGCACGCCCAGAATCGACATGATCACCCGCAACGGATACCAGATGGCGACGTCCCTGACGAAGTCGCACTCGCCGCCCAGTTCGGCAAGCCGGTCTACGTACTGCGCGGCAAGCTGCTCGATGCGCCCGGTGAGCCTGCGCAGGTTCTGCCCCCGGAACCACGTCTGGGTCAACGCCCGGTAGTTGGTGTGATCGGGGTCGTCCATCGTCACCAGGGAACGCACCAGGTGACGGCGCCCGAAAAGCTGCTGGACGAACGCATCGAGCATCCGGCCGCTGAGTATCGGCCTCGGGTCGTTGATGAACAGGCGCTTGTTACCTTCAATCGCCTTGATGTCGGCGTGCCGCGTGACCGACCAGTACGGGTCGAAACCGTTTGGCGCCATCCGCCGCACCGGTTCGTTCTCCCGCAGCCAGGCAAACTGGGCGTGCACCCAACCCTCGTCTGCCCAGCGGGCCGTATCGACCAGGGCATCGTCAAGGGCGGGAGACTCCGTGAAGATTTGATGAGTCGAGCCAGTCAAGTCGCTATCTGTTCCCAGGCTGTTGTCCTTGGGCGCGCCACCGCTGCCCGTTCACGGACAGCGGTGGCGATTATGACACGAGCCGCTGCGCCGATTTGACTTTCCCCGGCCGACAACCGAATGATGAAAAGTCCACCTATCCGGATTTGACGTTCAACGATGAGAATCGGCATTTCCCTCCCGGTCAGGGAACTGGGCAACGACATGGGCGCCATCCGGGCTTTTGCCCAGGCGGCGGACGAACTTGGCTACACGCACCTGCGCGTGCCCGACCTCGTGCTCCGCCCGGGCAGCGGCGAACTGCACGAACCGATGACGCTGCTCGCCTGGGTGGCGGCGGTTACGGAAAAGATAGAACTGGTGCCTTCCGTGATCGTGCTGCCCTCCCGTCAGACGGCGCTGTTCGCGAAGCAGGCGGCGGAACTGGACGTGCTCACCGGCGGGCGGCTGCGGCTCGGCATCGGCGTGGGCGGAAGCGCGGAGGAGTACGCCGCGATGCGGCAGGACTTCCATACCCGGGGTGCGCGCATCGAGGAGCAGATCGAACTGATGAGGGCGCTGTGGACGAACGAGACGGTCGACTTCGAGGGGCGCTGGGACACCGTGCGGGGCAGCGGGCTCGCCCCCCTTCCGTTGCAACGGCCCATCCCCGTGTGGATCGGGGCTCGAGGCGTCCCTGCCCCCCGCATCCGCACCCGCATCGGCCGCCAGGCCGACGGCTGGTTCGTGCTCTGCTCGCCTGAGGAGTTTCCGGCCATCAAGGGCGATATCGACCAGGCCGCGCGGCAAGCGGGCCGCGATCCCGCGAGCATCGGCATGGAGGCCGGTGTGGCCGTGGTGGGGCCGCGTGAGGCGGAATGGCGCGCGCGAGTCCGGGGCTGGCGCGAAACCGGCCTGACGCATCTCTGCTTGAGGACGCTTGGGGGCGGGCTCAATGCGGAGCAGCATTTGCACAGAATGCGCAAGGTGTTCGACGAGGCCACCCAAACAGGTTGACCGCTCCAGGCCAGTCGCGAACGGCGGCAGCGCGAACCCACGTTATCGTGGAACAAGCGCCGGCGGGCCGGTTTTCCGTTCTCCCATAACCTTTGGTAGCATCCGCCGCCCCTGAAACCCCGGCCCGGCAAACGGCGCAACAGCCCGGCAATGACTGTGTGTCGAATGCCCGAACAAGCAAGGAAAGAACCATGCCTGACGCCCGCTTCACCGACTACCGGGTGGCCGATATCGGGCTCGCCGATTTCGGGCGCCGGGAGATAGCACTGGCCGAGGCGGAAATGCCGGCTCTGATGGCGCTGCGCAGGAAGTATGCCGAAGAGCGCCCGCTGGCCGGCGCGAAAATCATCGGCTGCATCCACATGACCGTGCAGACGGCCGTGCTGATCGAGACCCTCATGGCACTCGGCGCCGAGGTGCGCTGGTCGTCCTGCAACATCTTCTCCACCCAGGACCACGCCGCCGCGGCCATGGCGGCCAGGGGGGTTCCGGTGTTCGCGTGGAAAGGCGAGACCGAGGAAGAGTACGACTGGTGCATCGAGCAGACCCTGCTCAGGAACGGCGAGCCCTGGGACGCCAACCTGGTGCTCGACGACGGCGGCGACCTCACGCAGATGCTGCACGAGCGCTACCCGTCGATGCTGCGTAACATCCACGGCATCAGCGAAGAGACCACCACCGGCGTGCACCGGCTGCACGACATGCTGCGTGAAGGCGAACTCAGGGTGCCCGCGGTAAACGTGAACGACTCGGTCACCAAGTCAAAGAACGACAACCGCTACGGCTGCCGGCACAGCCTGAACGACGCCATCAAGCGCGGCACCGACATGCTGCTCGCCGGCAAGCGCGCCCTGGTGTTCGGCTACGGCGACGTGGGCAAGGGATCCACCCAGAGCCTGCGCCAGGAAGGCATGATCGTGCGGGTGGCGGAGATCGACCCGATCTGCGGCATGCAGGCCTGCATGGACGGCTTCGAGCTGGTTTCGCCGTACCGCGGCGGCAACAACACCGGCCGGGTGGAGGACATCGACACCCGGCTGATGCGCGACACCGACCTGGTGGTGACCTGCACCGGCAACACCAATGTCTGCGACGCCGCCATGCTGCAGACCCTTAAACCGGGCGCCGTAGTGGCCAACATCGGCCATTTCGACAACGAGATCGACACGGCCTACATGCGCGAAAACTGGCGCTGGGAGACGGTCAAGGACCAGGTGCACCAGGTGTTCCGCAGCGAAGAACCCGGCGACTACCTCATCCTGCTCTCGGAGGGGCGTCTGGTGAACCTGGGCAATGCCATGGGCCACCCCTCCCGGGTCATGGACGGTTCGTTCGCCAACCAGGTGCTTGCCCAGATGCACCTCTATCACGAGCGCTGGGCCAGCCAGCCGGAAAACCAGCGGGCGCCGGTGAGCATCGAGGTGCTGCCGAAAAAGCTCGACGAAGAGGTCGCGGAGCTGATGGTGGCGGGTTTCGGCGGAACCCTGACCAGGCTGACCTCTTCCCAGGCCGACTACATCGGGGTGGACACGGCCGGGCCGTTCAAGCCGGACACCTACAAGTACTGATCTCAACCCCGGCCCCGACTTGAATCAGGCAGCGCGAATCGTCTACTTTCCGGTGGCTGAGGGGGGCAAGAGAAGGGACTGAAAATGGACGTGCGTACCCTGATGCGTCGGGCAGCCTCGCATTACTCGAATCTCGAAGCGGTGGTGCATGGCGACCGGCGCCTGAACTTCGGGCAATCCTGGCAGCGCTCGCTGCGCCTGGCCAATGCCATGCTGGCCGCCGGTCTCGAGCCCGGAGACCGGATCGGCGTGCTCGAAGACAATTCGATCGAGGCGGCGGACCTTTTCGGCGGCGCCGCGGCGGCCAACCTGGTTCGGGTGCCGCTCTACCCGCGCAACGGGCGCGACGCGCACCTGCACATGCTCGGTCACACCGGGTGCCGGCTGTTGCTGGTGAGCGAGAACCATGCCGCGGAGGTCGACGGCATCGCCGATGAACTGCCCGATCTCGAACAGGTGTGGGTGCGCGATGCAGGCTACGAAGACTGGCTTGCAAAGTACCCGGACGACGACCCGGATCTCGACATCGCCGGCGACGACAATTTCATCATTCGCCATACCGGCGGCACCACCGGCAAGTCCAAGGGCGTCGCCTATACCCACAAGGCCTGGCTCGACGCCGGGCGCGACTGGTTCTACGCGTTTCCCCCGGTAGAGCCCGGCGACAAATGCATGCACCTCGGCCCCATTTCCCACGGTTCCGGATATCAGTACCTGCCCACCTGGCTCAGCGGCGGCTGCAACGTCATGCTGGACCATTTCGACACTCGGGAAACCCTCGACCTCATGGAACGCGAAGGCATTGCCTACGGCTTCATGGTGCCCACCATGGTCAACGCCGTCGTTCAGGACAACAGCGCGCGTGGCCGGGACTTCTCGAGGTTGAAGTGCCTGCTGATCGCCGCGGCGCCCATTCAGGATGCCACGGCGCTTGCGGCCCGGGAGGTGTTCGGGGACGTGCTCTACCAGGGCTACGGGCAAACCGAGGTGCTGCCGGTGTCGATGATGGGGCCGCGCCAGTGGTTCGCGGAGGTCGAGGGCTCGGCGCCGCTGCGTTCCTGCGGCCTGGCGCTGCCGTTCGCGGAGGTCGAGATCTGGGACGAGGACAACCGGCCCGTAGCGGCCAACGAGGTCGGCGAAATCGTCGCCCGGGCCGACGGCATGATGAGCGGTTTCTGGAACAACGAGGAAGCCACGCGGGAGCGCATCGTCGACGGCTGGATCAAGACCGGCGACCTGGGGCGCCTCGATGCGAACGGCTATCTCTACATCGTCGACCGGGCCGACGACATGATCATCTCCGGTGGATTCAACATCTGGCCGGCGGAACTCGAGAACGCCATCGCCAATCACCCCGCCGTGATCGAGGTCGCGGTCTTCGGCGTGCCGCATGCCAAGTGGGGTGAAACTCCGCACGCCGTCTGCGTGGTCAAGGACCCGGACAATCTCACCGCGGATGAAGTCATCGAGCTGGCCGCGAAGGAGCTGGGCTCGTACAAGAAACCCGGCGGCGTCACCATACAGACGGAACCCCTGCCGAAGAGCCCGGTGGGCAAGATCAAGCGCAAGGATCTTCGCGAGCCCTTCTGGGCGGGACAGGACCGCCGCGTTTCA
The DNA here is from genome assembly GCA_028821125.1 of Gammaproteobacteria bacterium. Lineage (GTDB taxonomy): Bacteria > Pseudomonadota > Gammaproteobacteria > Pseudomonadales > Azotimanducaceae > Azophilus. The sequence continues at coordinate 4,833 of JAPPHD010000014.1, forward strand.
GGAAGCTGAACAATCAAAAAAAATGCAACGCTTTGATATTAGAGAAAAAAATTTAAAAGATTCTCGCTAGTCTCAACAGCGAGTTCGCATGCGGCGCTTCCCTTTCGGCGCACGGCCACATCATCCTGCGTAACGCAAGGCTTTCGGACGAGCTTAACGCGCCGAAAGGGAAGCGCCGCATGCGAACTCTTTCCCGAGATTCGGCGCTGCTCTTCCCACGTCCGCATCCCGGGGCGCCGGGTTCCCGACTCGCATCGGGGCGATATAATCACCTCATTCCCATTGAAAGCCGGAGGTCGCGTCGATGTCAGGACGTGTCGCAGGAAAGGTCGTGCTGGTCACCGGGGGCGCCAAGGGCCTCGGTGAAGCCGATGCCAGGGCGCTTGCCGCCGAGGGGGCGCAGGTGGTGCTCACCGATATCGACCGGGAAGCCGGCCAGGCGGTGGCCGACGAAATCGGCGGCGCCTTCAAGCACCAGGATGTAACCGACGAAGCCCGCTGGCAGGAAATCATCGACGAGATAAGCAGCGAATACGGCGCCCTGCACGTACTGGTCAACAACGCCGGCATCGTGCTCGCGGGCACGGTCGAAACCCAGACCTACGCGGAGTACAGGGCGCAGGTCGAGGTGATGGCCGACTCCACCTTTCTCGGCAGCAAGTACGCGATTCAGTTAATGGCGGAAAGCGGGGGCGGCTCCATCATCAACATGGCTTCCGTGGTTTCCAAGCTCGGCTACAGTGGCACGGTGGGCTATGCCGCCGCGAAGGGCGCCATCGAGGGCATGACCCGCTCGATTGCGGCACACTGCCTGGAATCCGGCTACCGGATTCGCTGCAATTCAATCCATCCGGGTGTCATCGATACGCCAATGGTGCGCAACCTTGGGCGCCTGGTGGCAGAAGCGGCACTCGAGAACCCCGAGCAGGCCGACGTACCTGACCCAAGCGCCCTGGCCGGCGTCGTCGGGCATCCGCACAACGTCGCCGATCTGGTCGTTTTCCTGGCATCGGACGAGTCCTCTTTCATCACGGCCCAGGAATTCGTCGTGGACGGGGGCATGTCGATGCTCCCCGCGCCGCTGCCTCACGCACTTCAGTAGCACGCCCACTCATCGAGCGAGAAGGTATGGGCATGCAGGGGCCCGTAGCGAATGCGCCCGGTCCCGCAGGCTCCAGCTCGCAGCGCTGCGCCGGCGCCCGCAAAGCTCATTCAACCGCCCGGGCGGGTTCGGCTTTACTACAACGGCGTCAAGCAGAACGAGGTGCGCCGGACGGATTTTGCCGCTAACGAGCCCATCGACGCGGCGGTCTTCCGGATTCCGGGAGCACATTGACACTCCAAGAATTGTTCTATTATATTGTCTTACAGGATGTGGCGATAATCTGGCTTGATCGGCATCGTGTCCGGGCATTGCAAGTCACGACGCCCATTCGGGCCGGGCGGGCGGAAAACCCTCGCTATCCGGTCCAATTCGGGGGATGATTCCTGCCGGAGGTTGGGGGAATTGCTACTGTTGAACGTGATACAGCGGCTCGGGTCCGGCTCAAGGCGTCGGATCCTGTGCCGGATTGAATCCAATGCCTCCCAAACCCCCTGCTCCACCCTCGGGTTCCCCTCAATTTCCGTTTCCCCGCCTGAGATTCCGTCCGGCGCGAAAACCACGTCGTTTCACTAAATCGAGAGACAGACATGCACATACGAAAATACGACTTCGACTATTCACGTAGAAAGTTCCTTGAAAAAACGGTGAAAGGCTCGGTATCCGCCGGAATCCTCACATCGCTGTGGCCGCTTATCGCCAAGTCCGACTCGGGCATCACCGATATCAGCGGCGCCTATCCCGATGAGCTGCTCTCCATCGAGATGCACACCAAGGGCAAGATCAAGCCCGGCGACACCATCACCGCCGACAACGTCGAGCACGTGGAGCACCTGCTCGACCCCATCGCCGTGGAGCAGGTAAAGACCCTGCAACGGCGCATTCACATCGTCGAGACCACCACCGACATCACCAAGATGTATCCGCACGACTACCTGGAAGCGACGCTCAGGAACCAGGGGAAAGCGACCTTCGACGCCGCCGGCAACGTGCGCACCAACGAAGGCGGCGCCTGGATCGGCGGAAACCCCTTCCCGGACCCCGAGACCCCGCAGGAAGTCATTGCCGACATGACATTGAGCTGGGGGCGCAACGACTGGCAACTGAGCGCCGTGCGGGACCACGACATCGACCGGAACGGCGACATCGCCTATCAGTACGATTTCATCTGGACGGAGTTTCAGACCACCTCTCGATCGGATGGCGAATTCTGGCAGGGGCGCGACGACCTGTTGCGCCTCAACACCACCTGGTTCACCAGGCCGGAAGACGTGAACGGCACCTCGTATTTGAACACCTGGTACTACGACCAGCGCAGGTTCCCCGACCTCTTGGGTTACCTGCCGGCTTTCCGCCGCGTCAGGCAGTTCCCGACCAACCAGCGATTCGAGCCCCTCGTACCGGGCATGGTCCTGTTCCTGTCGGATGCCTGGGCCTCCGGCGACCCCATGCTGACCTGGGGCAACTACAAGATCGTCGGGCACGGGCCCATGCTGGGAGCCCAGGGCCCCGCGAACTTCATGGGAGGAAGGGAGAACTGGGAGAAACCCGTCCATGGCGGACCGAAGGGCGTGACGTTCCACGATGTGTGGATGGAGCTGTGCCCTGAATGCATCACCCTGGAATGCGAGCCCATCGGCTACCCGCGTTCGCCCGTGGGCAAGCGCCGCATCTGGCTGGACGTTCGCAACCAGGTCTTCATAGCCTCGATCACCACCGACCGGAAGGGCGAGGTCTGGAAGACGTTCGAGCCGCAGTTCGCGCAGTACCAGAACGAGCACGAGACCTTCACGAAGGCCGGCATGCCGGCCTGGTCCTGGACCGGCGTGATGATCTACGACCGGCTCGACGGCCGGATGACCCGGTACTTCGTCGGCAAGCGCGTTCAGGGCGGCTACCGCACCGAATTCGAGACCGACGATGAGTGGGATGTCTACAACAAGTACCTGACGCCGCAGGCGCTGCAGCGTCTGGGTGGCTGACGCTCGAACTCAGCGTGGAACATGACAAGGGGCAATAGCATGCTAAATCTCAGGAAAACAGGGTTCTGGATCATGGGCGCCGGGCTCGGGTGCATCGCCGCATCGTCCGCATTTGCGGAGGGCCGCAACGACTATTTCGATGTCAGCACCAGCGGCTTCATTCGCATCGAGTCGGCCGTGAGCACGAGCTCGAAACGCAATCCCTTCAACCAGATCGGCAACCCGTTCAACGGGGTCGGCGTGGACAGGCTCGACCTGTTCGGCGGTTCGGACACCTACGTCCGCCAGGGGCCGGAGCAGGATGAGGACATAAACTTGAGCGTCGTGCGCGGCAAGTTCGATGTCAATGTCAGCCTCAGCCGCAACTGGTCGTTCCGCGGTGAACTGCGTGCCCTCTTCGATCTGGACCTGTACAAGAACGTCGGCCTGGACACCACTCCCGGCGCCGACCCGATGGGCAGCCTGAACCGCAAGCCCAACCTGTTCGAGTACCGGGTGAACGGCGCCTCGCTCATGTCGCGCAAGAATCCCATGGCGCTCGAGGTTTCCGGCAGGAAGTTCATGATGGACCTGCCCCGCTTTTACCTGGACTATCACAAGGGGCCCCTGCATGTGCGCATGGGCAATCAGCAGATCGCCTGGGGCCAGTCCCTGTTTTTCCGGGTAATGGACGTACCGAACGGGCTCGACCTGCGCCGTCACAGCCTGCTGGACTACGTTCCCGAAGAATTCTCGGACAAGCGGGTTCCGGCCCTTGCGGTGCGCGTGCAGTACATGGCCGGCAGTTGGGAGCTCGACGGGTTCGTCCAGCACTTCAGGCCGACCATCTACGGCAACCCCGATACGCCGTACAACGTAATCCCGGTCCAGTTCACGGTTCATGACCTGTACAAGGACTACGACGACAAGTTCAACTTCGGGATACGCGCCCGGGGAGATATCGGCCCGGTCAAGTTTCAGGCCATGGCGGCGCGCCGCTACAACCCCGACGGCACGTTCCGATGGACGCAATCCGGGGTGCACAAGCCATTGGGTCCCGGCTTCGAGGGAACCGAAGCGCTCATGGCGCAGACCGCCTATGAGCAGGACACCTCCGGCGTGCACTCGGCCAGGGAATGGTTCACTTTCGCAGGGCTGGTGCGCCTCGACGGTGTCAACGGCCTGAACGCGTCGATCGCGGAATTCCCCGCCGCCCAGGCTCTCGGAGCGGTGCTGGCGCCCGACTACGCGTTCGCCAGCCAGGAACTCGATCTCTTCTTCCGGCTGTCTGGCGGCCTGCGCGGCCACATCGCCCGGGAATACCATCGCGAAAGCCTGTTCGGGGTCGGTTTTGGCTACGTGTTCAACGGCGCGCCGGGGTCCCTGTTCGACCAGCTCATCGCCAACATCGAAATCCAGTATGCGAAAGACCGGCATTTCACGAACCCGTCGCTGAGCCATCGGCGGCTGGTGGAAGACGAAACCATCGTCTCCGTCGTGCTGGAGAAGTACCAGCGCTTCACCCCCGCCTTCCCGGCCACCTATTTCGTGCTGCAGTGGATGCACCGGACGGAAAGCGACATCTTCGGCAGGCACCTGAGCGGCATGGGCGGCAGCGTCGACCGCGCTGCGCGTGACGCCAGCACACCGGGAAGCGCCAACTACATCGCCTTCGCGTTGCAGCAGCCCTTCCCGAACCTGGTGTGGCGCCTGGACCTCGGCATGCTGTACGACCTGGAGGGCGGCATCCTGATCCAGCCGGCCCTGCGCTGGAGGCCGGGCAACAGTTGGGCCGTCGAAGCCTTCTACAACTTCATCGACGGCGGGGTGCGCGACAGGAACCGCAACTACAACGCCCTATCCACGACGGAGTGGGCCGACGAGTTTACGCTAAGGGTCGGCTACGAGTTCTAGGGAATTCCGGGGATCGCCACCAGGGTCATTCCCGTCATTCCCTTGCCGCCGCCAGGGTCACTTGCCGGGCAGCGCCTCGCGAGGTTTGAATGGCGCATGTGATTCTGTTACAGAGCGTTATCTTCTGTTGCGGCTAGCGGCAGGCGGATTCGCCAGCCAGGCACCGGGAACGAACACATTCGGATTAAGGAGAAACCATGGGACGACTGGACGGCAAGGTTGCCATCGTAACCGGGGCGGGAACCGGCATCGGGCGCGCCTGCATGGAACTTTTCGCTCGAGAGGGCGCCAGGGTGGCAGGGTGCTCCAGGACCCAGAGCAATCTGGACGAGGTTCTCGACGCGGTGAACGACGACGGCGGTGAGGGCATGGTTGTCGCCGCGGACCTGTCGACCCACGAAGGGGCGGAAGTTCTGGTCAACGCCACGGTGGAGGCCTACGGCAGGGTGGACGTACTGGTGAACTCCGCCGGCGTCGGTTACTCGCTGGAGCCCAAGGTGCCGGGTTCCATGGGGTCGATCACCGACACGACGCCGGAACTGTGGCGGGAGGTCACCGCCATCGACCTCGATTCCGTGTTCTTCATGTCCCGGCTGGTGATACCGCACATGCAGAAACAGGGCAACGGGTCGATCATCAACATCTCCTCGGTGCTCGGCGTGAAGGGCCATCCCGACGCGCACGCCTACACCACTGCCAAGGGCGGCATGATCAACCTGACCCGGTCGATCACCGCGGCCTACACGCTGGACGGCATCCGTTGCAACTGCGTATGCCCGGGGTTCATCGACACGCCGATGATCGCCACGCACATGCACCTGTTCGAGGACGAGGCAACGGCCGACCGCCTGTGCCCCATGCGCCGGACCGGCACGCCCGAGGAGATCGCCTACGGCTGCCTGTACCTGGCGTCGGACGAATCGAGCTACACCAACGGGTCGGTGATGCTGATCGACGGTGGAACCTCGGCGCGCATCTGATTACTTCCCCTTCGCAAGCCGGCCGCACGGCCCGCTCCGAAGCCGCGACGGCGAACATCGAATTGGCAAAGATCGAACCGATACCTGAGGAACCGAAAGGCGCCGAACCGGGCCAGCCGTCCGCCATTCAGGAGGTGGACGACAGCTCGCCCCAGCGCGTGGTCAACGCCGTGATAAGCGGCATACAGAAAGGCCGCTTCGTTCCCGGCCAACGCCTGATCGAGGTTGACCTGACCCGCGAACTCAAGATCAGCCGCGGCCCCGTGCGCGAGGCCTTCAAGCGCCTCGCCGGCGAGGGGGTGCTGGTGCTGAACCGGCACCGCGGCGCCTACATCCGCGCCCAGACCCGCGAAGAAGTCGACGACACCCTGTGCGTGATGGAAGTGCTCAGCGGGCTCGCGGCCAAGCTGGCTGCGCAATCCATTCACAAGGGGAACAACCGGCAGCGGCTCAAGGAAACCTACGAGCGCATGATGTCGCAGGGCAAGCAGGGCGAGACTTTCGCCTTTCTCGGCGAACGGCGCCGCTTCTACGACATGCTCTACGACATCGGGGGCAACCAGGAACTGCAGCGGATGATTCCGCGCATGCAGATCAGCCTGCTGCGCCTGCAGTTCCAGGCCTACGTCACCCCGGAGCATCACGAGAGTCAGCTCAAGGAAGTGAAAGCCATCGCCGAGGCCGTGCTTTCCGGCAACGAAAAGCGCGCCGAGCGCGCCTGCCGCGAACACCTGCAGCATCGCCGGCGCACCATGACCGGTTTTCCGGACGAAGCCTACGCCGCCGCACAGCGATGAATCGTTGACTGCCGTTGCGGAACAGCTCCTTCGCTCCGGCTCCGAGAGTGGGCGTACGGTGCGGACATCCTGCACGCCAGGCGGACGCGTTGTCCTGGAATTCGAGGGCGAATACTCCTAACGCCTTAGCGTGAGGTTGAGTCCCGCAGACTTGATTTGAACAAACGGCGAACGGGCTGTTTTCAGGAGCTGGTGCGCCTGCTCCAGTTCCGGGGTGGACATGACCGGGTAGCTTCGCTGGACCGGCCCAGCGGCACGCATCTTCTTAAGGTCCGGCTCGGGCATCAGGGCGCGCAGGATCAGTTCGTCCGGGTCCCGGGTGCCGTAGCGTTTGAACAGTTCTTCGAGGGTCGGTTCCTCGGGCGGTGATTCCAGGACTTTGCCGGCGCGCGGCGATGCCATGATCCGGTCGAGTATGTCTTCGTCGATCGGCGCCACGGACTCTCCGTAGAAACCGGCTGCGTACTGGATGACTTCGTCGGGAACGATCTTGTAGCGCTCGCCGGTCACCAGGTTCAGCACCGCCTGGATGCCCACGAGTTGGGAGAACGGCGTGGCCATGCCTGGGTAGCCGAGTTCCTCCCGAACGACCGCCGTTTCCTCCAGGATTTCGTCCATGCGGTCGGTCAGGTTGTGCTTGGCGATCTGCGCGCGCAGGGTTCCGGTCATGCCGCCGGGAATCTGGTGCCTGGCCGCCAGGACGTCGTACTCGTTGTGCTGGTTCACACGGAAGCCGGCCGCGCGGCCTACTTTTTCGAAGTGTTCCGCCACCGGAGGCAGCAGGGACAGGTCGATGTCGTGGGTATGGCCGAGCAGGGTCATGTTGCGGGTCATGATCTCCGTGGAGGGCACGGCCGGGCCGTTCGCCATGGGGCGGGTGGCCGTGTGCAGTATGGTGACGCCGAACTCGACGATGTCGCAGTAGGCCTTGCCGGACATGCCCAGGATGTTGTTCGAGTGGAATTCCACGGGTTTGCCGCGAGCCTTGGCCACGATGGCGGGCACCAGCGTCTTCATCCGTTCCCGCTCCAGCACGCCCGCCGTGTCGTAGAGCAGCAGCGTATCGATGTCCGGGCAGGCTGAGAGCCGGTCGGCCTTGTCGGCGTAGTAGTCGTCGGTGTGTACCGGGCTCGAGGTGAACATGATCGATCCCGCGACCTCCGAGCCGTACTCCTTGGCGACCTTTGCCAGGCGGTGCATCTTGTCGATGTTGAACAGCACGTCGTAAACCCAGAAGGAACGGCAGCCGTGCTCGTTCAATTGCCGCATCCACACGTCCATGAGCGCGTCCGGGGTTACCCCGAAGGTAACGGAGGCATTCGAGCGCATGCCCGCCCGGATCGGGGTTCTGGGCATCGCTTCGGTAAGCAGGTCGAGACCTTCCCAGGGATTCTCGTGGTTTACGCGGATCAGCACCTCGAACATGGACGAGCCGGTCAGGTCGATGACCCGGAACCCGGTACGGTCGAGGGTAGGCGCGATGGGCAGCGCCATGCCGCAGCGCATCTCCATGCCCCACAGGCTCTGCTGGCCGTCGCGCATGGTGGTGTCGAGAAACTCAATGTGCGCCATGATGCGGTTCCTGTTGTCGTTCGGCGAACGCCGGCAGGCCGGTCTGTTCGAGCCATCGGGTGGAGATGGCGTTGTTCCGGAAATCCGGGTGCCGCACCACGAACTGCTGCAACACCAGGTTGGTTCGCAAGCCGCCGATTTCAAAAGCGCCCAGAGCGAGGTCGAGCCGTTCGATGGCATCGTCTCGGTCGGCGCCCCGGGCGATCAGCTTGCCGATCATGCTGTCGTAGTAGGGGGAGACCCGTTCGCCGGCACGGCAGTACGTGTCGAGCCGTATGCCATCGCCGCCCGGCGCGCTCCAACTCGTGATGTCGCCGGGCGCGGGCCTGAAGCCGTGGTCCGGGTCCTCGGCGTTGATCCGGCACTCGATGGCATGTCCCCGCGATTCGATGTCGGATTGCGCAAGTTCCAGGGGTTCGCCGAACGCGACCTTGAGCTGCAGCGCCACGAGATCGGCATCCGTGACCAGCTCGCTGACCGGGTGCTCGACCTGTATCCGGGCGTTCACTTCGATGAAATAGAACTCGTCGGTGTCTGAATCGTAGAGAAACTCGACGGTACCGGCATTCCGGTATGCCAGGTCGGAGGCCAGCTTGACCGCGGCGGCGTGCAGCCGTGCGCGGGTGCCCTCGGGCAGGATCCCGCAGGGCGATTCCTCGATCAGCTTCTGGTAGCGCCGCTGTACCGAGCAGTCGCGCTCGCCGAAGTGCAGCACCTTGCCATTACCGTCGCCGAACACCTGCACTTCCACGTGGCGGGCATTGCGGATGAAGCGCTCCATGTACATCAGCCCGCTGCCGAAGGCCGCCCGGGCTTCCTCCGATGCCCGCGTAAAGCCGCCCCTGATGTCGTCGGCGCGCTCAGCCAGGAACATGCCCCGGCCGCCACCGCCGGCACTGGCCTTGATGACGACCGGGTAGCCGATTTCTTCCGCGTCCGCACAGGCATCATCGGCCGAGTGCAGGGCCGGCGTGCCCGGCAGCAGGGGCACATCCGACGCAACCGCGAGCTTGCGCGCGCTGAGCTTGTCGCCGAGCGCGTCGATGGTCTCTGCCCGGGGCCCGACGAATACGATGCCTTCCGACTCGCAAAGACGGGCCAGGCTCGCCCGTTCCGAAAGAAACCCGTAGCCCGGGTGCAGGGCATCGCAACCGGTGGAAATCGCCGCCTGCACGGTGAGCTTCTCGTCGAGATAGCTGCGCGCGGGGACGGCCGGCCCGAGCACCACCACGCGGTCGGCGAGTTCGGGCCCGAGGCCCCTGCGGTCGGCGGCAGAGACGCCCAGCACGGTTTCCAATCCGATGGATCTGGCCGCAGTGAGTATGCGCACCGCAATCTCTCCCCGGTTGGCGACGAACAGGCGGCTCATCCGAATCGGGCCAGGTTAGCCGGACCTGGCCGTGAGCGACCCCGGCCCGCATCCGTTGCCAACTTTCGCAGCGGGGACGTCAAGGTAACGGATACGCGCCGGCAATCTAGTCATTACCAGGTCCGGTTACGGGTTCGACGTAGAACAACGGCTGGTCGAACTCCACCAGTGCCCCGTCCTCGACGCAGATCCGGCGCACAACTCCTTTTACGCCCGCAACCACCGGAGTGAACAGCTTCATGACTTCGATCAGGCATATCTCGGTGTCCTCGCCCACTTCCTCGCCTATCTGCACATACGGCGGCGCGCCAGGCTTCGGAGACCGGTAAAACAGCCCCAGGTTCGGAGCGCGGACAACGGTCAAACTGTCCAGTTCCTCATCGTTCGCACTTTCCGCCGCGGGCGCGGGCGCCTCCGCGGTCGGCGGCGCTTCGGCAACGGCATCGGCCGGCCGTTCCCGGGCGGGCAGGGTCGGCCGCCGGGCGGAGCCGGCAGCGCCCTCATCACGGGAAAGGTGCAGGCTGAAGTCCTCCACCTCGATGGACAGCTCCCGCCATTCCGAGTTCTCGAACAGCTCTATCAGCGTGTTGATGTCCTGAAACGTGCGTTTTTCCATGGTTTTCCGCTTGGCAAGCTCGTCAGTGAACGCTATTGGGAAACACATTGGCCCGACCGGAGAACAGCCAACGGGAGCATGCCCGGGTCATTTGCCAACCGTTATCCGCGAACATGATCTCAACTCTCCTTCCCGGCCGACATCTGTACGGCAGCCAGCAGCGGAGGCAGCGTAGGCTCTGCGACGATGTAACGCAGTTTTGCCGCGAGGGCGGCCGCGATGCCTTCGTCACTGGAAACTGTACGGCCGCCCGCTGCCTCGACCTCCCGCAACAGCTCGGCAAGCCGGTCGGGGTCGGCTGCCGCTTCCAGGGCATCGAGATCAAGAATGTCCTCCTCCGGCGCTTCGTCCGGGCGCAGTACGCGCAAGGGGCTCCGCTCGGCCACCCATTGCAGGAGCTGCCTCAGCCATTCGTCTTCGCGCTCGTCGGGGTGGTCGATTTCCAGAACGCCGGGATAGACGCCCCCCGCTCCGCCGTCGACGGTAACCGTCTCGCCATCGAGCGCCGTTACCGCCCCGGCGCCGCAGCCGACCACGCAAGGCAGGCCAAGGGAACGCCCCACCACCGCGGCATGGGAGGTGGAGCCGCCGAACTCGGTGACCACGGCGCGGGCGGCGATCATGCCATGAACGTCGTCGGGGCAGGTGGTGGCAGTAGCCAGGATGACGTCTTCGCCCCGTTTAGCGCGCGACTCGGCCTCGTCGGCGCTGGTTACCACCACACCGGCGCCTACACCCGGAGACACGCCGTTGCCCGTGGCCAGCGGCGTGGTCCTCGCGGCTGCCGCCGTCAACCTCGGACTGAGCAGGCTGCGAACCTGGGCAGGAGTCACCCTCGATATGGCTTCAGCGATGTCGATAGCGCCTTCGCGCTGCATGTCCACCGCGATGCGCACGGCAGCGGCGGGAGCCCGCTTCGCCGTTCGCGATTGCAACAGGTACAGCGTCCCCCGCTGTACCGTGAACTCGATGTCCTGAACCTCCCTGTTGGATTCTTCCAGCCGGCCGGCCGCGGTCAGCAGTTGTGCGTGGAGCCGGGGCGAGTGGGCATGCAGATCGTCCAGCGACTGCGGCGTATGCCTGCCGGAGACGACGTCTTCGCCCTGGGCGCGGCGGAGGTATTCCCCGTAGGGCACCGGCGACCCGTCCAGGGGGTTGCGGCTGAACAGTACGCCCGTGCCGCTCTGTCCGTCGAAGTTTCCGAACACCATGAGCTGTACGGTCACTGCCGTGCCCAGTGTTTCCGGGATGCCGTGATGCTTCCGGTAACGGCGGGCGCGGCGTGAGTTCCAGGAATCGAATACCGCTTGTACGGCAGCGGACAGTTGCCGCATGGAGTCGTCGGGAACGGCTCGCCCGGCATTGCGCTCGACCTTCGCCCGCCAGTCACCCAGGTTTTCGCCGCACTTCAGTTCGGGGCAATCCGTCCCGAGCACGACTTCCGCGTAGAGTTGAAGGAACCGCCGGTACGTATCGCGGGCGAAAGCCGCATCGCCCGACTCGGCAGCCAGCGCCGCCAGGTTCGCCTCGCTGATGCCAAGGTTGAGCAGCGTGTCCATCATGCCGGGCATCGAAATCGCGGCGCCGGACCGCACGGCAACCAGCAGCGGTTTTTCATCGCCCCCGAAGCGGCGCCCGCTGCGCCCCTCCAGCCAGCGCATCCCGGCCTGAAGCTCGGTCTCCAGGCCGTCCGGCATGGTTCCGCTGCGCTGGTATTCCAGACAGGCTTCGGTGGTGACCACGAAGGCAGGCGGGGTCGGCAACCCCAACGATTGCATGTGGGCGATCGACCAGGCCTTGCCGCCGATCAATCCCCGGTCCGGCAAGGCGGACCCGCCGGCCGCGTCGAGCCCGACCAGCCAGCGGCCGGTCACCGCTGCGCCGACCACATCCTTCACTCCCGCCGCGCCAGGCCCGTCACGCGCAACAGATCTTCGTGCAGTTCGAACCAGACCGTGTGGTAGCTGGCGATCGTCGCATCACTCACCCAGCGAAGGTCTCCGTCTTCCGCCTTTTCCAGGGCAGCCAGCAGTTGGTTGCCGTAGTACCCCACGCGGGGCACGTGCTGCGCCAGGCGTTCGAGCAGCCGCTCGGCACGGTCGTGAAGCCTGTCCAGGCGGCTGATGATCCGCTGGTCGTAGTCCGGGTCGGAATGGTCGTTGGCCACGGTCTCGCCGGCGATGGTCAGCGTCTGCCAATCGGTCATGAGTTGCTTGAGGTCGTCGTTCGTGCGCTCAAACGCCTCGTAGTCCTCCCTGAACCCGGCATCGTCGCGCAACGTTCCGTACACCTTTGCATAGACGCCCTTGAGGGTTATCTGGGCGGTGGGTGTCACCATGTACCTGCCGTCCACTTCGTTCAGCCTGCCCCCCGCCACCGCCTCGGCCGCCAAAGCGCTGACCTGTGCTTCATCGAGCCCCGTCAGTGCAGCCGCGTCCTCGATGGAGCCGAGCTTCTTGATGGCGAACGCATGCAGAACCGAGTGCATTTCACGCATGTCAGCCATGCCAGCGTCCTCAGGAGGGCTCACCCTTGAGAATCCGCTCGCGCACGCTGCGGCGCAGAATCTTGTTGGCGGCGCTTTTCGGCAATTCCGGCCAGACCTCGATGTCCTTGGGGCGCTTGTAGTTGGCGAGATGGCCCTTGGCGTGCGCCATCACCTGCTGGCTGCACAGGCCGGAACGTCCCGTGACGACGGCGTGCACGCGGTCGCCCCAGATCTCGTCGGGCAAGCCGACCACCGCCGCTTCGCGGACGCCCTCACAGGCCATGAGGATGTCCTCGACCTCCCGGGGATAGACGTTGAATCCCCCCGATATCAGCATGTCGTCCTTGCGGTCGAGTATGTAGAAGAACCCGTCATCGTCCATCGTGCCCACGTCGCCCGTGTGCAGCCAGCCATTGCGGAACGCCTCGGCGGTGGCTTCAGGCCGGTTCCAGTAGCCGGCCATGGTCTGCGGCCCGCGCGTCACGATTTCGCCCGGTTCGTTGGGCGGCAGGAAATTGTCTTCCGGGTCGACCACCGCGACCTCCGCTATGGTGAACGGCCGCCCGCAGGAGCCGGCCCGGCCGTGGTCTTCCGGCTTGAGGCAGGTTATGACCATCGGGCTTTCCGCCTGCCCGTACGTCTGCGCGAATATCTGCCCGAACCGGGCTTCGGCGCGGCCCAGCAGTCCGGAGGAAATCGGCGATGCGCCGTAGGCGATGCGCCGCAGATTCAGCTCCGCGTCCCGCACTCCCGGCGCATCCATGATCATGGCCAGCATCGTCGGCACCAGGAAGGTGAGGCTGGCCCGGCTCTTCTCGGCCAGCTCCAGGAATTCCTCCGCGTCAAAGGCGGGCATGATCACCGAGTGTGCGCCGCGCTCGATGGCGGGGAGAAAAAACGCCCCCGAGGCATGGGCGATCGGAGCGGCGTGCAGGAAGCTGTCGTCCGGGCCGATGTCCGGTATCAGGTCGGTGAGAAAGGCGGAGATTTCCGAGAGTTCGCCGCGCGTGGTCAACACGACACCCTTGGGACGGCCGGTGGTGCCGCCGGTGAACCCGATCCGGTACGGCGCATCGAGTTCCCGGTCGACGCGGCAGGCGGCATCGTCGCCGTTCTCCAGCATGTCCTCGAGGCGGGAGCGGTCGATCTCGACGTCCAGGCCGAAACGCTCCCCGCCGTTGTGAATCACCGCGTGGGCATCGGTTTCGGCCAGCTTGTACTCGTGGTTCTCCAGGGTTTCGCGGGTATTCAGGCCGAGCCTGACGAGCCCCGCTTTCGCCAGGGCGTAGTAGGCCAGGAGGCAGTCCGTGCCGTTCGGCAGCAGCACGCCGACCCGGTCGCCGGGTTTCAGCCCGGTAGCGAGCAGCGCGTTGCCCAGGCGATCGGTTGCCGTATCGAATTCACGGAAACTCAGGGTCTGGCCGCCCTCGGTGACACAGGCAGCGTCACCGTAGTGACGCGCCGCCCGGCGTATCAAACTGCCAATCTGCAAGGTCGGCTACCCGGTATTGACGTCAGCCCCGCAACGCCTCGATGTCGGAGCGCCGAAGGCCGGCGCCCCTGCCTCGCAGGTTGCGTGAATTTTCCTGATGGAGCTTGTACAACTCGTCCGCCGCCGCGCCGTCGTAGCGGTACTTGATGGAAGGTTCGCACAGGAATCGAAAACGGTCCTCGTGGGTTTTCGGCTGCGAGTCGCGAACCCTGCGGTTGTATTCCTCGATGCCGAACGTACCCCTGGTGGTGCGGTAGCGGTCCAGCTTCTCGTTCAGGTACGTGACGCCCGGCTGCACGTCTCCAACCGACGGAGCGTAGTCGTCGTCCACCAGGATGGAGTACGGCACCGGCGAATAGATCCGCTGCGGCAGGTTGGAGTGCCGCATCATGAGGTATTCGTACATCTGGTGGCTGGGGCTGCTGCCCACGCAGATGTCGCCGAGCATGTCGCGGCTGTACTCGTCGTTCAGGAGCGGCCGGAAACGCTCCGCCCTGCGGTCGATCTTGATCCAGTCTTCCGGGTCGTAGCAGCCTGCGATGTGAGCGAGATCCTTGATGATGGCGTAGTAGGTGATGGCGCCGGCATCGAGCATCTGGTCGCGCGTCCAGCCGGCGACACGCTTCCACAGGCGGGCCATGGCATCCTTGAGGCGCTCGTCCAGGTCCTTGTAGGTGCGGGTCAGTTCCTCCCTGCTGCCCATCCCCACCGGCTCGTAGCCGTTTGAGAGCGGATCGGAGGTGTACAGGCCCACGCCCGTGATGTGCTCGCCCTTGAACTCCGGCTCGGCCGCGAAACTGCCCCAGTCGTCGATGATGTTGAAGTGCACGCCTTCGGTGGCCATGGGCATGGTGAGGTTGGTGTAGGGAACGTTCTCG
This sequence comes from Gammaproteobacteria bacterium, assembly GCA_028821125.1. Classification (GTDB taxonomy): domain Bacteria; phylum Pseudomonadota; class Gammaproteobacteria; order Pseudomonadales; family Azotimanducaceae; genus Azophilus. Next base: position 20,002 of record JAPPHD010000014.1, read on the forward strand.
GCGACGCCGTCCAGCCAGGGCAGGTCGCATTCGGCCAGGTCAACGAAGTCCCGCACCAGCATTTCCCGGTTTTCGCCCAGGTGGTAGGGGCCGTGCTGGTGCATGCTGATCCTGCTCTCGCAGGCCACCAGGAAGGCGTACTGGGCGGCGGATGCGGCGAAGGCCTGGGCCGCCTCGTGCAGCGGTTCACCGGGTTCGCAGTCGTACAGGTCGGCGTGAAACACCTGGATCTGCCGTTCGGGGAGAATCTGGGTGCGGTGGCCACCGTCGGAGGCCGTGATGTGGCCCGAATTGCGGCGCCACGACAGTTGGAATCGCTTCCAGAAATCGACGATGTAGATCAGGTCTTCCGCGGCGTCTTCCGGACGGATGAGCCCCATGTTGATCTGCCATTCCCGCCCGAGCAGGTAGAAACAGGGCAGGCCCCACATGGAGGTGGCGTGGGCCTTGGAACCCATGTTGCGCGCGCGGTCGCCGAGTTCCTCGGCGGTCATGCAGGTTTCGATCTTCCTCAGTACGCCCGGATAGCGATAGAAGGCGTTGAGATAGGACAGCAGCATGTAGGCCGGCACCGGAAACAGCTTCGATTCCTGCACGGTGCGGGTGACGCACAACCAGTAGGTCTGGTCGCCGTTGGTCTGCAGCAGTTGGTTCGTCTCGAGCAGTTGCGCATAGTCTGGTTTCATGGGAGATCTCCGCCGGCCGGGCTTTCGGGTTATGGGGAATGAACGCGCCAGATGTTGGCCGTGACCTCGCGTCCGGCCTGATAGTCCTCGGTGTTCTTGGCGCGGGCCGTCGACTCCATGCGGACGGTGTCGCCCTCCATGATGCCGTTCACTTTCGAGTTCATCAGGCAGGGTATGCCGTACTCGCGGGTGAGGATGCCCAGGTGCGAGCGCACCGTGCCGCCGGCACAGATCACGCCCTTGAACCGCTCCAGGATGGGCGCGGTGAGCGTGCCGCCGGAGTCGTCGATCACCGCGATGGTGTTCTCCGGCACGCCCTCGGTCAGCCAGTTCAATACGCGGGTGGTGGAGCGCACGTAGCGGGCGACGCCCACGGTGTCTTCGGAGTAGCTCACCACGTTGTCGCCGACGCCGCGCAGTTCCAGGCCGTCGCTGTCGGTCTCGCCTGTCGGGGCCTCGGGGTCTTCGAAACAGAAGGTGTCTAGATCGTCCTCGGTGGTGCCGGTTGCCGGCTTGTACGCATCGGGACGCTCCTGCGGCGAGATGGCGGCGGACCAGTCGTACCGGTGGCCCGCATCGATCAGCGTCTTCTCGACCGCCCGGAAGTCTTCCTCCGTTATCGACTCCAGCGAGTCGCCGAAAACAAAGTCTTTCCAGGACTGGCCGGAAGCCTCGAAACGCTCGCGCACCACCGACTGCATGGCGGTGTTGATGGCGGCAACGACGCTCGACGGCGATTCCGACTCGTACTTGTCTACATCACTGAAGATCTTCGACATGTGCGCATCCTTGTTTTGTGTTCGTTTTTGTGTGCGGACCGGATGGCGGTGTGCCCCAGAACGCACGCCCTCTACCGCGCCGGAGTATACAATTCGCTCAAAAGTGTTACAACATTGTAGTACAATTGCCGCCGGGAATTTTCGCGTTCCCGAGGCGCTGCCATTGGGAAACGGGAGGACATGAGCGGACTGGCGGATCACCGGATTTTACTGGTCAACGACGACGGCATCGATGCGCCGGGAATGCGCGTTCTCGAAGGGGTTGCGCGGCAGATCGCCAGGGAGGTTTTCGTCGTCGCTCCCGAACGGAACCAGTCCGGGGCTTCGCACTCGCTGTCCATCGGCAAGCCCGTGCGGGTGCGCAGGGTCGACCGGTATCACTATGCCGTGACGGGAACCCCTGCGGAATGCGTCATGCTGGCGCTTCAGGAACTGCTCACCGACAAACGGCCGACGGTCTGTCTCGCCGGCATCAACAGGGGGCCAAACCTGGCGGACGACACAGCCTACTCGGGCACGATCGCGGCCGCGCGGGAGTCCACCCAGTTCGGCGTACCGGCGGTTGCGATGAGCCAGGTATTCGTGCCCGGAGAGAAGAACTTCGGCCTCGGCGAAGACCGGCAGATCCACTGGGAGACTTCCGAGCGCTGGGCGCCGCCCGTGCTGAAACGACTGCTGGCGAACACCTGGGACGACAGCGTGTTCATGAACCTGAACTTTCCCGGCGTTCCGCCCGACCAGGTGCGCGGCCTGCGCATCACCAGGCAGGGGCGGCGCCCGCCCGGTTGTTACGTTCTCGAGCAGGACAAGGACGCGGAGGGCGAGCCCTGCTACCGGATGTTGCTGGCCTACGAAGACGGTACGCCGGGGGTGGATTCGGATATCAAGGCAATTGCCGACGGCTACATTTCCCTCAGTCCCCTGAGCCTGGACCTGACCGCGGCGGAGAGTTTGCAGACGCTGGCCGAAAACCTGGACGATCTGCCGGAATTTAACCCGACCTGTTCATGAATAAACTACTGCGGCCGACAATAGCAGCGAAACACTTAAGCGTGCTCCCGCCGCGTGCTCAACGTGCTGCAAGCACGGTAAGCGCGCGCTCTTACTCCGCGCCACCCAGTGCTTTCACTACTCTTGCCAGCCTCGCTACGTTCATTCACGAACAGGTCGGGTTGGGGATCGGGCGGCGGGAGAGCCGGGCGATTCCGGCTGAATATTCGATGAATTGTACTATAATCCTGTTTGATAATTTGTCCTTTGGCAGGCCTTGGGCTCGTACCCGCACCGGCCGTGTACGACTCTCGGGTTCTGTTGCGCGCCATTCGTCCGGCCCGGGGGCAGGCGGCGCGCACAGGGGTTGCGGGGCGACGGCCGGGCTGCGTGACGGCGCCCCAACGGAGCCCTGCCCGGCATCGATCGACGTGGAAAGGGGTTGGCGATGAGCAGACTGCGCTATCGGATTTCCCACTGGTTGTTCACCCATCGCCCGATGGCGCTGTTGCTGATAGCGGTTGCGACCCTCGTCTCCGCGCTCGGGTTGCCGCGGGTGGAAATCAAGACGATTTTCTCCGACCTGCAGCCCACCGGGCACCCCTTCGCGGAGACCTTCCGCGATCATCCCAACTTCGGCAATCCCCTGACCATCCACATGATGGTCAAGCGCAAGCAGGGCGACATCTACAACACGGACACGCTTCAAAAGGTGTGGGACCTCACACGCGACGTCGACCTGGCGCCGGCGGTGGACCACGACCAGATCCTGTCGATCACCACCTCCAAGGCGCGCTATGCCGCGGCCACGCCCTTCGGCATCGACATGCGCCCGCTCATGGACAGCACCGTGCCGCAGACGCCGGCGGAGATGGAGGAATTCAAGCAGCGCGTGGAACGATCGCCCAACTCCCGGGGGTTCCTGGTCTCCGAAGACGCCACCGCCACGCTGATACAGGCCACGTTCATCGAGCACCGCCTGGACTTCGGCGAGACGTTCGAATACCTGAACGGCCTCGCCCACGCTGCCCGCGACGCCGACCACGACGTTTTTCTCGCGGGTGAGCCCGCCCTGGTCGGCTGGGTGTACCAGTACCAGACGCAGATGATCTGGATCTTCGCCGTCACGCTGCTGGCGCTGTTCGCGGCGCTGTTTCTCTACATGCGCAACATCGCGGGCGTCGTGACGCCGGCCATCACAGGCGTGGTTTCCGCCATCTGGGGTTTCGGGCTGGCCGGCTGGCTCGACCTGGCGGTGGAGCCGCTGCTTCTGCTGGTGCCGCTCTTGCTCGTGGCGCGCGCGTTCAGCCATACCGTTCAGTACATCGAGCGCTTCTACGAGGTTCTGCACGTGGTCGGCGACAAGGAGGAAGCGGGCAGGCTGTCGTTGCGGGTGATGATGGGCCCCGGCGTACTCGGGATCATTACGGATGCGACGGCAATCCTGCTGATCGCCCTTGCGCCCATCCCCGCAATGCAGCGCTTCGCACTCTTCGCCGGCTACTGGGCCATGATTCTCCTGCCCACGTCGGTACTGCTGGCGCCCCTGATCCTCTCCAAGCTGCCCGTGCCGAAGAATCTCTACTCGATCGTCTCCCGAGACCTGAGCCTGTCGGGCGTGCACCAGTGGATGGCCAGGGTGCTGCGCCAGGTAGCCATGCTGACCACGGGGAAAAGAGCCGCCTACACCGGCTTCGCACTGCTGCTCCTGGCGGCAATCTCCATCTACAACGGCCTGCAGATCAAGGTGGGCAACCCGGTGGAGGGCAGTTCGCTCCTGTGGCAAGACTCCGAGTTCAACGTAGCGGTGCGCACCATCAACGACAACTTCCCCGGCGTGAACACCCTGGAACTGGTGCTGGAGTCGAAGGAAGGAGAGACGCTGGAGAAGACCGCGCGCAAGGCCGGCCCCGTGCACGCCATGCTGGCGCTGCAGGACCACATGGAACAGTCCGCGCACCCGCCAAGGGCGACCCTGTCGTTCGCCGACTACCTGAGCGAGGGCGGGCGCCTCTACAACGGCGGCGACCCCCGCTGGAACCCCCTGGACACCTCAGACTGGGCGACACAAGCCGCCGCGACGGCCGCCATGATGGGCAGCGGGCCGAAGGCGTTCAGCCACGTCATCGACATGCGGCAACAGCACTCCACCGTGTCGCTGTGGTACCGCGACAACAGGCAGGAGACGGTGGACGCGGCGCTCGCCAACGCAACCGAGGCCGTGAACGCGGTGGGCCTGGACCACGAGCAGTTCAGGATCCGCCTGGGCAGCGGCACCATCGCGCTGCAGCAGGCCGTGAACGACACCGTGCAGGGGCACTACTGGGTCATCGTCGGCGTGCTCGGCTTTCTGATGTTCGCGCTCTCCGCGGTGGCGTTCAAATCGCTGGTGGCGGGTTTCATACTGCTGGTGCAGGTGAACATGGCCAACTTCGTCATCATCGCCATGCTGGAAGCCCTGGACATGGGCCTGGACATCAACTCGCTCCTGGTGGCGGCCATGGGCATTGGCGTCGGCATCGACTACGGCATCTACCTGCTGGCCCGGGTCTGCGACGAATACAAGAACCAGGAGGGGGACTTCGCCGCCATCATCCGCGAGGCGACCACCACCACCGGCCGTGCCATCGCCTTTACCGCCACCATCATGCTGATCGGCATATTGCCCTGGTATTTCCTTTCCGGGCTCAAGTTCCTGGCCGACATGGGCCTGCTGCTGGCCGCGGTGATGGTGATCAACATGGTCATGGCGCTCTTTGTGCTGCCGCTTCTGGTCTGGTTCCTGCGCCCGCAATTCGTCAGCCGCGACGATCTCCTGGTCAGTGAACGCGTGGACCTGGTGCGCGAGGCGCAAGCCGCGCGGCAGAGCGACGGGGCCGGTTCACCGGAATGGGGAGCGAGCAGTGCGGCTACCTGAAGAGGACCGGCTGCCGGCGCGGGCGGCCGGCCGCCGGCGAAGCACGGCGCCGGCTTTTCTGTTGACACTGCTGCTCACTGTCGCCGTCGGCCTGCAGGCTGAGACGGCGCCCCGCTCGATCACCATTGTGGCTGACGGTACGGTGCACCGGCCGTTGTACGGCATCGACTTCCACGACGACCTCAAGCGCGGCATCGCCGTCGGCGCCCGCGGTACCGTCATCACGACCGACGACGGGGGAAGGAACTGGGTTCCCGGACGACTGGATACCCCGCTGTCTCTCATCGATGTGGCGGTACAGGGCGACCGCCGCATTACCGTCGGCCAGATGGGCAGCATCTGGGTCAACGATTCCGGCGAAGCGTGGCGGGCCGTCGAATCCGGCACCGAAGAGCGCCTGATGGCCGTCGACATGAACGCGACGGGCCTGGCAATCGCAGTGGGCAGCTTCGACCTCATTCTGCTGTCCTACGACGGCGGGGAGACCTGGGAAGAATCCCCCCTGCAACTGGCCCCCCATGTGGAGGGCTTCTACGACCCCCATCTCTACGACGTTCAGGTCAACCCGGACGGCAGCGCTCTGATCGTGGGCGAGTTCGGCCTGATCCTTCGTACCGTCGACGAGGGGCGAAACTGGGACATCGTTCACCAGGGCATCGCATCGCTCTCCGGAGTTCATGTGCGCACGGACGGGACCGGTTTCGCAGTGGGCCAGGACGGCGCCGTGCTGCGCACCACCGACGGCGGGCAGACCTGGACGAGCCTGGATACGCCGACCAGCGGCAACCTGCTGGGCGTCTGGTCGACCGCGGACGGCCAGGCGACAGTGTCGGGAATGCGCTACATGATCGTCAGCGACGACGACGGGAAGAACTGGAGGCCGGTAACCGACGCCGAAGTGAACACCAACTGGTACGGCAAGATGGCGGCCACCGACAGCGGCTTCATCGCCGTCGGCCACTCCGGCCGGGTGATCAGGGTCGCGCGGGCGGAACCGCTGTAAGCGGCTGGCACCGAGGTGCTTTCCAACGCCGTGGCGACGCCCCGAGCACGTTCCGAATCGCTGAAAGTCGATCAAACAGGACACCAGGAATGCGCCTGATCCGCTTCGACCGGGATTACAGCCGCAGGCACTTTCTGCGCCAGATGGCCCAGGCGACCGCCACGGCCGGCGTTCTCGCCCCCCTGTGGCCCACCATTGCCGCCGAAGGGGACATCTCCGCCGCCTATCCGGACGAGTTGCTGTCGCTGGACGAGTACACCGGCGGAAAGCTGAATACGGGCGACGTGATATCCGCCGACAACGTCGAGCATGTGCGCAGCCTGCTGGACGACATAAAGTACCAGCAGATCCGCGACATGGGCCGGCGGCTGGGCACCGCGCCGACCACCACGGACATCATGCAGCTTTCCCCCTGGGACTACATCGAGGCGACGCTGAAGAACCAGGGCAAGGCGCGATTCGATGCGTCAGGCAACGTGGTTGTCGAGGACGGCAAACCCTGGATCGGCGGCAACCCGTTTCCGGATGCGACGACCGGGCTGGAACTGTTCGCATCGCTCACCCTGAGCTGGGGGCGGCACGACGCGTCCCTGTATGCGGTGAGGGAACACGACCTGTCCGTCGAAGGGGACGTTCAGTATCAATACGACACGGTCTGGACGGAACTGTCGGCGGTGGCCCGGGTGCGCCTGGACCCGAAGCCCTACTGGACGGGGCACGAAGACAAGTTGCGCTACCAAAGCGTATTCTTTCTCTATCCGCACGACGTGGCGGGCACCTCGTACCTGAACATCTGGCCGTACGACCAGAACAAGTTCCCGGAACTGCTGGGTTACCTGCCGGCGTTCAAGCGCATCCGCGTCTTCCCCACCAACCAGCGGTTCGAGCCGCTCATTCCCGGCGGCACCCTGTACCTGTCGGACGCCTGGGCGGCGGGCGACCCGCTGCACACCTGGGGCAACTACAAAATCATCGACCGGGGCCCCTTCCTGGCCGGCATGTCCGGGGCCTGGAACGCCGACCATCCCAACTGGGAGAACACCACGCACGGCGGCCCGAAAGGCAACACCTTCTGGGATACCACCGTGGAACTCATTCCCGAGGCGATCGTGGTCGAGGCGGAACCGCTCCGCTATCGCCGGGCGCCGGTGAGTAGGAAACGGGTCTGGTTCGATGCCAGAACCGGCCTGCCCCTGGCCATGAACACCTACGACCACAAGGGGGAGGTGTATCGAAGCTTTGATGGCGCCTACTCCGTCTACCGGAAGGGCGACAAGGCGGTCATGGACGGGCCGCACCCCTACTGGTCATGGTCGCACGTGCACGCTTTCGACATTCAGACGGGGCGCATGACCCGCCTCGAGCAGGTCAGGCGAATCCGCGGCGGGCATCGGACGCGGGTCAACGACCCCGACATCTACGACGAGTACATGACCAGGAACGCGTTGCGACGGCTGGGATACTGAGTCTCTTTCCGCAACGCCGTGTACAGTCCCCGCAATGTAGTGCACAGGCCCTCCGTTGCGGCTCCACAACACAACGATATCGCGTCGGCCGGCTTTGGCGGCGAGCGAGTTCGCCCGACCCCCGCAACGGAATGCAGCGCCTTTCAGGAAGCGTGCATGCGTTCCAGTAGAGTGACCACCGCAACGGCCGAACCGCCGCCCAGGATGCCCCCCGCATTTTCCGCCAGGGCGATGCGGGCGCCTTCCACCTGCCGCTTTCCGGCACGGCCCCGCAACTGGTCGGCCAGCTCCACGAGTTGCCCGGTACCGGTGGCGCCGATGGGGTGACCCCGGCTCAGCAGCCCGCCACTCGGGTTGACCGGCACGCGGCCACCGAGGCGCGTGGCGCCGTCGTGCAGCAGCCCCGCGGCTTCGCCATCGGCCGCGACACCCAATTCCTCAAGCACGATGAACTCGGCGGGTATGGCCGCATCGTGCAGTTCGATCACATCGATGTCCTCCGGCCCGATGCCGCCGGCCTCGTACGCTTTCGCCGCCGCCCGGGGCACCGCATCGTCGGGGCCCTGCTTCCGCCCTGTCCGCACGGCGCTCGCCCGTACGCGCACGAGCGGCCCGCCCGCCTTTTGCGCCGCCTCCCGCGTGCCGAGCACCAGTGCGGCCGCTCCATCGGAGATTGGGGAACACATGAACAACGTCAACGGGTCCACGATCATACGGCTGGCCAGCACCTCTTCCGCGCTTACCGCCTGACGGAACTGCGCATTGGGGTTGAGACTCCCGTGGAAACGGTTCTTCGCGGCCGCGGCGGCCAGGTCGTGGCGTGTCGCACCGGACATGCCCATGTAGTCGCGGGCGAAGCCGGCGTAGATTTCCATGAAGAGCGGTCCCGCCCCTTCGGTCAGCACGCTGTCTCCCTGGTCAGCCACCAGCTCCTCGACATCGACCGCCCGAGCCAGGGCAACGTTTGCGAGATTGCGGTCGTCGACGTTCATCTTTTCCGCGCCGACGGCAAGGGCCACGTCGTGCTGGCCCGAACGGACGGCGTTGAACGCCAGGTGAAAGGCGCTCGATGCGGACGCGCAGGCGTTCTCCACGTTGATCATCGGCGCGCCTTCGAGCCCGCTGCCGGCCAGCGCCGTCTGGGCGCGTATCATCTCCTGGCCGGTGAGGATGCCGGCGGCCGCATTGCCGAAGGCAACGAATTCGACGGCCTCGGGGGAAGCGCCCGCATCCCGCAGGGCCCCCTCGGCCGCCTCCCGGGCCAGCGAACCGAGACCGCGGTCGAAGTGCCGGCCGAAGCGGGTCATGAATGCGCCCGCAACAAAAACGTCTCTCACCGCCTGAATCTCCCTGCCTCGCCCCTGTTCCGGGGAATGCCCCAATTTCGAACCGAACGGGCTTCGATTGCAATAGGTTTCGCCCAGGGCAGACCGACCGAGCGGCCAGTCGTCAGAACCAGATCATGGATGAAAGGGACGACTGTTCGAAATTCCGTTTTACAGACGGGTCGCATCGTCGGGCAGCGGCAGTGGGGCCGGTCCCGTTCCCAATGCGTGCGACAGACCGGATTCCAACGCGTCCCGGAAAACCCTTTTGTGGATCCCTTCCGGTTGGTTGTCGAAACTCCGCAGATAATCCGCCGCCGTCGGCCCGACGAACGGCTTTGCCCGGGCTTCGTATCGTCCGTAGATCCTGCCACCCAGATACCGGCGTGCTTCGTCTACATCCACATGCCGGCTCAGATCATCGTACAACATGCTGTTTCCGGCCGCGATTTCAAATATGGCCTGCAGGTAGGCGTGCTTTCGCGCCGCTTCCTGATGGCTTTCCGCATCGAGTCGAACTTGCCGATCGAAGGGTGTTTCCTCGGGTAGGTGCCGTCTGTAGAGGCGCACCAGTTCGAGTTCCGGGTCTTCGATGCCAACCGCGCGCAGGTGCGCCAGGGCAAGCCTCTGATACGCCCGCACCGGATCGCTGCTGTGGCCCGTCAGCGGCTGATCCGGCTGCAGGCCATCCGAGGCGGCCGCTCCGCCCATCTTCCGGGCAACGGGCCTCCGGCGCCACTGCACCGGTTGCTGTGGAGAAGTTGCCGGTGACGCAGCGATCTCATCATAGATCGCTTCCTCTTCGGCATCCGCCGCGGCACCCGGGTTTCCCTGCGAACGCCCCGGCACCGGTGGAAGGGCGCGTGCTCGCGGACCATTCGGGCCGGCGGCGCTGGCTACGGCGTCACGGATTTCCTGCGCCTGGCGGTTCGCCGCGGTAGCGACGTTCAGGTAAGTGCGCTCCGGTACTGTTGGCGGAAGCGATGGCTGCTGCGGCTTCCTGGTCACGCCCTTGGCCAATTTCATATAGGGTTCTTCCACCCGGAGCCTCGCCGCGGTATCGACGTTCAGGTAAGTGCGTTCCGGAATCGTCGGCGGCAGGGATGGCTGCCGGGGATTGCTGGTCACGCCCGCAGCCATATTCGAATACGTTTCTTCCACCCCGGACTCCGCCGCGCCTCCCAGGTTTGCGTACGTGCGATCGGGCAACGGTGGCGAGTCGGGAGTTGGCGGGGCCGTTCGCGGCGTTGGCACCGGTCGTCGCGGTTGCGCTGAAGGTTGCAACGCGATCGACGACGGCCGCAAGGGCCGCGAAAGCGGGTGTCCGATATGCCGTGCCGGTGCGGCTGCCTCGTGGGACGCGCGACTCGTGGCGACAGCCGGTCTTGTCTGTGTCGGCACGTACTCGTACTCGGGCTCCTGACTGGAACGCGGTGTCGGCGTGGTGCCGGAACGGCTCGTTGACGAAGGAACCGCCGTTGCGTGCCTCAACCGGATGCCCGGGCTTTCCCCGGCGCGGTCACCCCCACCGGGGGTTTCCCGCCGGTGGCGCGGGGCAACAGCCGGCGACTCCCGGAATTCCGATACCTGCCTGCCTCTGTGGCGGCCCGATTGAGGCCGGTTCGTGGCCTGCGCGGCCGTGCCCTGACTGTTGCCGAATACGGTTTTGTTGGTGCCTGATGCTCCATCCATAGTGTTTCCGATCCTCTGCTTTATCTGCGACTCTCGGTATCGGGGCGCCCCTGATCGAGCTTTCTTTCGACCCCCGCCTCACGCCGACAACACCTCCACGCTTGACGGGCTCGAACCGAAAGATCGGAATCGAGGCGCGCCAAGGTGCTGGACGCTGTTGTCAGGCTTTCATCGTGACAGCGTTAGACACCCGACCGCTCAAGAGTTCCCGGCCCGGCGACCGGTGGACGGAACCCGGGCGGGCGCCGCACGATCGGGTACTTGAGATGAGGTGCGCGTCGCCGCCGGGGTGCGGGCGAAGCGCTTCTCAACCGTCAGGCGTAGGGCTCGTCCACCGCCACGAACTCGGTTTCCTCCAGTGCAAGCGCGGTCCAGGCTTTCATGGATCCGGTGTTGAGCAGTACCTGCTGATACGCCTTCGCTTCATCGCCGAGGGCGACGCCATAGGTGACGAAACGCGAAACCACCGGGGTGAAGAAGGCATCCGGTGCAGAGTATGCGCCGAACAGGAAATCTCCCCCTGAACCGAACCGGCGGCGGGCATCTGCCCAATGGCGGCAAATGGTTTCAATGTCACGGGCAACTTCCGGGTTCATGCCCTTGCCGGGGTAGCTGGACCGGATGTTCATCGGCATGGCGCTGCGCAGGCTGTGATACCCGGCATGAAAGTCGGCGACGAGCGATCGGGCCCGGGCCCGGGCGCGGGGATCCGCGGGCCAGACGCCGGCTCGGGGATGCAGTTCGTTGAGCCGCTCAAGGATCGCGACGGTGTCGAAGGTGGCGAATCCGGAACCCGGCTCACCCTCCCAGAGTACGGGCACCAGGCCCGAGGGCGACAGGATTCCGATGTTGTCCTGCCAGTCCCTGGAATCGAATTTCACCATCCGCTCCTGGAACGGAATGCCGAGTTCCGTCATGACCAGCCAGGGACGGAGGGACCAGGACGAATAGTTCCTGTTGGCGATGACGAGGGTCAGGGGATCGGACATGGGCGTACTTTGCTTCTTGTCCGACCGGAGGGTAACAATTGAAAATGCGCCGGACAAAGCCGCAATCACTTCGTGTGAGGACTCATGAACTACATTGAACCCGCCGCAGCACGCGACCTGGATGGTTTGCGCCTCGCGCTTACCGCACACGTACCCGCGCCATACAGCCTGTCGGCCCGCGCGATATTCGATCACCACGGGGTGGCCTACGCTCCGGTACTGCAGGTCGGGGCCGGCGCAAACGAAGACCTGGTGGCGTGGACCGGGCACCGGAACGCGCCGGTGGCCGTTTACAACGACGAAGCGCCGCGGGTGGGCTGGCTGGAGATACTGCATCTCGCGGAGCGGCTCGGGGCCGGGCCCTCACTGATTCCGCCAGGCATCGACGAGCGTATGCTGATGGTCGGCCTCTCGAACGAACTGCTCGGCGAGAACGGATTCATCTGGAGCCTGCGGCTCGTCATGTTTTCACTTGGCGGCCCGGAGCGAGCGGCGCAGGAACGCACCCGAAACCCGATGTACGACCAGTACGGCTACAGCGAGGAAGGTGCCGCGGCGGGCATCGGGCTTGCCAAGGCGGTACTGGCGCGGCTGACGGACCAACTCATCGCCCAGCGGCAAGCCGGCCACCGCTACATCGTCGGAGACGCGCTCACCGCCGTCGATATCTACTGGGCCTACTTTTCCCAAGCCGTGAAGACACTGCCGGAAGCGAGTTGCCCGATGCCGGAAGGAATGCGCAAAGCCTACGAAATCGCCGGCGGCATGCTCGGTGACCAGGATCCCATACTCGTCGAGCACCGCGACCGGGTGTTCGCCGAACACAGCCTTACGCTCGACTTCTGACCTGCACGATCACGACCCAACGCGCACAGTCGCAACCCGCGAGCACGCCAACCGGAGCCACCATGGAAATCGAAATCTGGACAGGCGACATCACCAGGCTGGCGGTGGACGCCATCGTCAACGCCGCCAATGAACGCCTGCTCGGTGGCGGCGGTGTCGACGGCGCCATACACCGCGCCGCCGGTCCCGACCTTCTCGAAGAATGTCGCACCATCGGCGGCTGCCCCACAGGCGAAGCCGTGATTACCGGCGGCTACCGCCTGCCCGCCAGGCATGTCATCCATACTGTCGGGCCGGTCTGGCATGGCGGCGCCCAGGGTGAAGCCGCGCTGTTGCGGGCCTGCTACCGCAATTGCATGGCATTGTCCGACAGCCACGGTCTCGAGAGCATCGCCTTTCCGGCAATCAGCACTGGGGTCTATGGCTATCCCATGCGCAAAGCCGCGGAAATAGCTGTTTCCGAAGTCTGCGCGTACGCCGACAAAACCGTGCGCCGAGTCATTTTTGCCTGTTTCGACGAAGCCGGCACGGCCGTTTACTCCGAGGTTCTTCAGTAGACCAGATTCGAGTACGTCTGATTGCCACGGGGTATCGACCCGCCCTCGATTACTCCGCTCAGCCCTGAGACGGTTTGCCGGTGCTCGCCGGTTCGCTCTTACCAACCTGCGTGCTCCATTCGGAGACCAAAATCAGAGTCTGATTCGCATCAGCGATGGTTGATTTCCTACAGACAATCAGGGACACACCTGTCAGCTTGGGAACCGAATCAGCCGTCTCGGCGGGCAGAACCAAACCACAACGTCTCCCGACGTGTGTGTTCGGCAGAGTTCGCCTTGACACAACAAATTTGCTGTGTCATATGATTCCCGATGCAGACCCAACCACAGGCGAGCTTCCGCCCGGTGTCCACGACGCAACCTGGGGCGAAGTTGTGGAACGCTTCAGCGGAAACTCCTACCGCAGGCGTCTGCTGGACGGTCTTCACGCAGCGTGCAAAGAGCTTGCTCGCGCCGGATGCAAGTCAGTGCTACTCAACGGCAGCTTCGTTTCGCTCAAGGATTTTCCGGGAGACTACGATGGCGCATGGGATCCGTCCGGCGTCGATCCGAGCCTGCCATGATTACCAATGAGCGGCAGTTCAAGATAACCCGGAGCAAGGCGCGCGATCTCGCTGCGGCTCTATCCGGCCTGAATGCAGGTGCGAACCAGCAACCAGATGTGCATCCGCGCCTTGTGCAGGCGCAGCACGAAGCACTTGAGAGTCAATTGCGCGATCTCGATCGTGAGTTGGCCGAGTACGAGAGCTTGAAACGCACCGGTCCCACAAGCATCACGCTCGAGTCGTTCGACGAGCTTCCGGAAGGCTTGATCAGGGCCCGAATCGCCGCGGGCCTCAGCCAACGGGCTCTGGCGGAGCTGCTTGGGCTGACGGCACAGCAGATCCAGCGGTACGAGGCGGAGCGTTACCGTTCCGCGAGCTACCATCGATTGTGCGAGATTTCGCGAGCGCTCGGAATCAGGATTCGCAATGAGATCCTGTTCCCTCAGGTTCCGTAGGAATTCGAGGGACTGCTTGCGAAAGTGGCGCAGGTGGGCTTCGATCGCGAATCCGACCGTTCTGAAGGTTAGCGCATTCCGTTTCCCCTACAGCGAGCGTGAGTTGCTGGCGAATATGGCACCGGAAAAGTCGCACGCTGATGAATTGGCGAGTCCTACGGAAACCGAACTGGGCATCTAGTCCGCCGGATTCAGCCCGCCCGCAAGTGCCGCTGCCGCCGCGAGCTTGTGCCTGGCCTGCCAGGGTGGGCCGACCGACCGGCCCAATGCCAGCAGCAATGCGCCAATATCCTCGCAACCAGCAGCCGCGGCCGCCTCGCGAAACACGCGCTCGCGGTCGTACCAATACACCGACCAACCAAGCGCTTCAGCCGCCGTCGCGAGCGCCTTGCGATACATGACGGAATCGGCGACGGTCTGGGCGCGATTGTCGGCGATGCATTCCTCGATTGTCGGCGGCAGCGCCGGGCAAACGCGAATCGCGATTCGCGTGATCGGCACAGGCACCGACGCGGCAAGCGCTTCCAGGTTCTCCCGCGCCCCTTTCGCTGCGGATTCGCGCACACGCTCGACAAGCTCGATGGCCTCTCGGAGGGAAACTTCCCGTGCCCAGGGGCTGTTTCGGTAACGCCCTACCGCCCACGACCCCTCATGGTGATGCGGATGGGTCGGCAAGTCGCTATCCGTCAGGTCGATGCGCCGGCGATCAAGAAGTTCGCCGTCCGACGTGAGCGTGACGAGCACCGCCGAGTTTCCGTGCTCGGTGACGCCGACGCTCGCGGTTTGCTGCGCGCCATCTCTCGTCACACCAATCCCCCTAGTCCCGCCGGAAAAGGTTTCCAGCGTGAGATCCCGTTCAAGCCTGATCCAGGTGTCGTTCTGGCCGGCGGGCGAGATGGCCTGGTCGTCCGCGCCGTGGAACATCAGCAACGACGCCCGCACCTTTGGTAGTGGCGGCCATGCCGACGCGGTTTCGGCAGCGGCTTCCAAAGAAACTAATGCGAGAAATCGCCCCTGGTTACCGGCATTACAGCGACACCATCTGTCCCCGAGCAGGGTGGACCCGGTTATCCAGCATTTCCAGCCAGAGCGCCTGCAGCCCCTCCACATCCCGGGTCCATTCCACGGTCGTCGACTCAAGCAGACGCTTCGACAGGGCGGCGCTCGCCTCTCCCGCCTTGAGCATGACCGCGCCCGGCCCCCAATCCCGGTTGCGCTTGGTGATCTGCGACGGGGCGAAAAAGAACTTCGGCCTGGCGCCGGGCAATGCCGCGGCCGGCGTTTCTTCGCCGGGTAATCCTTCGTCGCCTCCCCGGCTCTCCCAGTGTGTGGCCCCGACCATGCAGCTCTCAACCAGGTTGTCTGCGAAGTGGCGGTGCAGCGCCACAGTCAATGCCCGGTTGCCCGACATGTCGACGAATGCGGTCGGCACGGCGGCATCGAGCGCCGTTTCGTTGCCGTAGGTCAACACCTGATCGCAACAGCCCAGCGATTCGACGAACGGAACGTTCGCCGGCGCCGTGATGCCGACCACGCGCACATCGACTTCCGGGTCGTTGTAGAGCAGGTGCGCCAGCCCGAAACCCGTCTTGGAGGAGACCGACCCAACGACCACCTGGCGCGCCCCGAAGAATCCGTTGTCCTGCAGATAGTCGTAGAGCACGAACGACGTGATGAACAGCGGAAAGAACAGGCACCGTTCCACTTCAAGTTGCCGCAGGAACTCAGGCTCGGCGTTCGTGCGCCGATAGTTGTTGTACACCTGCGGCAGCGCCTGGCGATGTGCCGCCATGTCGGTGAACTGATCGTCGCGGATGCGCCCCGGCTGCAGGTCGACGGCGTTCGCCATGGGCAGGAAGCCCCACAGGCGCTCTCCCACCGGTATGCCCGGGCAGTTCGACGCCACGACGTTGCCGCACCCCCATACCGGCACCTTTCCCCACGGGTCGTCTGCAGGGAAGAAGCCCCAATAGCCGATCTGGTCGCCAGCGACTGCATAGCTGACGTTGTTGGCCGTGAGCCCGAACCTGTCTATCGCCACGCGCAACCATCCGTCGCGGAGCGGCTCGAGAGCGCGCCTCTCGATGCGGGTATCGCGGAGGTCGTTTCGGTTGACCCGGAGTTCAATGGATTCATGCAAGGCGAACCTCCTTCGGTTCAATTCGACCCGGATGTGGGCGTTGGGTTCTACCCCAATTTCGCAACGCCGCCAAGTCGGTCATGGCGAACCACTTGGGAAAGTCCACCCCGGACATGGGCCATCGCCGACATAACCCGGGTCGGCACAGGCTAAAATGTTCCTCCCGAGGCAAACAACACCGGTGTGGAATCATGGCAGAAGGCCAGACGTACGAAGCCAGTGTGCGGGCCGCGTGGGCAGGTGAGATTTACGGCGAAGCCCTGTTTTCGGAACTCGCGCACCTTGCTGGGGACACCGCGCTTGCATCCAAGTGGAAAACGCTCGCCATGCTTGAACGCGTCACCGGTGAACAGTTGGCGCCCCTGGTCAGCCGCTACGGCTTCGATACCGAACCTCCGACGGAGGAGGCGGAACGGGGCCTCGTCACTGCGCGCGAGTTTGCAGAAATGCCGCACGCCGAATTCATGGCGCTCATCGAACCTTACCTTGAGGACGTGATTTCCAGGTTCGAGGCGCTACGCGATGCGGCGCCCGCCGAGGACAGGACCACCATGCAGTTCCTGGTGGATCACGAAGTCGCATTGCTCCGGTTCGTACAGCTCGAGCGCAGCGGGGCCGACAAGGACTCGACCCGGGTTGCCGGGGCATTGATTGAGCGTGTCCGGAGCCTGGAAACCGCTTGATGGCCGGGCGGGAAAATCGCCGCTCACTCCCCTGGCATTTCGACTCTGACCCCATTCGCACAGAATTTCGACTCTGACCCCATTTGTTCGAATTTCGACTCTGACCCCATTTGTTCCGGTTTGATAACCTTCTCCCGCGAACGGATACTCCGAAGCCCAACGAGGAAAACAATGACGGACCGCCTGGTAGAGATCAGAGACTACACCGTGGACCCTGCCCGGTTCGATGCCTATCGGGAGTGGGCCTGTGAACTGGCGGCCCCCTGGCTCATGGCCAACCTGGATGTCATCGACTTCTGGCTCGATGACGGCAGCGAAGCGGAAGTGACGGGGTCGGATCCGCATGTCTCGCCGAACGGTCAGGCCAATGTGTGCTGGATCATTCGCTGGCCGAACCGCACCGCCCGCGACGAGGGGATGCGCGACCTGGAGAGCAATGCCGAGTGGCGGGCGATCTGGGCCGAGCACCCCTGCCCCGACGCCTATCTGCAGATGAACGCGCGCTTCATGAAGGCGGCTGGCGACCTGGCCTGAATACCTCTCGCGCGGTTGACGATTCCGTGATTGACGACACCTCGCCCGGCAAGCCGGAGGCAGGCCCGGATTCCCCTTTTCGGGATGCCATGGCCGACGTAAAACCGTTGCCGCGCAGGCGTTTGCACCATGGCCGCCGGCCCATGCCCGAAGCAGACTCACGGACAAAACGCGATGCCGCAGAAGGCCTTTCGAACAAGGAAGACGGCAGCCAATGGCCCGCCGCGGTTGTGGTGGACGCAGTCGATGCCGGTGCGGTGCTGACCTGGAAATCAGCGGGCGTACAAGAGCGCGTTTTCCAGCGCCTGAAAGCCGGGCAATTCGAGATTCGCCGCAAACTCGACCTGCATGGCATGACCGTCCGTGAGGCCGGACAGGCGGTATTCGAACTCGTTGAAGGAACCCGCACCGATCGCCAATGCTGCCTGCTGGTCATCCATGGCCGGGGCGACCTGAGCAGCAAGCCGCCGCGCCTGAAAAGCAGCGTCTATGCCTGGCTCAAGGACCACCCGCGCGTGGTCGCGCTGCACAGCGCCGCTCGACGCCACGGCGGCACCGGCGCCACCTACGCACTGTTGAAGCGAAGTCACTGAGCGGACCGCCTGCCCTGCTCCCAACCCTGTACAGTATCCGTGGAAACATCAAGCAGCTTTGCAAAGATGAGTTCCATCCCGCGTTCACTCCCGCTCGGCCACTCCCGACAGTTCGACCGGCGGCCGATCCGGGAAACGGGCGACCAGCGAAAGGTTTCCGCCCATTGCTTCAAGGGTCTTGCGCAACGTCGAAAGCAGCAGGTCGTTGCGTTGTTCCAGGACGCGGCGCGGATTTCTCACAGTTTCTGTAGCGCTTTTCCTACAGCGGCGGAATAGCCTCAAGTCGGATGAATCGCTATGATTCCCGTATGGCTGGCGAAATCGCAGTACGCAAGCTGAGCCCGGAGTTCTGGGCATTCATCGGGTCTGCTGTCGCCCTTCTGATGGCCCTCATTGGCATCGCCATATCGTTCCTGATCGTTGTTGCGGGGTGGCATCACGAAGACATCCGGCGTACGAATGCCAGGGTGACCGGTTTAGAGATCAGGTTGAACAGCGAGACAAACGCACTCAATGCCAAAGTCGCCGCGATGAACAGGCGCCTGGCCGTGGTGGAAAACCGCGTCCTCCCAACGCGGCCCAGCGTAGCAGACGAAAACTCAGAGGAAACATGAACCGTCTAACTGTTTTTCCTTGTGACGGTCACCCGTTCCTTACTCCATCCGCAATGCGAATTGCTGACCGTGCCGTACCAATTGGTCAACAAATTCCCAGGGCGCAAGGTCGATGAAAGGACTGTGAGGCCGTATCCGAATCGACAAACAACAGTGCAAAGCCTTCGAAAAACACGAACGCTGTGCGGCCAGGCTCCACCCTGTACTGGCGCACTCGACAAGTCCGCGCACCCGTCCACTGCCCGCTGAAGGAGTACGCCATGCGAGAAGCCGAGCCGATCTACCCCGTATGCAACCGTAACCGGGTCATTTTTCCCGAACCTCCCGGCGGCCGTCCCCTGGCTCCCGAAGACTACCCGGTACGCGATGGCAACGCGATGGCAGAGACGCCCATCCACGGGCGTGCAACGGTCGATGCCGTCATGCCGCTGCACTTTTTCTTTGAAGAGCGGAGCGACGTCTACGTCGGCTGCGACAAGTTGGTGTTCTACCGGGAAGGGGATGTGAACGGCAACGTCGCGCCGGATGTGTGGGTGGCGTTCGGTGTTCCGAAGTTGCCGGAGCGCGACAATTGGCTGATCTGGCTGGAGGGCAAGGGGCCCGATTTCGTTCTGGAGATCACCTCGGAGAACACGCAGCTTGAGGACGAGGGCCGGAAGAAACGGGTCTACGAGGAGCTTGGCGTTCGGGAGTACTGGCAGTTCGACCCCGAGGGAGACTACCTCGACCCGATCCTGAAGGGCCGGGAGTTGGGGCCGAACGGCAAGTATCGTGATCTGGTGCTGAAGGAGCGCGACGGCGTGCTCTGCCATCGGAGCCTTTTGGGTCTGGAGTTGTGTCTGGAGGGAGAGCGGCTGTTTTACCGCAAGCCCACGCGTGGTGTCCGCCTGTTGACGCCCTCGGAACTGTACGATGCCAGGAAAAAGGCGGAAGAAGCCCGGCAGAAGGCTGAACAAGCCAGGGATGCAATGCAAGCGGAACGCGGCCGGGAGGCACGCCTGCGCCGAGCCGCCGAGGCGGAACGCGACCTGCAGGCTGCCGCCCGCCAGGCGGCGGAGGCTCGAATTGCAGAACTCGAGCGCCTGCTAAGAGCGGATTAGCCTGGTACTGCGGCCCCGCTCCCCGTCCTGAACGGCGTCGGAAGAGACACCTGGAACCGCACGGACTCGGGAATGACGCCACGGCGCTGAAGATTGCTGAAACAATGATGCTCCACGTCGACAATCTCGACAAGCCATCCGTTGTTGCCGCGAACCTGGTACAGACCCTGGCCTGGAGAGAACGGAAAGCGGAAAAGATCGTGACAGCGAAACCTGAAGAGTTTAGGGAGACCCTGTTGAAGCTCTTACCCCTGATGGGCGCTCTGGAAGTCCTGCAAGACTGACAGGCACAGCTTCAGCAAGGCATCGAACCCCTGCACCTTTCCAACGGCTCAGCCGCGGCGCTATGCGCCCACTTCTAACGGTTCGCGAAAAACGTCGGCTTCAACCCCGCCGCTGCAACAACCAGCTTCGCATCGTCGCCGACACCAGTGCCGCGGCGTCCTGCTGCACGAAGTGGCCGGCGCCGGGAACGGTTACCAGCGTCAGGTCGCGGTCGAGCCAGTTCCAGGTGCCGTTGAGGCCGGCAGGCAGCAGGGCGCGGTCCTCCAGCCCGTGAAACATCAGCACGGGCGCCCGCACCTTCGGTAGTGGCGGCGGCGCCGGCGCATCGCTGGCGGCGGCCGACACGTCGGGGTAATTGGCCTTGTAGTAGTTCAGCATCGCCTCGAAGTCCGAGCGCCCGAAGGCCTCGACGTAGCGGCGGCGGGCGGACTCGTCGCTGACCCACCCGGCGAGCGCTTCGGCGGTGAGTTGCTCGTGCGCGCCGGGTTTGCGGAACTCCATAGCATATTGGCTGTTGGCCTGCTGTTCGGGATTGTTCCTCAGTTCCCGGGCCAGCCCGTTGGGATGCGGCAGGTTGAGAATAATCAGCAGGTCCACCAGTTCCGGGCGGGCCATGGCGAGGTTCCAGGCCACCGCGCCGCCCCAGTCATGGCCGACGACGATGGCCGAATCTTCCCCTTCGGCGGCAATGACGGCAGTCACATCCTGCACCAGCAGGGGCATCGCGTAGTTCTCCACCCCCTTGGGCTTTTCGCTCAAGTTGTAACCCCGCTGATCCACGGCGGCGACCCGGAAACGATCGTTAAGCGCTTCCATCTGGTGGCGCCAGGAATACCAGTAGTCCGGGAAGCCGTGGATCATCACGACGAGGGGCCCCTCGCCGGTGACAGCGTAGTGGATGCGCACACCATCGCTGTCGGCGTAGCGGTGATCGACCGTCTGGGCGATATCGGCCATGGCGGGGGTGGCGGCGAACGCGAGGGCAAGTGCGGCCAGATGCTTCATCGGATGGGTTCCTGGGGGACGGAACTGCAAGAATAGGAGGTTCCGGGCATTCGGTCAGCCTCCGGTGCCTTGGAGTAAGGGACCTGATCGAATCCCAGCGGGGATTGGAGCGTTGGGAATCGATCGCCGGCATTCTCCCTAGTTTGGCAACAATCACGACCACTCGTCTTTCCGAGAATTCTCACAGTCGCTGTTGTGCTATTCGCACAGCAGCAGCATTGCCTCTGGTCGGTCCAATGACGAGGATTCCGGCGTGGCTGGCGAAGTCGCAGAACACAAGCCGAAATCGGAATTCTGAGCTGCCGTCTGGGGTCGCAAAGCCCCGGATTGCCTATGATAGGTGAGAGGTTACACTTGACATATGATACAAAGCTACCGCCACAAGGGTCTCAAGCTTCTTTTCGAGGACGGAGACCGGCGCAAGGTGCAAGCAAACCATGCAGACAAGATTGAACGCATACTCGCCCGCCTTGAAGAAGCATCAGAGGTCAGCCATATGGGCCTGCCCGGCTTTCGGTTGCACCCTCTCAAGGGAGACCTCGCAGGATTCTGGTCGGTCACGGTGTCGAGCAACTGGCGTGTGATCTGAGGAACAAACCATGCCGATGAAGAACCCGCCTCATCCCGGGCTTTCCGTGCGACACGACTGCCTTGAGCCTTTAGGACTGAATGTCACGGAAGCGGCCCGATACCTGGGCGTAAGCCGCAAACAGCTATCTGACATCGTGAACTGTCACGCGGGCATTTCGCCTGAAATGGCGATCCGGCTCGACAAGGCATTCGGGGGCGGCGCCGACACATGGCTGAGGGTTCAAGCCGCTTACGACTTGGCGCAAGCGATGAAGTACGCCGATGAAATCAAGGTCGAAAGGCTATCTCCAGCAGCCTGAAGAACGAAACTATCGGATCGCAGTCTCGTTCAGCAGGGAGTTCGGGAGTAATTCAGCCATTGCGCAACCTCCCGTGAACGAGTTCAAACAACTTGCGCGCCCCTTCTCGCACAGTACTACCGTTTGATACCGATCAATCGCGTGATTCGGCGCCTTTCGGCGACCATTGACACCTGCCTACGGCGCAAGCTCCTCCAACACCTCGGGATTGCTTTGCACAATTCTGAGCAACGTTTTCGCGGCCCCGCGCGGGGAGCGCCTGCCCTGCTCCCAGTCCTGTCCGGTGTCAATCGAAACATCGAGCAATTTCGCACATTCCCGCTGAGTGAGATCGACCGACCTTCGGGCGGACACCGCCAGGAGTTATTCCTTGGTGTACGTTCTCCCTTGCATGCCGTTGTTCATCTGCTCGACAGCCTGGAGCAATTCAGCGCCCTCTCTGCTCATATTCTGTTTCTTACCCACGTTCGATCGCCTCTTTGATCAGACTCAACAGACGCGGCACTCAGTGCCAGGGTCGCCACTATAGACAAGCGCCTAGCCGTTACGCGTTTCGGCTGGCGCACCGAAAACTGCCTGGCGTAGCGTGTCGTTGATTCTGGTTTGCCAACCGGGTCCGCCGGCGCGAAAGTGTGCCATCAGATCCGCGTCGAGCCGGATTGTGGTTTGCAGCTTGGTCGGTGCCTTTTGGCTACCACGCCCCCTGCGCCAGTTTTCGACAACTTCGGGCACCACCTGGGATGCCGGGCGCATTCGGGAAAAATCCTCTTCCGTCAATTCCCGCGTGTCCGGATCTGCGGCGATTCCTGCTTGAATTGCGGCTTCTTCACCGTGTTCTGCCGAGATATCTTCGAACCGGGACCCCGTCATGTCATCCTCTCCCAAGAAATTTGACATAGCCTATCTCCTCGCGCGCGCTCGCCTTTCGCAAGCTGATAACCCGGATACGGTTCTTTTCCGGTTCCGTGAACACCACGACATACAGGCGAAAGCCGATATACCCGGTCGCAATCCAACGTTCCTCGTTGTGGCCGATATCTGGTACGACCGTAGCCCGTTCCCAGTCGAACTTGTCTATCGAAAGGAAATCGACGCCATGTTTGGCCAGGTTCGATCGTCGCTTCGCATCGTCCCACTCGTAAATCCAGACCATCGCTCATGCCTTGAATTCTACCGGGCGAGGTTCATGAGTGCAGCATTTTGTAGTAACAATTTGAATGAACGTCCGAGGAGCCAAATTCGCAAGAGTTGCGCACGAACCGCCGGCAAGCTGCATTCAGTAACTGGATCCATTCCCAGCACCCGCCGAGAACATATCGACCCCTGTCCGGTGCAGTCTGTAGGAATCTCGCTACATCAGCCGTAGGTGAGTTCTCGAGTACGCAAATGTGTTCCGGACAGCCGCATCGGATTGCGGTCCGCAATCCATGCACATCAGAAAGACCCTGTTCGCCTGAGATTCGCAGCAACACCGATGGCGGCTGCCGCCCACCTGACATCGACGCCGCTGCAACAACCAGCTTCGCATCGTCGCCGACACCAGTTCCGCAGCATTCTGCTGCAAGAAGTGGCTGGCGCCGGGACGGCTCAGCCCGGCACCGACCCCCAGGATCGGATGCTGGCACAAGCCCGCACGATTAACTGCATCATGCGACACTATCCGGCAGCCATACTCCCGAGCGGAACCTCACATGCACATAGGAAAGGCCCTTGCCACCCTGACATTCGCAGCAATTCCACTGGCGGCCGCAGCCCAACCGGCCTCCACGCCGCCCATCGCCCCGCTACTGGATGGCATCGGCCCCCTTCACTTCCCCATCAGCACGGTCGAACCCAGGGCCCAGCGCTACTTCAACCAGGCGCTTACCCTAGCGTTCGGCTTCAATCACGCCGAAGCCGTGCGTTCCTTCCGCGCCGCCGCCGCCCTGGACCCGACCTGCGGCATCTGCTACGCCGGCCAGGCGCTCGCCCTCGGGCCGAACATCAACATGCCAATGAGCGAAGACGCCATTGCGCCGGCCTGGAAAGCCGTCGAGTCGGCGCTCGCCCAGCGGCACCACGAAACCGACCCGGAGCGCGACTACATCGACGCGATCGCCGCGCGCTACTCCGAGGACGGAAAAGACCGCCAGGCGCTGGACGCTGCGTTCTCCGAGGCGATGGCAGCGCTCGCCGCGAAGTATCCCGACGATCTGCACGCCCGGACGCTCTACGCCGAATCGCTGATGGACCGGTTGCCCTGGGCCTACTGGAACGACGACGGCACGCCGAAGGAGATGACGCCCACCCTGGTGGAGGCCCTGGAGCGGGTGCTCGCCGCAGACCCGCAACACCCGGGCGCGGCCCACCTTTACATACACGCCATGGAGCAGTTCACCCCGAAAAAGGCGGAAGCCGCCGCCGACCGCCTGGGCGACCTGGTGCCGGTGGCGGGACACCTCGTGCACATGCCCTCGCACATCTATCTGCGGCTGGGCCGCTATCACGACGCAGTGATCGCCAACGAACGGGCGGCCGCTGCCGACGAGGACTACATCGCCCAGTGCAACGCACAGGGGCTCTATCCGGCCGCCTACTATCCGCACAACCTGCACTTCCTGTGGTATGCAGCCATGATGGAAGGGCGGCGGGGCCTGGCGCTGGCGACAGCGGCCCGGTTGCGGGAGCGGGTTCCCGTTCAGGTTGCCCGAGAGATGGGGGCGATTCAGGCCTATCTGCCGGTGCGTATCTTCACGTTTGCGCGGTTCGGGATGTGGGACGAAGCGCTGGCTGAGCCGCCCGAGGCGGAAGGGCTGCCCTATGCAACGGCGATGTGGCATTACGGGCGGGGGTTGGCATTCGCCGCCAGAGGGGATGTGGACTCGGCGCATGGGGAGCTTGCCGCGCTGCAGGCGGCGCAGGACAGCGACAAGTTCGACCTGGTGGTGCTGCGGCGGCGGGCGGAGATCAGCAGGAAACTGGTGGATATCTCCGCCAATCTGGTGCGGGCGGGCATCGAGAAACACCTCGGGAATACTGGGCGTGAGGTTGAACTGCTCCGGGAAGCGGTGGATATCCAACTCAAGCTGCCGTATTCCGAACCGCCCTTCTGGCATTTTCCCGTTCGACAAGCGCTCGGTACGGCGTTGTTGCGGCAAGGAGACGCGGAGGCGGCCCGGGCGGTTTTCGAAGCCGACCTGGCCGAGTTTCCGGAGAACGGCTGGTCGCTGCACGGTTTACGGGCAGCGTTGGCGGGAAGCGGGCGGTCGACCGGCGGTGTCGAGCGTCGATTGGAGGCGGCCTGGCAATATTCGGACATCGAGCCCGGTACCGCCTGGTAAGTCGTCCCAATCGCATTTCGCGGCACCGCCGGCACCGCTAATCCAGGGAGGCCCCGGGGCACTCCGCGTCCGTGACCAGCCATGGTTTGGTGCGCCTGAGTCCTTTCGTGGTCTGAATCTCGTCTGGGTCTAGATGCGCCCACCAACGTGCCATATCATTCACCCACGAATCTCAATTGCTTTGTCATAACTCCTTGAATTGTCGATATCTTCCTGATGTCAGTACGCCAAAAACCAACATTCCCTGCCATCTTTCCCGCCGGACTGCGGGAAATTCGTCTAGAGGACCTTGGGAAGGTATTCCTGCACCGCACGTTCGACAGTCCATTACGGAGGCGTCTCACCACTCAGCTCCGGTCATTTGTCGCCGAGCTCCAGCGACTTGGCGTCCATGGAGATCTATGGATCAACGGCTCATATGCAACAAAGAAGCCCGAACCGGCCGATGTCGATCTCGCGCTGTCAATTCCACTTATGATCGTCAGCGCAATGTCTGACGAACATCTCGATCGCCTCTATTTTCTGTCCGATGAAAAGAACCGTGCGTATGTTCGCGCCAGATGGCAGGTCGACTTCTATGTATTCGAAGCCAGCAACTTAGGCCGCCGAAGTTACTTTCTTGATCTTTTTTCGCGCAATCCTGATGAATTCAATCGCAAAGGAATTCCATTCGTAAAGCTATGAACCATTCGGAAGACATCACGGAGCTGGAGTCCGAACTCGATCGGGTGCTTGGCATGGTCGAGCAGGACGAAGACGCAATGTCGCGATCTGACAGATCTGCCGTTGAAAGGATTTTTCTCTCAACCTCGAGAAAGTTGCGCTCCGATCTCCAGAAACGATTGCGTATCGCCAAGGCAGAAAGAGCCCATGAAGTTGTCCGACTAAAGCTTGAAGGAACGCAACTGGCGACTGGCACGCTGCCATTGCGGGAACTCGCACGCTTCATAGTCCCCTTTAACGCCGCTTTGGAGCAGTCTGCGTGGCGATTCTGGGACCATTCGGGGGATGTCTCTCGGATCGACGAGAGATTCATTCGTCACCTTGACCTCCGCCTCGCTGGCCTTGAGACCGGTAGTACGGAACTGGTAATCCTTGGAAACACCGCGCCGGACCTTTCCGGCGTCTCCGCCCTGGAATCCGCACTGCGTGACGTATTCGATCTCCTGGATTCAGATGTCGAGAGATTTGCTGATCGCGTTCATGCAATCGGTATCAACGCCGGCAAGTCAATGGCCTCGTTTCTAACGCGCCTGGAGTTCGCGCATATCGCTGCCAATCTTGAATGGAAAGCGCCTGACAGAACCTACCGATGGGACGGTAGACCTGCCGAGGTGACCCGTGTGCGCACCCTTCTTGATGAGATAGGTGAGCCAACATCTTCGACGGAAAAGATACACGGCACTGTAAACGTGTTGTCGATTCGAAACCGTATTGAAATTCAGCGTTGCGATACAGGTGAGAAGCTCCGCTTAGGGTATCACAACTCCCTGGCGGAGTTGGTCCACGACTTAAGATTAGGTGACACAAGATTTTTCGAGATTGAACGCACCATCTATCCATTCGTCGTCAGCAAACGAAAACGCGACACGTACCGCCTGCTCAACGTAATTGGGAACGCCGTGCGATAAAATCAATAATCGATGCCAGCTTACAGAGTTTAGAACGCGCAGGAACGAAAGGCGCCTGCGGTGGATTCACTGGGGACGTCGTGTGTTGATCACAGCGGTAGCATTGTGGATTCTTCCGAAAATACAAGTCTCGGAGAAACGGAATAGAGATCTGGACCAATGGTAGAGGCTCATGTAGCGTACCAGAAGGCCGTTACAATTTGACAACCGGACATCACCGACGAGCCGCTGGACATCGCAGTCAACCTGCTCCCGGCTAGGATTGAGGAGTACCATGGACTTCCAACTCACACCTACAATATCGGAACAACCTTTTCAGTATCGCCTCGTGCAGCAACAACAGGATACAAAACTATCGCAACAGGTGAGTTTTAAAACCGTCTACGAAGTTCTTGTAGCAGATCTAGACAAGTTTCCACAAAACGGGTGGAGACTTTACCGTCTGCGCAAACCCCTCGTGTGCAAGGGTCAGTCAACTGATGAAGTCTATCCCCGCCCAAAAAAAGCTTTGGAGCATTTGGTTAACACGATAGGCACCCGCTTCTGGGACTCCCGCTACACTCAACTGCAAGACACGGCTTTGTTTTTCTGTTCGACGGTTTCGGTCTACATCAAAGCACGTCTGACATTCCACTTGGACTTTCCAATCAATCAGATCGTTCGCCACAACGTGATCGGCCATCGCACAAGCCCATTTCAAAATATTGAATAATTCAACGCATCAAAAGACAGAAATGTATTTTAAGTATGAGCAGAACTAAAATCAGTTCACATAGGGGCACAATTACGCTCTTGATCGTGATCGCAGGAATGGCACTTATGTTGATAGGCACCTTGTGGCCCGACTTGACATTGAGAACATTGAACCTAAGCCATCTTTTTTCGAATATGGGTCTAGTCTTGGCTGTAGTCGTATCGGCTCAGTGGTACTACGATAACCATACAAAGAGGCAGCTCTTGATTGAAGTATCAAAAGCCGCGATCGCGTATACCAACGTTGCTAGATCTGGTATCAGCAACTTCGTCGAGAAGACACGCGAAATCGACTATGACGAATTGTTTTCGCATTCCGAGACGATAATCATCGGTTTCCAACACAATCCAAGAGTCGTTGATGAGTATTTTACGGAACTCCAATCACGAGTGACAGATGGCAAAGAAACTCGCATTCTAGTTTCCGATCAGAATGGAAATGCGGTCACTTATTTATCAAAATCATTGCAAGATAGTGATCACATAATACCTGAGATTAGAAAAGTCATTGACAAGACGAATGCGATAAATCGAGTCGAGAAAGCAAAGCAGACGTTGCAATTGCGATTCCACGACGCTGTTTTAACATACTCATTTGTCTATTCCAAAGACGGTGTTTGGATTAAGGCATACAGGAATAGCTTGGGTAAATCCAGCCCGCCCGGCATCTTCGTTCGTAGCGCGTCGCCACTTTTTGAATTTTACAAGCAAGACATCGAGTCTCTTTGGGAGCTAGCGTCAGATGACAGTTCTTGAGAATCTGGTAAAGAAAATCGGATATGAAAAATCGCTCGAAATACTAGAGCGACACATCGCTTATGAACAACGCTCCCACAGAGTTTTAACAATCGTTGTAAATCGTGGCGTACATCACATTCCAAAGGATTACGTCTACGGGGAAGTCTATTTTGCGAGTGAAGGCAATCTGGATTTTTCGTCCGAAACTAGCACACTTTCAGAATTCGAAAACATTTTAATCAGCGTGGCGAGGAAACTAAAAAGCACAAACTGGGAAAAAATCTATCTAGTACCGTTCGGGCCGAATACGTTGTGCATGCAAATTAAACTCATGGTGTATCGAATTACCAGAATTGAAACAGTAGATCTATTTTACCGCGGAGAAGGCAAGTATTTTCCCTTGGAGATAGATCAGCGTGGCATAATCACTAAGGTCGCCTAGTTCACACCGAAGTAGTGGACGATTGTCAACAATTCTATTTTTGAGCTAACGGAAGCGCCTGATTCGAAAAGGTTGCCATTTCTGGAGAGATGTCAATCTTGAGTAGCAAAACGGACGAAGCGTTCAGATCGTATTCTCGTCCAGAACGTGCGCTACACGGTCTACCTATGCATAGAAGAAGCCAGACAATGGATCACTTCCTTGCCATCTTCGTATGACTGAACTGCCTCTTGATACGTGGCAGTAGAGATAATCCTACCTTCATGTGCAAACTGATTCCGCCACACTATGATGTTTCCATATGCAGAGCGAAAATCTCGTCGGCTTCGCTTCAAGTATGATCTCGATTTTTCTTCAACTTTTCTCTGGAATCTCTTAAGGTATCGATCACCAAACTTAGTTAAATATCGCTTTTTTATGTCGTTCAGCATGATTCGACCATTGATCCTACGAAATTCTTCTTCAATGTAGTGCCCAAATACTCGATGTTTCTTTCGCGAGAATTCTATGAATATGTCTCTGATTGCCAGTTCATACACTGTAACTGATGCCACCGCGATAAATCCGACATATTTGCCACGCAAGGTTGAGTCGGAAATGTTCGGCACTACTCCGTTCAAATGATAAACCACTTCGTCAGCGTGCAGAAAATTATCAGAGTACGCC
Source organism: Gammaproteobacteria bacterium (assembly GCA_028821125.1). GTDB lineage: Bacteria > Pseudomonadota > Gammaproteobacteria > Pseudomonadales > Azotimanducaceae > Azophilus. The sequence continues at coordinate 49,646 of JAPPHD010000014.1, forward strand.
ATCGTTTCGGTAGACCATATATTTCCTGACCAAAGCTATTCGTTCTTTTACGGTCTTGGTATCAGTTGTGTTGATTCGAGTACATTCGATGAATTCATCGTTATCGCGAAGCTTTTTGTAGTCATAACCCAATTTACGTTCTTCTAGATTCCTGTGGTTTTCCATCATTACCGACATTACAGAATCTAAAGCAGAAACATTAAGCGGGCCTCGTAGGTGGAAGGGTTTTTCTCCCATTTGCTCTACGATTACTTCGGTAACCTTACGAAATACATGGAAGAAATTTTCTACTTTTTTTGTAGTTCCTCGATCGTGTTTCTTCATCGCCTGATTCAGAAATTCTTTCATTGGTTTTTCATATCTGGCGCTTGCCCCTGTCAGCGCGAACACCCTCAAAAGAAGCTCGACGTCCTTTTGGTGCTTGTCGAAAAACCTCTTACCAATTATTTTTCTCCAATTTTCGTCTTTATTTGCTTCCTTTAACATTTTGTTGAATTCGCCCCGGAAAACACAATTTCTGATTTCTTGCGGCTTTAGTGGTGTTCCACCAGTATTTAGCCTTTCGAATATGTGATACGCACTAGTTCCTTCTCCAGATGGATTCAATTGTCTGATGTTTAGTGCCCGTAGAACGGATTTAGAAAGCTGTCTTTGATCGGACTTATCGAGTTCATTAAATGTCATATTTGCATACGGACTCTTGCCGTTGAGTCCAGATAACCGAAATACTTGTCGCCTACCGTGTGTGCTTTCTTTTCCAAAATAGCCTTCCAAGTAAAATACGATGCTCAATATTCGTTGCTGGCCGTCTATCACTATATTTCTGTTTTGCTCATCGACATAAAAGAAAACGGGAGGGACGGGCAACCCGCTAAGAAACGAATCAATTAGCAATGAAGCTTGATTGATTGACCATACAAACTCCCTCTGGTAGTCAGGAATGATTATCTCTCCGTCATTCCACATATCGACCATAACGGAAAGTGTAAAATCCGAGGGGTAGCTGGCAATGTCGTAGTTAACAGCTACGCTTTCGTCCTCAAATTCTTCGTCCTCAATGTCCAGATCGTCTTCAAGAAAGTCGTTGTTCATATGTTCAAGCCTCGCGATTTACAAACAACCCATGGTACGTACTGATTATCCCATTGAAATTTGCCACACTTGAGCCCATTGCACTGCGACCTGAACTCGCGCCGAACGGTCCAAAAATTAGGACAGACAATGCAGTTTAATGTGGCTCAAGCTAGTGCCCTCCGCCTCGAAACCAAAACAACTCCAAGAAGGGAAATCTGGCGATCCGAACCACGCAATTGACATCTCCTCTATGTCCAAACGCTAGGGGTATTCCCATACTCTGCCCTCATTTTACTCTAGTCCAGCACTCCCCGGTCAAAGATATGAGCCCGTGCTCTACTAGAGAAAAGATTTGCTTTCAGCATTCATTCGCTTCAATCAGGACTCCGATACCGATGGAACAACCCCGTTTGCCGAGAATGCATGCGCACTATCCTTCCCTGTATGATCACATGCGCTGCCCATGTAGTAACTTCCAGCGGATCACCGGTCCAAACGACTACATCGCCTACCGCACCCGGTCGTAAGACGCCTGCATCGGACATTTTCCATGTCAACGCTGCTATTTGCGTCAGTGACTTGAGTGCATCGAACCAGAGTACCCCGTGAGCAACCGCATTGCCTGCAAGCTGGCGCAGATTGCGCGAATTGTGAGTCTCCGATCCGGCATACAGTACATCAACGTTTGCTTGCTGGAGAAGCGCGGCGTTATCCAAGCGAGCTCCTAAGGCATCAAATCCAGCCGGCAGGTTGCCTGAGGCGCTCAAGACTACAACAGTATTGGTAGCTGCAAGAGTTTCTCGGACTTTCCAAGCCTCTGCGCCACCGAGCACGATGAGGCGCAACCCGTGTTCCTCCGCCAATTCTATGCAGCGCAGGATGTCGATGGCACGGTCCACGCGCAGCACGACGGGCTTTCCACTGCGAAGGAATCCCTTCAGCGCTGCCATGTCCTGGCGGCTGTATTCGTCTCCCTCTGCTCGATATCGATTCGGACTGAATCGTGCTGCCTCGTGCATGGCATCGTTCAGCCGTTGCAACAGAACCGCTCGGCTACCTCCGGTGAAGTTGGCGGCACTTGACGTGACATCACCAAACAAAGCGGCGCGCGACTCCACCAACAGCTTATCACCACCCAGCCGAATCGTCGCTCCAAGCCCAGCGAGCGGATCACTACCCGGCATGGGCGCCACCACAGCGCGCGTAACACCGTCCATCCGACTTACAGCCAACAGCGTAGAAGCGGGATTGATCGCAAAACTGATGTCCAGTGACGGACCCACTGCATATTCCTCAACCTGGCTGTCCACGGTCGTCCCCTCCGCCCAAATCTCAACTAGGCCTAGTTGACTGTATGACTCGATCAGCCCAGGCGTCACGATCTTGCCTGTAGCATCAATCTGCCGGTAATCGAACGGCGCCTCAATATCAGTCCCCACCGCCTCAATCCGCCCATCAGAGATCAGCACGGTGGCGTTGCGCAACGGTTCCGGTGACTCCATGGTGTACACGCGTCCCCCGACAATGGCTATGTCTGCGTACGCCGCTGTAATCCAGATCCCCATGGTTAGCGCAGCCAACCACCCGCCTATGCGATATGCTGCAACCTTCACCGCGACATCCCCCGAACGGTCTGCTCCAAATCAAAATCCCGCACCGGCATCTTCGAAGTCTTCCTGTCGTAGTACGCGTACCCGTCAATCCAAACCACATCCGCCAACGCATAAACACTGAACGGATTCCGACTCCACAACACCAGATCCGCCACCTTCCCCACTTCGATACTCCCCGTCTCCCCATCAATCCCCAACGCCCGCGCCGCATTCAGAGTAATCCACCGCATCGCCCGCGCCTCGCTGATCTCCATACCCATCCGCCAGCCCGCCGCCATGGCCTTGGCCGCCTCCTGGTTCATCCGCTGGATCAACTCCGCCGAATCCGAGTGAATGATCGCGCAGGCCCCGGCGGCATCGACAAGCGCGGCGTTCTGGGGAATGGCGTCGAATGCCTCCAGCTTGAACCCCCACCAGTCCGACCACATCGCCGAGCAGATACCGGCCTCCGCCAACAGATCAGCGATCTTGTAAGACTCCACCGCATGATGAAACGCCGTGATCTTGTAGCCAAACTCCTGCGCCACATCCATCATCGTCGCCATCTCGTCGGCCCGATAACAGTGGTTCTGCACCAGAATCTCCCCATCCAGCACCCCCACCAGCGTATCGAGCGTCAGGTCCCGTTCCGGCGGCGCGTCCGCATCGCCGGCCAGCCAGGCGTCTCGTTGCTCCCGGTAGGCGACGGCCCTGGCCCAGGCCGCGCGATAGCCGGCCACATTACCCATCCGCGTGGACGGCGCCATCTCCTTCCCGCCGTAATACATCTTCGGGTTTTCCCCGCAGGCCATCTTCAACGACTGCGGAGCGCCGGGAAACTTCATGCCCTGCACCGTGCGCGAGGGCACGTTCTTGAGGGTGACGCCCCGCCCGCCGAACAGGTTGGCGCTGCCGGGCAGGATGTGCAGCGTGGTCACGCCGCCCGCCAGGGCCAGGGTGAACTGCGGGTCCTGCGGCCACACCGAATGCTCCACCCACACTTCGGCGGTGTTGGGCGATGTCGCTTCGTTGCCGTCGGAGGTGGAATCGACGGCGGGGGACGGGTACGCGCCCAGGTGGGAGTGCACGTCGATGATGCCCGGCGTCAGCCAGCGGCCCGCGCCATCTACCACCTCGACGCCGTCTCGGGGCAGGTCTGCGCCGATCGCGGCGATGCGCCCGGCTTCCACCCGCACATCCACGCCTTCCAGCATATCGCCCGCGCCGGTGTACACGGAGGTGGAAGCGATCAGGAAATCCGGGGCCTCGAGCGGTTCGTACGTGGATTCATAGGGCTCCCGGGCGCCGGCCGCGGCAGCGGCGAGGGCCAACGCGGCCACAGCCGTTCTCCAGGCTATCGAGCGCGGGTTGCCGGGTTTTCGCGGGCTCACTGCTTGAACACCTTCCCGCCCTTCATCACGAAGTGCACCCGCCCGAACTCCTGCACATCCTCCCGGGGATCCCCCGGCACCGCGACGATGTCAGCGTACTTGCCCGCCTCGATGGAACCCAGGTTGTCCCATTCGTCCAGCAACTCCGCGGCGGTGCGCGTCGCGCTCACGATGGCCTCCATGGCCGGCATGCCGCCCTCCACCATGTAGATGAACTCCTTCCAGTTCTCTCCATGGGGCGATACGCCGGTGTCGGTGCCGAACGCGATCTTCACGCCGGCCGCGTAGGCGCGGGCGAAGGTGTCGAAGATCACCGGCCCGATCGCCGCTGCCTTGGGGCGCACCACTTCAGAGAAGTAGCCGTCGATCTTTGCCTTCTCGCCGACGAACTTGCCCGCGGCGATGGTCGGCACATACCAGGTGCCGTGCTGTTTCATCAGCTCCATCACCTCGTCGCTCATGTAGGTGCCGTGCTCGATGGAGTTCACGCCGGCGACCACGGCGCGGCGCATGCCCTCGGTGCCGTGGGCATGCGCGGCCACCCGGAATCCGTAGTCCTGCGCGGCCGCGACGATGGCCGAGATCTCTTCTTCCGTGAACTGCGGGTTCTGCCCGCTCTTGGCCTGGCTCAGCACGCCGCCGGTGGCGGTGAGCTTGATGAGGTCTGCGCCTTCCTTGTAGCGGGCGCGCACCGCCTTGTAGGCATCGTCCACGCCGTTGACCACGCCGTCCGCCGGGCCAGGGTCGCCGCGCAGTTCCTCGATGACGCCGTTGGTGGGGTCGGCATGGCCGCCGGTGGTGGCAAGGCTCTTGCCGGAGGTGTAGATGCGCGGGCCCGGGATGTGGCCGCCATTCACCGCGCGACGGATGGACTGCGCGAGCGCATAGGCCGTGCCGACATCGCGCACCGTGGTGAAGCCCGCCATAAGCGTGCGTTCCGCGTAGGGCACGGCGCGCAGCGCGTAGTCGGCCGGTTCCAGGGTGAAGCCCTCGACGAAGCGGTTGGGGCTCTGCTGGCTGGCGATGTGCACGTGCATGTCGATCCAGCCGGGCATGACGAAAGCGTCGGTGAGGTCGATGTCGGCCGTGCCCTGGTAGCCTGCTTCCACCGAGGCGATGCGCTCGCCGTCAATGACGATGGTGACGGCTTCGCGCACTTCGCCGGTGGATGCGTCCACCATCTTGCCGGCGTGGATGATCGTTTCGGCCCAGGTAGCGCCCGACAGGGTAAGCGCCAGCATCATGCAAAAGATCCTCATGTGTCTTTCCCGCGATGTTCGACTTACGTCAGGATAATGGTTGAGGGTAGCCCGGCGGAAGGCCCGCCTCGATTGAGTGTCCCCGACGCGATCGTAGACGTAAAATCGGCTGACGGCGGATTGCGAGCCCAACACTTTGCAAGTCAGCCAAGGAGTAGACAGTGGCAAAGTTCAAGCGATTGGATGTTCCCCTCACCGGCCGGAGCTTCCGGCGGCTGTTACTGTTCTCGTTCGTCACCATGTTCCCGTTTCTCGGCGTGTACGCGCTCCTTGGCGGAACTGAGCACTATAGTTGGTTATGGATGCTATCGATGTCTTATGGCTTCGGATTCGGTATAGCCACAGCCGTTTACCGCACAACCGGCAGGCCGCACTTTCTGAACTGAACTGAACTGCTCTCCCCCGAAATCGCAGCCAAGACCACAAGATGAGTGCTGCCGGAAAGCGATGACGTCAAGCCGATAGCAATTGAAAAACGACTTCGGGGTCGAATTGCGAAAGGCCCAGTAGTCGTTCTATTGCGGCAGTTTGCCGGTCCAGGACTTTATTGCGACCATTAGCCCATCTTTACCAAGATCCTAGATTTTCCGATCGGATTCGGCCCCAAGTGTCGGG
>JAPPHD010000164.1 GCA_028821125.1 Gammaproteobacteria bacterium
GCGGCGGGGCGCGAGCCTCCAGGTGCACCATCGCCGCGTACAGCCAGTCGAGCCGGTAGTTCGTCTTCGCGAAACGCATCACGACGCGCCGCCCGGTGCGCACCATGTGCGCCGCCGTGCGGACCACGTAACGGATCACCGGCCGGATGCCGTGGCGCCGCGCGCTCTTCGGCAGCGCCGTATACTGCACCGCCCGCAGCAGCACCTGGGCGATCTGCCCCAAGGCGTAGAACGCCTGGTTGGCCCGGTACGACCGGCACGGCGGATGGTGCAGGTCCATGTTGATGAGCGGACCCTTGAAGGCGTTCTCCTGACCCTGCTTACCCCGGTGACGACGCACCAGTTCGTCCAGCGGCAGGTCGTTGCGCGACACCAGGATCACCGTGTGGTGCGGCACCAGCAGCAACTGATCACCCCGCCTGCGGCGCCGGATCACCACGTAGTGCTGCTCCCGCTCCCAGCCGCTCGGACGATGGCTGGCGAAGATCGCCTCTTCCTCCATGCCGAGGTCGGTCCAGGCCGCGTCCGGCAGTCCCTCCAGCTGCTCCAGCACCGGCTTGCGCCACCCGTCGTGCGTCACGCTGATCGAGTAGTCCCAGCCGCGCGCGGCACACGCGCGCACCAGCTCCCCCCTGTAGTAGGCGTTGTCCGCACGCAGCCACACCGGCGTGCCCGCCGGCACCATCCGCGCGGTCCAGTCGAGCAACTTGCGCCAGTTCAGCGTCACCCGGCCGCCGCCCGGCTGCAGTTGCCCCGCCGACCACAGGCCGCCCAGGAAGGTGCCGTGCAGCCAGTAGCCGCGGTTGCCGTCGTAGTCCTTCCGCGACCACTGAAACAGCCGCCCGTCCACCTCGACGCCGGTGGCGTCGATGAACAGCGGCACGTAACCCTTCGTCTGCACCTCGTGGTCGACGATCGCCGGCGCGACCCGCTCGGCGAACGCCACCGCCGCCTGCCACAGACCCTTCACGTCGCACGCACGCATGCCCCGAGCCACTCCCCGGCACGACGCGCCTCGGGGACCTTGCGCAGGCCCAGTACGGTGCTCGCCACATGGTCCGCGCGCAACGCATCGAGGTCGGTGAGCGCACCGTGGCCACGCGCCAGCGACGCGATCATGGCCCACAGCGTCTCGGTGTCGGACGCGCCGCGGTTCCTGACCTTCACCGACACCGCATCGTCGAGAAGCTCGAACAGCCCGAAGCGCCGCGCCGTTTGCGCCAGCACCGACGCGCCGCCGAAGGCGCTCAGGTCCAGGTCCGTGAACTCGAACTCGACCTTCGGCGGGCGGATCCTTCTCCTCTTATTCAACGTTCACCTGTGAAGTGCAACTCCAGAAATCCGATTTTCGCATGTAACATGCTGCCACCAAAAGAAATTCCGGTGACTCAACAGAATCCTTATCCGGGTATCGAGGGCTCGTAGAAAAAGATTGCGTTTCGCCAACCTTTGATTAAAATGCTAACCGCTTGGCGGCGATGTTGCGCGTGGTACGATACCGCGCGTGTTTTCGTTTCATAAGTTACGGGATCGATCATGAAATCAAGAAGTCGCCGTCTAGGCCGTATTCGCCGTTTCCTCCAAGACAAGACTGGTGTGTCCGCCGTTGAGTATGCGCTAATCGTCGTTGCTGTTGTCGCTCTAGTTGGGAGTGGTCTGGCATTGTTAACAAATGAGTTTCAAGCCATATTCGATACCGCAGAAGCGGAATTGACTTCCGCAAAGACTGCGGTCGAGGCAATCGGTTTGTCGTGATTTGACCTTGGTGGGAGTTGTTATACTCAAGCGCGAATCGCGGTTTTACTGGATGATTTCGCATCCGAGACCAGAGCGGTCTCGACGTTTCGAAAAGATGCCGCGTTGGCGGATGAAACGATCCGTGATGTTGCTTATTCCGGCGTAGCCTTTCCGTTGCGCGGCTTGACGAGCCCCCACTCCAAGCTCGTATTTCAAATCAAAGTACGGCGAGGTTGAATTAGTGAGTCGGTGCCGGTGTTCGGCGCAATTCCTTTGTATAGCGCAGCGGTTCTCACAGCCGTCGCGCTATACACCGACGCCAGACTCCGGGAAATCCCGAATTGGCTGATTGGCGGATTGGCGCTGTTATGGATTTTGGCAGTTTCGCTTCGGCTCGATGTGTCGAACGCATCGGCTTGGGCCACACTATTATGTGCCTCTGGCCTACTTGCGGTCGGCTATTTGTTTCACCGGCTGGGATGGCTCGGCGGCGGCGATGGGAAGCTGATGGGCGTGCTGGCGTTGTGGATTGGCCCTTGGGAACTCGGATGGTGGCTATTGGGCACGGCCTTCCTCGGCTTGGGTATGGTGCTGCTCGCAATGGCGCGTCCGAACGGCGACTTTCGTGATCGAGGTCTCCCCTTCGCGTGGGCCATCGTGCCCCCGGCGGCGGTATTGCTCGTTGCCCGTGCCAACTCGCTGATCGGCGTATGATGGGTTGAAATCACAGGCGAATCACCATGGATATCAGAGACCTATGGGACGTGATCGCCTACCGGGGACGACGGATGGTCATTCCCACAGTCGTCCTGCTCGCGCTTGGCGTTGCCGCCTGGATGGCCGCGCAAAGCCTGTGGCGCGGCACCGAACCGGAAACGCCCGCCGCACCGGAACCCGTGGCCGAGGCGCCGCCACCGCAAGCCCCCGCCGAAGCTGCGCCCCCGCCGGTCGAGAGCCCGCCCGTGTTTCCGAAACTGCTGGTTGCCAGCCGCGATATTCAGTCGGGCGTCATGCTGACCTCGGAACTGGTCGAGTGGCGCGAATGGCGGGAGCCGATCGACCTGGAAATGGCCGTGTTGCACGATGTCCAATCCATCGAGGCGATACTGGGATCCGTCACGCGCAAGGCTCATCCCGTGGGCACTCCCATCGCCTGGGACGGCATCATCATGCCGGGCGGTCCCGGTTTCATCGGAGCGGTGCTTCGCCCGGAAATGCGGGCCGTTACCATCGAGGTGGACCGCCCGACCACCACTGCCAGCGTCATCTATCCGGGCGACCGGGTGGACGTGATTCTGGTCGCGACAACCGGCAGTGGCCAGTCCGCCGCCCAGGCCATCGTGCGCAACGTGCGAGTACTGGCGGTGGGCTCCACCATTCTTTCGCTCGGACGCTATCGAAGGCAGTCCGTATTGGGTGATGCCCTCGAATTTGACGAAGTCGAACCCATTGCCGGCGACACCTTCACACTGGAGGTATCGCCCGTCGATGCGGAACGCATCGCGCTTGCGTCCGGCACGGGCCGGCTTACGCTTGCCATGCGCAGCATCGCCGCACCTGCTCCGCAGGGAGGGACTCCGCCACCGGTGCGGATCGGCGAGGTGCTGGTCGAACCCGACCCTGACCTGCCACCGGTGGCATCGCCGGTGCGGATCATCCGGGGCGGTTCCGGTGAAGAACTGGCGGTTGGCGGTCTCGGACAGGGCACCCCGGTTTCGGGATCATGATCTGCCTGGAACAGATCTTGCGTCCGCAACACTGGCATAGCTTCGTGGCTTGGCTTTTGTGCGGCGCCTTCGCGGCCTTCCCGGCAGCGTCCGAGTCCAGCGAACAATCCCTGACGCTGACGCCGGGCAGCGCCATCACCATCGATTTCGAGACCGACATCGGCACCGCCCTCATCGCCGATCCGGGAACGGCGGACGTGGAAGCGCTAGACAACCGCACGCTGTTTGTGCTCGGCCGCCAAGTCGGCATCACCACCCTCAAGGTTCACGACACCTCCGGAGGCTTGCTGGCGGCCTATGTCGTGCAGGTCAACGCCCAGCCGGACCACGCCAAGGCGGTCGTGAAGCACATCGCGGGCGATGCGGCCCCAATTGACGTTTACTCCGTCGGCGAAACGCTGTTCGTCGGCGGCACGGCGGCAAGCCCGTCGCAGGCCGAGCGGATTCTGCGCGGCATCCGGGCGGTTGCGGGCGACACACCCGTGATCGACGCCATCCGTTTGGAGGGGCCAGCGCAGGTCAACCTTGAAGTGCTCATCTCCGAGGTGTCGCGGAACGTGTCTCAAGCGCTCGGGATCGACTGGTCGGTGGACATCAATCCCTTCGAGCATCCCTTGCGTACCTGGGTAACCGGCACCGGGAGCCGCTTGGGCACGGGGGCGCTGCGGGTCGCCAACGTGCTCGAACAAACGGTTGAATTTGCTGTGATCGGTCCCGACGGGATCCCGCTTGAAGACCAAACCCCCTTCGTAAACGAGACTGCGGAACTCGGCGTAGTGAACCCGTTGCGCGGCGGTGACGGCGGCATTGTGCTGTCCCATTCGGAGCTGTTCCAGAGCGAGAAGTACCGCGCCACCGTGTTTCTCGAGGCGCTGGCGGAGAACGGCCTTGCCGTGGTGCACGCGCGGCCCAATCTCACCACGGTGAGCGGCCAGCCGGCGGAGTTCTTTTCCGGCCTGGAGATTCCTGTGCCGACCATCACCGACCGGGGCACCATCGGCACGGAGTACCGGGAAACCGGCGTCAGCCTGCAGTTCACCCCGACGGTGCTCGACACGAGCCAGATTTCGCTGACGGTGGAACCGCGCATTCGCGAGATCGCGGCGGGCGGGGCGACCATTGCCGGCACCGTCGTGCCCAACATCAACGAGCGCTCGGCGGCCACCACGGTGGAACTCGGCGACGGCGAGTCCATCGCCATTGCGGGTCTCTACCGGCGCTCCACCACCGGTACCAATGCCGGAATTCCCGTGCTGAAAGACATTCCCTTGTGGGGCGCTCTCTTTCGCTCCTCGATCGAACGGGAACAGTCCGTCGAGCTCATTATCGTGGTGACCCCGCGCATCGTCTCCGCCGCCCCGACGATTGCGTCGACGGCCGGCGTGACGGCCGTGCCGGGCGCCTCGGCCCGGCAGCTCGCCAACGAGTTCTATTACTGACTCCGTGTCCGTCCATGCGGGGAATCGCCGATAGCCGCCGTCAACGGAGACCGAACACCACTGCCCACGCGCGTGGCGCCATCGCAGTCGAATTCGTGCTGGTGCTGATCGCCTCGCTGTTCTTTTTCATGCCGGTTGCGGAGTTCATGCGGCTTTCCCTGTTCGACCAGGCCCTGGCGGCGGCGACCCATCAGGCGGCGCGCGCGGCGGCGGCCGATTCGAACAACGCCGACCCGACCAAGTGCCTGCAGTCGGTGGAAGACGCCTTCCAGGCCCATCGTCTGGCCCGGTGGCTGCTCGACCAGAACGACGACGGCGCAGTCGACGTTACCGCCAGTACCGCCTGGCCGAGCGGTACGGACGAAGTCCATGTCAGCCTGATGGCGGACGAAGACCTCTACGACGGTACCGAATGGGAAGTCGTCGGGGCGTGCGGCGGGTCGGGGAGCTGGATCAGGCTAGAGACCCGCATCGTGGTGCAACCCTGGTCCGGTCTCGTGCGAGCGATGTGGCCGGACGGCGTCCGCCGGCAACGGCACAGTTGGGCGCGCAATCAGGCCTGAGGGATGTCAGTGTTTGCTGGATTTAGCGCTCGTTTTCCCGGACTGCTTCCCGGAACTCGGGGTGCCGGATGCCGGAAGGCGTCTCGCGGTCGGGCGATCCCGAAAGGACCACCGCTCCGTACCGAACCCAGCCAACCATCGGCGTTTGCTGCACAGGGTACCTCCGGTGCCGCACCCCGGTATCGGTCCTCCATACGCCAGTCGCTCGGCGTCCCCACGCACCGGCCGCATGGGGGCGGCATTGCCGAGGGCTGTCAGGGATCGCTGCGCCGCAAGAGCATCGCCCGCGGCTCAGCGAGCATCGAGTTCATCGCACTCATGCCGTTCGTTCTTGTGACGACGGGGTTCATCTGGGACCTGCGCGAATACGTCGCCCACCGCACCGATCTGGCGCGGGAAATGTACGTGGTGGCCGAAGTCATCGCCAACGAGACCGGCCCCGATTCGGGCGATAGCCCCTTCGAGGCCGCCGTGAAGCTGGCCGGGGAGAGCCTGGCGGACGGCGGCGCCGGGCGCATATCGGTCACGGTCGTGGTAAGGGGCGACCGCCGCGATGCCGCCGCAAACAGCGCTCACACCGACTGCGCGGACGAGAACAACTGGTGCCTGCCCCGGGTGATCGATGTGTGGCCGCCAGCGCCGCCGCACGCCGATGCGGGCAAGGGCACGTGGAACGGCGGCGGGGACTGCGCGAATTTCGAACCGCGCCGGCCGGCCGTCGGCGAGCACTTTCCGTCCGACATGCCCGTGCTGCCCAGCGAAGGCCAGCCGGCCGCGGACGGCCAGCCGCCTCCTGGCCACGAACTCTGGCTCAGCCGCAGCATGACCCAGCAGGAATGGTGGGTGCTGGTCGATACCTGTTTTCACGCCAACCCGGGGCTTTTCGGTGGCCTCGCGCTCCGCGGTCTGGAGTATTTCGACATCTCGGACAGCGCCTTCGTTCTCGCCCGGCGCGCCGCCTGGGGGTCGGTGCATGACTACCCCGACTGCAAGTGGTGCCCTGCCCGGTGATTGGCCGGGGGTGTCCGAACGTGTCCGACCGAAAGCGGATCCCGAACCGTCCGCCAACCGCCGGACGCGTGTGCGCGACGTTGCGCCGGATCGGTCGTCGTTGGCGTGCACCGAACGCGGGCCGAGACCGGGCAGCGTGTTCTGCGCCAGGCCCCTTCCGGCGCGGGGGCAAGTCGGCCTTCCTTCGCGTCGGCCTGTGGCGGGCTCCGGCGCACCGGCAGGAGAGCATCGTGGCCCGATCGTTTCCGGCGTCTTTGGCTTCCTTCCTCCGCTCGCGGCGCGGCGGCGGCATGCTGATCGGCGGCGTCTTCGCGCTGATGGCGATGGCCACCGTCGGCTCGGCGATGGCGAACTACG
>JAPPHD010000132.1 GCA_028821125.1 Gammaproteobacteria bacterium
AAAGGTTGCCCTGTTACCACGATACGAGCAGGATGCATTATGAAACCCAAGACTTACCGTGCACACCTCTTACGGTTACATCTTCAATCGCGACGTCTCCAGCCCTGCCGACGTCGAAGCGGACTTCGACGCCTTTCTCGAGTCCGACGGCGTACACGAATTCGAGCAACGGGCCGTCATTCCCTTCCCCAATTTCGTCCACCGCCGGATTTACGATGGCCGCGTGGCCCGCATCGGCAATGCAGCCGCGTTCATGGAACCCCTGGAAGCGACGGCCATCGTATCCGCCCAGATTCAGATCGGGATGGTTCTGCAGATACGCCTCAACCGGCCTCCCGAGCACCTGCGCCGCGATGCGCGAACGGTGAATCGATTTCTCGTCGACAGCATGCTCCGTTACGGGCTGTTCGTCGGTTGGCATTACTCCTGCGGCTCCAGGTACGACAGCCACTTCTGGCGTCACGCCCGAGATCACGCCTGGCCGAAACACCGCAAGGCAGCGCATCCCGAAGCGGTGGATTGCGATGCGCTCGGCAAATTCGATGAAATGATCGAGCTGTTGAACCGGCCGGTGATCGACCAGGAAGACTGGAACCGGATGTGCGCGGTACCGCTCACCAGCTATGCCCAGATGTCCCAGGGTCTAGGCTGTCAGCCTCCCGCCCCTTGAGCTTGCATGAATTCGGCGCGCCGCAGGGGGTTTGTGGCACATTGCGCTAGCTGCAGCGGCCCTGGCTGGCACGACACTTAGAAAGTCGCCCTGACTTTGGTTTAAACTGAGTCGCAACAACTTTCTCTTCGTTGCCCGGGAACAGCAGTTTTGAGCCAGGCGAAAAAGACATCCGGCAGCGCCGGGGGAACCGACGGCACCAAGGCCGCCGAGCGGCTGGCGCGCATTCTCGACGCCCTGCGCCGTTGCATTCTGAGGCAGGGGTACTCCGCAACTTCCTTCAACGAACTCGCCCAGGAAGCCGGCATGTCGCCCAGCCATGTCTTCTACTACTTCCAGGGCAAGGACGCGGTACTTCAGGAACTTTACCGCGATCTGGCCCAGCGCCTGATCGCAAGCGTGTCGCTGCTTCAGGAAAAATCTCCCGAAGAACAGTTTCAGGCGATGTCAGACTACGCATTCGCCGGCGAGGCCTTCACCCACGACGAACGTCTGGTATTCACCGAGCTGATCGGCCAGTCCCTGCACAACCCGAGCGTCAGGGAAATCCGCGACGGGCTGACCACGGCGGTGGTTCAGTATCTCACCAACGTCTTTGAGGACTGCGAGCGGGCAAAAGGGCTGAGCGCCGACAACTCGGGGCTCGTCGCCGCCGCGCTGGGAACGGGGCTCATCGTCTTCTGTTGCTGCGACCTGTTGCCTCCGGACCATGCGCGCATTCTGCTCCACGAGGGGCTCAGGAAAATTGGCGGTTTCGAGGTTCAGGCGGGCATGGAGATCGACCCGCCCGCCGGGGACTGAACCGGGGCCGCGCCGGGCGGAGCCACTTGGAGCCAGTGCAACCCGACGACATCGACGGCTGGTTTGAATCCGCCACGGGCTCGTTCGGGCAGCTCTCGTCCTGGTCGATGGAACACCTGCTGACCTGGGCGGTGCTCTGGCAGGCGGTGGGGCTCGTCGTGCTGGCGGGCGCCACTTACTTCCTCGCCCGGCCCCTGCGAACCACTCTCGAGCGGCGGGTGGGCGAACTGCGCTCCGACTCCGGGCCGGGCCGCCTGGCGAAATCCGCCCTTGCCCACATCTACGCCATTATCTTCCTGACCCCGCTCTGGCTCGCGATCGGCATCCTGGTGCAGCTCGACCTCGCCGCCGGCAACGACCTCCTGGTGGTGATTGCGAGCCTTTTGAGCGCCTGGGTGCTTATCAAGCTGTCGTCCTCATTCATCGCCAACCGCCTGGCAGCAAACCTGATCTTCGTGTTCGCCTGGTTCGTGGCGGCCCTGAACATCCTCGGCCTGCTCGATGCCCTGATCGCGACGCTCGACGGCGTGGCCATTCCGTTCGGCAATGCCAGGCTGTCCCTGCTCAGCATCGTCAACGGCGCCCTCCTCTTCGCGGTGTTGCTGTGGGTTGCGTTGACGCTCAGCCGGCTGATCCAGAATTTCATCCGCGGCCATTCGGATATCAGCCCGCGGGCCCAGGTGCTGCTGGGCAAGGTGGTGCGTTTCACGATGATCACCGTGGCGGTGGTGGTCGCACTGACCAGCATCGGCCTGAATTTCGCCGCTCTGGCCGTCTTCACGGGCGCACTCGGCGTGGGTATCGGCATCGGTCTGCAGAACCAGGTGTCCAACCTGCTGAGCGGTCTCTTCCTGCTGCTCGACAAGTCCATCAAGCCCGGCGACGTCATCGAAGTGGGCGCCACGTTCGGCTGGGTCAAGGACATGCGCGCCCGCTACGTCGGCGTCGTCACCCGGGACAACAAGGAACTTCTGATTCCCAACGACGACTTCGTGACGAACCAGGTCATCAACTGGTCGCACAGCGATCTGGACGTGCGCATGGAGGTGGAATTCGGGGTCGCCTACGAGAGCGACCCGCACGAGGTTCGCCGCCTGGCAGTGGAAGCGGCGATGGACGCCAGCGCGCGCATCGTTCACGCCCGGCGGCCGGTCTGCCACGTCAAGGGGTTCGGGGACAGTTCCCTGGACTTCGTGCTGCGGTTCTGGATCAACGACCCACAGAATGGCGTGACCAACATCAAGGGCCAGGTTCTGCTGGCGCTGTGGGACAAGTTCAACGAGCACGACATCGAAATCCCCTACCCGCACCGGCACATCATGCTGCAGAACCCCGAGGCCCTGGGCTGAGGCGGAGCGATTGGCCCCCGCGCCGACAACCGGCGTGCGAATGCGTAGGGAACAATCGTTTGTTGTACGATGAGAGTGGGTGTGCGGTGCGGGCCCGTCAATGGGCGGTTTTACGCATAATTATCACGGGTTACACTAATTGATCCCGAGACCGGGAAAAGGATAGGAGTACGCGTGGAACAACACGAAATCGATACCCTGCGCAACCTGATGGAGTACGAAGCGGCGCGGTCGGCGCCACCGGAAGGTTTCCCCGCCCTGCCCGACCTCCCCGGCGGACGCTATACCGATCCGCGTTTCTTCGAACTGGAGAAACAGCACATCTGGCGCAAGTCGTGGCTGCTTGCAAGCCACATCGACGAAGTTCCGGAACCCGGCTGCTTCCGCCTCTGGGAGAACGCCGGCCAACCGGTGCTGATCGTTCATGCGGACAGCGGCGCGATTAACGCTTTCTACAACACCTGCAGCCATCGGGGCGCACCCATCGTCACCCAGGAATTCGGCCAGCGGCCGCGGCTGGTCTGCAAGTATCACGGCTGGACGTACAGCCACGACGGAGAATTGCTGGCAATCCGCGACCCGGAGGACTTCCGCGGCCTCGACTTCTCCTGCCGGGGGCTGAAACCCATTCGTTGCGAACGGTTCGGCAACCTGATTTTCGTCAATTTCGACGACGGCGCGCCCACGCTGCTCGACTGGCTCGGCCCGGTCGCCGACGAATGGGAAGAGTTCCAGTTCGACAAGTGCCGGCTGGCGGCGCGCCACTCCTTCGACCTCGACTGCAACTGGAAGATCGCCATGGAGGCGAACACCGAGGTCTACCACGTGCGCAGCATCCACCCGAAAACCGTCTATCCCATCCTGGACGACCGGCGCAACGTCAACACGCTGTACCCGAACGGCCACGGCCGCATGGTCGCGCCCGCACCCAAGGGCATCAACGACCCCCGCGCCATCCGCATGCCCGAGGGCGCGGAGATCGAAACGGTCGGCGAGATCGGGCGGACCTGCACCCAGTCGTATGGCGTCTTTCCGAACTGGGTGTCGCCCCTTAGCCAGCGTGCCCTGCCGCCCCTCCTGTTCTGGCCCAACGGCATTGACAAGTGCCGCCTGGAAACCTGGACCATGGCCCCGGACTGGGGCAACGATCCCAAACCGGACATGTGGACCGTGAACGACGGCGAGTGCCTCACCCAGGTACTGCTCGAAGACACCGAGTTCGGCGTCTGGATACAGAAATCCGTCGAGTCCTACGGTTTCAAGGGCGTGCCGCTGAGCTACCAGGAAGCCCGCATCTATCACTGGAACCAGCATGCCGACCGGATGATCGGCATCGACAACATTCCCTTGGAGCTGCGCGTCGAGCAGGTGATCGGCGATGAATGGATGTACCCCAACGATCCCCGGCTCGATCAGATGGCGGAGACCTGGTCGGCACAGGATTTGCGTGCTGCCGTGAAATAACGGATCCGAATGCGGTTTTGCGGACGGCGGATGCCGCCGGCCGTCTCAACACCCCGCGCCGGAAATGTCTTCGCGTGCCGCTCCATGCAGCTTGCCTTCAGCGTGAGTCGACCGCCTCGAACGCTGCCTCGACGACTTCAGTGACAATATCGCCTACAGCACGCAACGTTCGGGCTATCTCGGTAATTTTCCCCGCCATGGCTCTTCTGTCTTGGGGGGCCATCGCGGATTCGTATCCGAGTTCGGTTTTCGAGTCGGGGAACTGCACGCTGGACCGATGGTCCCTGTCGATCGTCTCGCCTACCGCCCAGAATGCCGTATCTCTTCTTGTCGGCTGACCTTTCTTCTTGCCGGATTTTTGGTAGAGCGATCCTGAAATGAGCTCCAGTTCGATGTCACGCGCAATCGTCCGGTCGCGTGGAAACTCCGTGTTGAGCCGTTCGGCGTGCTTCTGTTCCTCGTCATAGCTGGAAACGAAAACATGCACCGCGGAGAACGGCACAGGCTGCGAGACCCGCCTGAAGAGCTTGGGCGCATAGGTGATCCGATCGCGCTGGGCCTTGGCGCCACTGGCGCTTGCAACGTCGGAGAAAGTCGCGTCCGTCATCGTGGTCCATTCACTCATCGGGGCGACTTCCCCCACGCGTCCGGGCGGGCCCACGTAGTATGATTTCCGGCTCGTGCCCGCCTCCGTAGCGTATCTGACACCTGTCACGCCGTATCTGTCGGCCATTTTCTTGTACGCGAAATACTCATCCGCCAGGTTTGCTTGCTGTCCTCCGAACAACGATGCCTGACCGACCAGGGTGTATTCGGGTACGGCGCGCCCCGACCGGTTCGCACCGTGTTTCGTTTCAACATAGTCGCGGGTTTCTCCCGGCTTGAAGCCTCGCGCCACGGACGCCGCCGGCGCAGGCGGATGCGCCGCGCCCCACATCCGCAACAGGTGATTGAAGTCACACTGGCCGAATCCCGATTCGAACTCCTCGTTCTCCGGACTGTTGAAAAACCGTTCGGCTCCCGAAAAACCGGCACTCGCCTCGTATCTTTCCCTTTCCGCAGGGTCGAGCGCGAACATGTTGAAGGCGTGCACGACCGTGACTCCCCGTTTCGCGTCGTCGGGATCGGGAGCCGCCCGCACGAGTTCGAATCTCTTCTGCGAAACGTCGTCCGTCCGATTGGGCTTGTACATGTGAACGCCGGTTCCGAAATGATACTGCCGCCCTTCGTCGTCGTAGCCCAGCCGTGTCAATGCCAATACCAGCGGCCGCCCATGCAGGTGCTCGTTCTGTGCGAGAAAGTACTGTGCGGTAAAAATGGGAAGCACGGGTTGTCTGTACCCTCCCTTGTTCAATTCGATGCTGGCATCCTCCAGCATTCTGCTTATCTGGCCCGTAATGGGTGCCCGATCCGCCGTTCCGGCGGCCTGTACGTCGGCAAGTTTGCGCATGTAGTCGACGGAGTACTGGGCGGTCGCCGATTTCCATCGGTTTACTTCACCGTACGAGTAGGTTGACCCTTCCGGTTCGTCGTCGATGAGAAACCGCAGGCTGTCATCCGCTCGACAGCGAATGACGCTCAATGGGTAGAACATCGAAAAATAGTGTTCCGCCATTGAGCCGAATTTGGGCAGCGAGCCTTTTCTTGAACCGACATCCGGGGGAAGTCTGTTGAATTCCGGACCGTATGCCGAATCGAAGCCGGAGGTAAGGCTGGCCGGCTTGGGGTCCGACGCCGCAAGGATATCCATTGCATCGAGCATGAACGGCACCCGCATCTGACAGGAGGCGTCTCCCGTGACGGGGTCGAGCTGGCGGAAGTTGCCCTCGGCAACTGCTCGAAAGGTCTTGCCGGGATCGGCGGCGCCCTTTTCGAGCTTCGGGACATGAGGCTTTCCAGGGGCGTCCGCTTTCGATTTCTTTTGTGGCCGGGCTTCCGATGCCGCTTTCCTGGCCGCCCTCATTGCTGCAATCTCTTCCTGCGAAGGCTTGCCGCCCATCTTCTTTTTCGTGCCTGTCTGAGTGCTCTTCGGAGTGCTTGCGGATTCGGTGGCCGGTTGTCTCCGTGCCGGGGCAGCGAGCGAGGACAGTTGTGGACCCTGTGGGGGAACGATCACCTTTGAGCTTCTTGAACGAATCTGTTCGCTGCGGCTTTTGGCCTGGGGCGCTCCGGTGGGTTCTCGGCTTTCTCGTAAGGGCGGTGGCTGCCCTTCACCTGCCGCGGCCGACACTTTTCGGCCACCCGTGCCGCCTTGTGCCGACCCGGCCGTCGATTCGGCCCCCTCTTGCCGGCCACCCTTGACGGGCGCCGCACCTGGTAGCTTGTCCATAACTGCTCCTGTGATTCACCTTTTGGGCATCGCCGGCATTCGCAACGGCCCAGGACCTTGACCGCGCGACACGCCCAAAGTTTCACGCCCGGACTCCGCGGACGGGCGAAAACGACCAACCTAGCAGCCTGTCGGACTTAGCCATCGATTTCGTATAATAGGCATTGTGCCAA
>JAPPHD010000140.1 GCA_028821125.1 Gammaproteobacteria bacterium
GGACAATGTGGCCGTGCGCCGAAAGGGAAGCGCCGTATGCGAACTCGCTGTTGAGACGTTTTTCCATGCTGGAAACGGCTGAAGTATGCTGATTTATCCCCTGGCATTCCTGGTGACGCTCGGCGTTCTGGTCACCATTCACGAGCTGGGCCATTTCGTGGTGGCGCGCTGGTCGGGTGTCCGCATCGTGCGGTTCTCGGTGGGTTTCGGCAAACCCATCTGGTCCCGGTTCGACAGGCACGGCACCGAGTTCGCCCTGGCCGCCATTCCGCTGGGCGGTTACGTGCGCATGCTCGATGAACGCGACGCCGATGCGGGCGTGGAAATCAGGCGCGGCGACGTGACCTACACGAAACTCAGCGTCTGGTGGCGCATGGCGATCGCCGTTGCCGGCCCGTTCGCGAACTTCGTGCTGGCGGCCGTCGCCTACTGGTGCCTGGCGGTGGCGGGCACCGTCAACCTCGTTCCCATGATCGGCGAGCTGGAGGAGACGAGCCCCGCCTGGGAAGCGGGAATGGAAAACTACCGGGAGATCGTCGCCGTGGACGGCCGGCCGGTGAAGACCTGGCAGGAAGTGGTCATGGCCCTGTCCAACCGGCTGGGCGACAGCGGCGAGATCCAGCTCGGCGTGCGCGAGTTCGGCGATGACGCCGCCACCACCGTGGCTGTTCCCGTCCGCGATTGGCTACGGGGCGTGGCGGATCCCGACCTGCTCGATTCCCTGGGCCTGGCGCCCGCCCACCTGGCGGTCGTCGGGCTGGTGCAGGCTGACGGGCCGGCATCCCGCGGCGGCGTCGAGGTATGGGACCGCATCACCGCCATCGACGGGGTGCCGGTCGAAGACTGGCCGGCCATGGTTGGCGAGGTGCAGGGGTCCCCGGGACGCGCCACGGAATGGACGGTTGTCCGCCGGGGCGTGACGCTGATCCTGTCGGTGACGCCGGACAGCCGTGTGCTCGAAGACGGGTCCGAAATCGGTTTCGTGGGTATCGGCTGGGCGACGAACCAGGTCCGCTACGGGCCGCTGGAAGCCGTTCCGAGGAGCCTCGCGGAAACCGGCTCCAAGACCCTGCTGATGCTCGACCACCTGAAAAAGATGTTCGTCGGCGCGGTATCGGTGCGCAACCTGGGGGGGCCGATCACCATCGCCAAGGTGGCCGGCGATTCCGCCCAGGCCGGCTGGCGTGTCTATGTCGGAATTCTCGCGCTTTTGAGCATTTCGCTCGGTGTGCTGAACATGCTGCCCATACCCATGCTCGACGGCGGCCACGTGCTCTATTGCCTGGCGGAGCTGATCGGCCGTCGGCCGGTGCCGGAGCGGGTCCAGCTTGTCGGCGCCCAGGTGGGCCTGCTGGTGGTGGGCGGCATCATCATGCTCGTTCTCATCAACGATATCGCGAGGTTCATGTAGTGGCCCGGGCGGCACAGACGGCGCGGCGGGCCTGGGCCGTTCTGGCGTTCGTCTGCGCGCTGCTGCTGCCGGCGGCCGGCTGGGCACAACAGGCGTTTACCATTTCCGACATCCGCCTGCAGGGGCTGCAACGCGTCTCCGCGGGAACCGTGTTCAACATCCTGCCCGTCCAGGTGGGCGATACCGTCGATGAAGTCGCGGTGCGCCAGCTCATGCGGCTGCTGTTCTCCTCCGGTTACTTCGATGACATCCGCATGGCGCGCGACGACGACGTACTCGTGGTCTCGGTGATCGAGCGCCCCGCCATCGAGTCCATCGAGATCGAGGGCAACAAGGCGATCAAGACCGAGGCCCTGCTCGAAGGCCTCACCCAGCAGGGATTGAGCGAAGGCGAGATATTCAAGCAGGCGACCCTGGAGCGGGTCGGCCTGGAACTGGAACGGCAATACGTCTCCCAGGGGCGCTACGGCGCCTCCATCGAGACGAACATCGAGGAACTGCCCCGCAACCGGGTTGCCATCGGCATCGACATCGAGGAGGGCAAGACCTCGGGCATCCGGCACATCAATGTGGTCGGCGCCACCATATTTCCGGAAAAGGAACTGCTCGAAGAGATGGAACTGCAGCACCCGGGCCTGTTCTCCTTCTTCCGCAACAACGACAAGTACAACCGCGAGAAACTCACCGGAGACCTCGAGAAGATCGAGTCGTACTACAAAGACCGGGGATACGTCGAGTTCGAGCTCACCTCCACCCAGGTGAGCATCACCCCCGACAAGCGCCAGGTGTACATCTCCATGAACGTCGAGGAAGGCGAGAAATACACCATCGACGAGGTCAATCTGCTCGGCGAGCTGAACGACGTGAAGCCTGAAGACCTGCGCCCGCTGATGCTGGTGGAGCCGGGGCAGGTGTTCTCGCAGGCCTGGCTGACCGCCACGGAGGAACGCCTGGAGGCGGCGCTGGGCAATTCCGGTTATACCTTCGCCAGTGCGGGCGGCATTCCCCGCGTCAAGGAAGGCGGCACGGTGAGCATCGATGTGGTGGTCGATGCCGGCAAGAGGGCCTACGTGCGCCGCGTGAGCTTCGCCGGCAACCGCGTGACCCAGGACGAGGTGATGCGCCGGGAGCTGCGCCAGATGGAAGGCGGTTGGGCCTCCACTGCCCAGATCGACCTGTCGAAGCTGCGCCTGGAACGCCTCGGCTACTTTCAGGCAGTGAACGTCGAAACCCCGGAGGTACCCGGCACGGACGATCAGATCGACGTGAATTTCTCGGTGGAGGAACAACCCTCGGGCAGCATTTCGGCGACCCTGGGTTACAGCCAGGGATGGGGCCTGGTGGTCGGCGCCAACTACCAGGAAAACAACGTGCTCGGCACGGGCAACAGCCTGGGCCTCGGCCTTTCGTACTCGAAATATCAGAAATCGGCCAACTTCAATTACTTCAACCCCTACTACACCCTCGACGGCATCAGCCGGGGCTACAACGCCTATTTCCGCCGCCTCGACTGGGACGAGCGCAATATCGCCCGCTACAGCACCGATGCCTTCGGTGTGGGCGTGAATTTCGGCTTTCCCATCGGCGAGACCCAGCGCATCAACTTCGGCGGCTCCGTGGAACAGACATCCCTTACCGAAGGGCGCTTTCCGGCGCTGGAGATCAGCGAGTTCCTCGAGAAGAACGGCGACGACTTCCTGAATTTCAAGGCCAACCTGTCCTGGGTCGGTTCCACGCTCAACCGTGGCCTGTTCCCGACCCGCGGCCGCTCCCAGACGCTGGCCCTGCAGGCATCGATACCGGGCAGCGACCTGCAGTTCTGGAAGGTTACCTACCGGGGCGAACAGTACTTCCCGTTCTTCGCCGGGCTGACGCTGCGCTTCCGCACGGAGCTTGGGTATGGCGGCGGCTACGGCAATACCAAGGCGCTGCCGTTCTACGAGCACTTCTTTGCCGGCGGCTTCGGCTCCATTCGCGGGTTCGAGCAGTCCACGCTCGGGCCGCGCACCACCAATCCCACCCACGACATCGACGGGAACCCCATCCCCGAGGGCTTTTTCCGCCGGGGCAGGGCCCGTGACGGAGACCCGTTCGGCGGCAACATGCTGGTCGAGGGCAGCCTGGAACTCATCCTCACCCTGCCCTTCGTCGAGGAGAACCGGCAGTTCCGGCCGGTGATATTCGTCGACGCCGGCAACGTCTTCAACTCCAACTGCCCGGACGTCAGCCGCAACTGCTTCGGTTTCGATGTCAACGAGTTCCGGTACTCGGTGGGCTTCGGCGTTACCTGGCTCACCGCCATGGGGCCCATGACCTTCGGCATCGCGAAGCCGTTCAACACCAGCGAGATCGACGAGAAGGAGTCGTTCCAGTTCGAGTTGGGCGTCGCTCGATAACCCCCGTCGAATCCGGCCGACAGCCGGGTGACACATGCGACGGCCTGAGACGGCTTCGGAAAGGCGGACGGCGCGCGGTGTCCTCGCTTCCCGGGGAAAGGCGGGTCAAGCCAGCCTGCCTGTTCTGATGTAGAATGACGCCCGGTACGAAAGTCGGCGAAACAGGCGGGGCGGGCTGGCATCAGGCTCTGAGCGGGACCAGAAGAGGAGTTGCAGTGTGAACAACAGGCTGGCGGTCGAAATCACCGGATTGGCATTGTGCGGGTTTCTTCTCGCCACGCCGCTGGCGGCGGCGGAACTGGAAATCGCCGTTCTGGACACCCAGCGGGCAATCGTCTCCACCGAAGAAGCCCAGGCGCTGATGGAGAAGGCGCAGAACGAGCTTAAAGAGGAAGAGACCGAGGTCAATGCCCTGGGCGAGGAGCTTCTCGCACTGCAGCAGCAGATCGAGAAAGACGGCGAGATCATGAGCCCGAGCGAGCAGCGCCGCATCCAGAAGGAAATCGAAGACAAGCAGATCGATTACCAGTACCTGGTCAACAAGCTGCAGAAGCAACTCAACGACAAGCGGCAGGAACTGCTGCAGGTGATGGCGCCCAAGCTCAATGCCGTGCTCGAAGACCTGATCGCCCTGGAAGGCTACGACCTCATCATGGAGCGGGCCAACCTTCGCTACGTCAATCCCAAGCACGACATAACGCGCCGGGTCACCGAGAAACTCAACGAGAAGCGCGAAAAAACCGAAAATTCCGATTCGTGACCCGATGCGGGGGCGCGAGGGGGTTGACTCCCGCCAGAATCGTCCCAGGGCGTTCAGCCTCGGCGAACTGGCCGAACGCGTAGGCGGCGAGGTCGTCGGCGACCCGGCCATCGAGATCGAGGGGCCGGGCAGCCTGGCCGGCGCCCGGGCCGGGCAGATCAGCCACCTTTCCCATGCCGCCTACCGGGACAAGCTCGCCACCACGGGCGCGTCCGCGGTGATTCTAAGGCCGGACGATCTCGCCGGCTGCCCGACCAATGCCCTGGTCGTCGCCAATCCCTACCACGCGTTCGCCAGGGTCTCCCAGCTCTGGGACGATCCGCCGCCCCTGAATCGGGGAATACACCCGAGTGCCGACGTCCACCCCGGCGCCTCGATTCACCAGGCAGCCCGTATCGGCCCGAATGTGGTGGTGGGTCCCGATACCGAGGTGGCCCCCGGGGTTCGCGTTTATGCCAATGCCGTGATAGGCCCGCGCTGCAGGCTCGATGAGGACGTTCGGCTGATGGCGAACGCGACGCTGTACGCCGATGTCAAACTCGGGGCGCGAACCGTGGTCCATTCCAATTCGGTGATCGGCTCGGACGGCTTCGGCTACGCCCCGGACGCGAACGGGCGGCTGGAAGCCATTGCCCAGCTCGGTGGCGTGACGGTGGGCCGTGATGTCTCGATAGGCTCGGGGACGACCATCGACCGGGGCGCCATCGACGATACGGTGATCGAAGACGGCGTCAAGATCGACAACCAGGTGCAGATCGGGCACAACTGCCGCGTCGGGGCGCACAGCCTCATCTGCGGGTGCGTTGGATTGGTGGGCAGCACAACCGTCGGCCGCCACTGCGTGCTGGCGGGCATGGTAGGCGTCGGCGGCGACCGTCCCATCGACATCTGCGACCACGTGACGGTGAGCGGGGTGACCCACGTGGCGGGCTCCATCACCGAGCCCGGCACCTATGCGGGCGGTACAATCCACGACAGGATGCGCCCCTGGAAACGCAATGCCCTGCGTTTTCAGCGGCTCGACGAACTCTTCAAGCGCGTTACCCGGCTGGAGCGGAAGATCCGATGAACCAAGGTCCACAGGAACCCCTAGACATCAAGAGCCTGTCGGAGTACCTGCCGCACCGCTACCCGTTCCTGCTGGTCGACCGGGTCACCGAGCTGGTGCGGGGGAAGCGTGTCAAGGGCTACAAGAACGTCACCGTCAACGAGCCGTTCTTCGCCGGCCACTTCCCGGGTCATCCGATCATGCCCGGCGTACTGATCGTGGAGGCCATGGCCCAGGTGTCGGGGGTGCTGGCGATGGAGACCCGGGAAACCCCGCCGGTGGGCTCCATTTTCTACCTGGCGGGAATGGACAACACCCGGTTCAAGCGGCCCGTGGTGCCGGGCGACCGGCTCGACATGGAAAGCGAGTTGCTCGTGGAACGCCGTACCGTGATGAAATTCGCGTGCAAGGCCCATGTTGCGGGCGAGCTTGCCTGCGAGACGCAGATTCTCTGCGCGGCACGCACGTTGTGAGTTCCATCGACGCGCGGGCGATCGTCGACCCGGATGCGCGGCTCGGCGAAGACGTCGAAGTGGGGCCGTGGAGCGTCATCGGCCCGGGCGTGGTCATCGGCGACCGCTGCCGCATCGGCACCCACGCCATCATCAAGGGCCCGACCCGCATGGGCGCCGGCAACCGGGTGTTCCAGTTCGCGACCCTCGGCGAGGAAACGCCCGCCCTGGCTTACCGTGGCGAGCCGACCGTGCTGGAAATCGGTGACGACAACGTCTTTCGCGAGGGCGTGACCGTGCATCGGGGCATGGTTCAGGGCCGGGGAAAGACCGTCGTGGGCAGCCACGGGCTCTTCATGGCCTATGTGCACATCGGCCACGACTGCCTGGTGGGCGACCATGTCGTCATGGCGAACAACGCCTCGATCGCCGGGCACTGCACGGTGGGCGATCATGCCAACTTCGGCGGCTACGCGGGCGTGCCTCAATTCCGCTATGTGGGGGCCCACACTCATGTGGCCGCGATGAGCCTGGTTCTCAAGGATGTACCGGACTATGTTACGGCGGCCGGCAATCCGGCCTGCGCCGTGGGCATAAACGCCGAAGGCCTGCGCAGGCGCTGCGCAGGCGCCGAAACCATATACGCTCTCAAGGAGGCGTTCAGGGTGGTGTTCCGGTTGGGCCTTACCGCCGACGAAGCCTGTGCGCGGTTGTGTGCGGACTATCCCGACTCGGCGGAGGTCGGGCGCTTCGTCGCATCGATCCGGGCTTCCGAGGTGGGTATCGTCCGGCCGCGTCCGGGCCGGCCGGAGTAGCGAACGGCGTGCTGCCCGGCGGGTGACGATGACCGCTCGGCAACGAACCCCGGATTGGGGCCGGAGAGCGTGACGGCCACCATCGGCATCGTTGCGGGCGAACCATCGGGCGACAAGCTTGGTGCGGGCCTGATGCGGGCCCTTCACCGACGCTACGACGGGTTGCGATTCGCCGGCGTGGGTGGCAATGCCATGCTCGAACAGGGCCTGGAATCCATGGGCAGCATGGAAACGCTGGCGGTAAACGGCTTCCGGGATCCCCTGTTGAAGCTGCCGGGCATTCTGGGCCTGCTCGCGGACCTGCGCCGGCGCTTCCTTGCCGATCCCCCGGCCGTCTTCGTCGGCGTCGATTCCAACGTCTTCAACCTGCGCCTTGAACGCATGCTGAAAGGCCGTGGCGTTCCGACCGTCCACTACGTCAGCCCGTCGGTCTACGCCTGGCGCCGCGGCCGGGTGAAGCGCATCGGGCGGTCGGCAGACCGGCTGCTGGCCCTGTTTCCCTTCGACAAAGCCTGCTACGCAGGGACGGAGACCGAAATCGTGTACGTCGGCCATCCGCTCGCCGATGCCATCGGCCCCGACGCCGGTGCCGAGGCCAATCGCCGGGCCGCGCGGCACAGCCTGGGCCTTGCCGGGGACAAACCGGTGGTCGCGCTCCTCCCGGGGAGCCGCATCGGCGAGGTGAGGCTGATGCTCGACTCCTTTCTGGAAGCCGCCGGGCTGCTCCTGGATTCGATCGACGGAGCGACCTTCGTGATTCCCTGCCCGTCGCCGCGGGTTGCGGAGATGGTGAAGAAGTCGCTGCTCGAGTGGCCGCAACTGCCCTGTTCGGTACATCCCGGCGACGGCCGGCTGCCCCTGACCGCGTGCGATGCGGCCCTGGTCAAGTCGGGCACGGGGACGCTCGAGGCGATGTTGCTGCGCAGGCCCATGGTGGTGACGTACCGCCTCGGGCCGCTGACGTGGTGGCTGGCCCGCCGGCTTGTCCACACGGACTTCGTTGCGCTGCCGAACCTGCTGGCCGGCCGGGCCCTGGTACCGGAACTTCTGCAGGGTGACGCGACCCCGGCCGCGCTGGCGGAAAAACTGCATTCGGAACTGGACAAATCCACTCGCCATCCAGATCATTTGCAGGCGTTTTCGGCATTGCACGAGCGCCTGCGCAGGAACGCCAGCGAACGTGCGGCCGATGCGGTGGCGGGCCTGTTGCCGAAGGCGAACGCGATGGAGCGCGGAACATAACCACGGCCGGAAAGACCCTGTTCGACGCGGGGGAAACATCGAGACGGTGCGCTGAGGCAACCCGCCGCGGAAGGGGTGAACGGGTACGGATGTGGCTCAACTGACGGTCTTTTCCGGAAGCGGCAGGAATACCTGGGAGGCTCACCTGGCGGCGGGCGTCGACGAAGTGGGCCGCGGCCCGCTGGCCGGCCCGGTGGTGGCGGGCGCGGTCATCCTCGACCCCGAGCGGCCCATAGAAGGCCTGAGGGATTCCAAGCGCCTGAGCCCGGGGCGACGGAATGAGCTTTCCCTTGAAATCCGGGAGAGCGCCCTTGCCTGCGCGCTCGGGCGGGCTGAAGTGGAAGAGGTGGACCGGCTCAACGTGCTGGGCGCCAGCCTGCTCGCCATGCGGCGCGCGGTGGAGGCATTGGGGGTGCGGCCGCGCATCGTCTACGTGGATGGAAACACCTCGCCGGCGCTGCGGGTGACCACGGTCGCCGTTGTGGGCGGCGACGACCTCCTGCCCCAGATCAGCGCCGGCTCCATCATTGCGAAGACGGCGCGGGATGCGGAGATGGCCGAGCTGGCCGGCGCCTTTCCGGGCTACGGCTTTGAATCCCACAAGGGCTATGCGACCCGGCAGCATCTCGACGCACTTGCCCGGCTTGGCCCCTGTGCGGCCCATCGGAACAGTTTCGCGCCGGTTCGCCGGGCGCTTGCGGAGGCAATGAGGTGAACAACGCCGGTTTCGTCCATCTGCGGGTTCACAGCGAGTATTCCATTGCCGACGGATTGATTCGCCTGAAAGACCTCGCCCGGCGCGCGGCGGAGTTGTCCATGCCCGCGGTGGCCCTGACGGACCGCGGCAATCTCTACGGGCTCATGAAGTTCCACCGGGCCTGTACGGACAACGGCGTCAAACCCATAGCGGGTCTCGATATCCGCTGTCCGGAAAACGGCGGCGCGCCGGCTGCGCCGCCTCATGCGCCGGCAGACCCGACGGCCGGCGGGGAGGCCCGTGTCACGCTGCTCGCGTGCGGCGCTGCCGGCTACGGCAACCTGCTCAGCCTCGCATCGCTTGGGCACGGTGACCGCAAGCGATGGGGCATCGTCAGCCGCGAACAGCTTGCCGGCAACGCGGACGGGCTGATCGCGCTGTCCGGAGGCCGGGACGGCGAGATCGGCCGCGCCCTCCTGCGCGGGGATGCCCCGGGCGCGCGCCGGTCGGCCGAGTGGTGGGCCGGCCGGTTTCCCGAGCGCTTTTATGTCGAACTGCAGCGCACCGGCAGGCCGGAGGAGGAGCGCTACCTGCGGGACGCATTGCAGCTTGCCGCGGAATGCGACCTGCCGGTGGTCGCCACCAACGATGTCTGCTTCCTGGACCAGGACGACTTCGAGGCGCATGAAACCCGGGTCTGCATCCAGCAGGGCAGAACCCTCGACGACCCGCGCCGGGAGCGTCCGTACAGTTCGGCCCAGTACTTCAGGTCCGTAACGGAGATGGCAAGCCTGTTCGCCGATCTTCCGGAAGCCCTGGACAACTCCCTGGAAATCGCCCAACGCTGCACGGTCTGGCCAGACACCCACGAGACCTACCTGCCGAGCTACCCGGTGCCGGAGGGGGAGACGCTGGAAGCCTACCTGGCCAGGAAGGCTCGTTCCGGGCTGGCCGAACGCCTGGCGGAAGGCAGGTCGGCCGGGACCGGTGACGTGGATACGGAGGTCTACGAAGAGCGCCTGAAATACGAGCTGGACGTTATCCGGAAAATGGGGTTTCCAGGCTACTTTCTCGTGGTCATGGAATTCATCGCCTGGGCACGAAGCCGGAAGATTCCCGTGGGCCCCGGGCGGGGTTCCGGCGCCGGCTCGCTGGTGGCTTACGCGCTCCGGATCACGGACCTGGACCCCATCCGCCATGACCTGCTCTTCGAGCGGTTCCTGAACCCTGAGCGGGTGTCCCTGCCGGACTTCGACGTGGATTTCTGCATGGACGGCCGCGACCGGGTCATCGAGCACGTCACGGAGCGCTACGGCCGCGAGGCGGTCAGCCAGATCGTCACGTTCGGCACGATGGCGGCCAAGGCCGTGGTGCGGGACGTGGCGCGTGCCCAGGGAAAACCTTACGGGCTGGGGGACAAGCTGTCCAAGATGGTGCCGTTCCAGGTGGGGATGACCCTCGAGAAGGCCATGCAGGAGAGCGCCGAGTTGAAGGCGTTCGTCGACGAGGACGAGGAAGCCGGCGAGATCATGGACATGGCGTTCAAGCTGGAGGGCATCGTGCGCAACGAGGGCCGGCACGCGGGCGGTGTGGTTATTGCGCCGGACAACCTCGAGGGCTACGTGCCGGTGAGCGTGGACGAACTCGGCAGCGGCCTCGTCTCCCAGTTCGACAAGGACGACGTCGAGCGCGCGGGGCTTGTAAAGTTCGACTTCCTGGGCCTGAAGACGCTGACGATCATCGACTGGACGGTCAAGGCCGTGAATGCGGAGCGGAACGGGGAGCACAATGGTGAAGAGCCGCTCTTGATCGAGAACATCCCCCTGGACGATCCGGCCACTTACAGCCTGTTGAGAAATGCGGCGACCACCGGCGTCTTCCAACTCGAATCCCGCGGCATGAAAGACCTGATCCGGGGGCTCAAGCCGGACAACATCGACGACATCATCGCCTCCATCGCCCTGTTCCGGCCGGGGCCGCTGCAATCCGGCGCGGTGGAGGAATACATCGACCGCAAGCATGGCAGGGAAAGGGTGACCTACCCCCATCCGGATCTGGAGCCGGTGCTCAGGAACACCTACGGGGTGATGCTCTACCAGGAACAGGTGATGGAAACGGCGCGGGTGCTGGCGGGTTTCACCCTGGGCCAGGCAGACCTGCTGCGCCGGGCCATGGGGAAGAAGAAGCCGGAAGAAATGGAAAAGGTCCGCCGCCAGTTCGAGGAAGGCGCCGTCGGCAACGGGGTGGATGCGAGGCTCGCGAACGACCTGTTCGACCAGATGGAGAAATTCGCCGGTTACGCCTTCAACAAGTCGCACTCGGCCGGCTATGCGCTGGTTTCGTACCAGACGGCCTGGCTGAAGGCGAACTTCCCCGCCCAGTTCATGGCGGCGACCCTGTCGGCGGACATGCAGAACATCGACAAGGTGGTCACGCTCGTCGATGAGGTGCGCAGCATGGGGTTGTCGCTGAAACCCCCGAACGTCAACCTGAGCCGGTACCGGTTCACCGTGGCCGACGGCGGCGTGGTCTATGGGCTCGGCGCCGTGCGCGGCGTCGGCGAGGGCCCGGTGGAAGCCATAGAGGCGGCGCGGGCTTCCGGCCCGTTCCGGGATCTTGCCGGGTTCTGTGTGCGGGTGGACGCGAAGAAAGCGAACCGGCGGGTGGTGGAAGCGCTGATACGGTGTGGAGCACTCGACGATTTCGCGCTCGCCGGGGAATCCCCGGGAGCGGTGCGGGCCCGGCTGTGGAGCGACCTCGATCAGGCCCTCAAGGGCGCGGACCAGGCGGCGCGCAATGCCGCCTCGGGGATGGCCGACATGTTCGGCGGCATCGATGCGGCGGCGCCGGCCCCGTCGACGGCGGGCGTGCGCCCCTGGGCGCCGGATGAGCGTCTGGAGGGGGAGAAACAGACCCTCGGATTCTACCTGACGGGCCATCCCATCGAATCGTACCTCGGTGAACTGAGCCGCTTCTGTACCGGAATCGACGCCTTGCAGGCAGGCAGGGAACGGCAGGTCGTGGGCGGTACGGTATTGAGCCTGCGCACCCGCCGGGGCCGCCGCGGCGATACGATGGGGTTCGCCGTTATCGACGACCGCTCGGGCCGCATGGAAGCGTCGTTCTTTGCCGAGGTGTACGAACGGGACAGGAACAAACTGGAAAAAGACAGTCTCGTCATCCTAGAGGGCGAGGTGCAGAAAGACGACTACACCGACGGCTACAAGCTGGTGGCCCAGCGAGCCCTGACCATGGAGGAAGCGCGGGGCCGGTTCTCGGACGGGTTGCGCATCAACTTGCGCGACGATGACCCCGCCGCGGATACCGCCGGGCGCCTGAAGGCGGCGCTCGAGCCCCATGTCAGCGAGAACGGCGGCTGCCCTGTCAGCGTCTGCTACAGCTCGCATGGCGCGGAAGCGCAGGTTCGCCTGGGCCCCGGCTGGCGGGTTCGGGGAAGCGACGAAATGCTCTCGCGGTTGAGGTCCGAATTCGGCCCCGAGAGCGTGGCCTTCCACTACTCCCGCTGACCGGCCCGCGGTCATTCGACGACCTTGAACGCGCCGCCTGTCGATCTCGAGGAAAAGCTGCGGTCTCAACTCGCGGAGTTTCCGTACCGGCGGCTGTACGTCGGTTTTTCCGGGGGTCTTGATTCCACGGTCCTGCTTCATGTCGGCCGGGCCGTGCAGGCCGATATCACGGCCTTGCATGTCAATCATGGCCTGCAACCCGACGCGGTTCGCTGGGAAAGCCACTGCAGCGAATTCTGTGGGCAACTGGGCGTCCGATTCGTGAGTTCGCGCGCCGAACCCGGCAATGGCAGCGAGGGGGCCGCTCGTGCCGCCCGCTATGCGGTGTTCGACAATCGGCTGGACGTCGACGACCTGCTGCTGCTGGGCCACCATGAGGATGACCAGGCGGAGACCGTGCTGATGCGACTTGTCCAGGGCCGCGCGCCGCTCGGCATGCCACGGACCCGGCGCCTCCATTGCGGAGCCCGAATCCTGCGCCCGTGGCTCGCGACACCCAAGGAAGCCCTGTTGCGCCATGCCCGGGAGGCCGGGCTCGACTGGGTTGAAGACCCTTCCAATGCGCGGGTGGACCACGACCGGAATTTCCTGCGCCGCGAGATCGTTCCCAGGCTGGCCGGCCGCTGGCCGGACGTGGGGAAGACCCTGGCCGCGAGTGCGGCGATGCAGTTCGCCCGCGATGCGTTGCTCGATCACCTGGCCGACGGCGTTTCGGCCGCCCCCCCGGTGGCCGGAACCACGCCCGACGGTGGCGGGGAACTCGCCTTGCGGGAGTTTCCGGCGGAGCTCCGCGTGCCGGTACTTCAGCTCTGGTTGCGAGGCCTGGGTGAATTCTCCACGCCCGGCAATGCGCTCGCGGAATTTGCCCGGCAGTTCGATGCGCCCCCGGATGCCCACCCGCGGCTCGACCTTCGGCACGGCGTGCTTCGACGTCATGGCGAAAAGGCGGTGTACACCGGGCCGGATTTCGAGCTCCACCCCAGATATCGGCTCGACCTGCCGGGCGTGCTGGCATTGCCGCACGGGATCCTGTCGGTGGAGCGGCAAGCCCTGGGATTCCATGCCGCCGGCCCGCTCGAGGTGCGGTTCCGCGGCGGCGGGGAACGCCTGCGCTCACGCGGGCGAACCCGGTCCGTGAAGAAACTCCTGCACGGTGCGGGGGTACCGCCCTGGCAGCGGCGTACCTGGCCCCTGGTCTATTCCGGAGACGCACTGATCTGCATCCCCGGCATCGCCATCGCGGACTCTCCCGAAAGGGAACCGCGCTGGCGTGTTGCCTGGCATCCGGAAATCAATCGCTGACTACGAGATGGCCCGGCCCGGCGGAAAAACGGCGATCGGGAGCGAACCTGGCGCGTTCCGCAACCCGATCCGTGAATGAGGGGTCTGGTTTGTCCTTACGGGCGTGTTTTGCTATTGTTTAATCCCATCTTGGCCACCGGCCGAATCGTTTCGAGATCGACGGCAACGTCTCGCATCCATTCGTGAAGGTGGCTGTCCGGCCGGGGCATTGGTCCGGGCCGATAACAGATGGAGCCCATGACGCGATTCGTATTTGTTACCGGCGGCGTCGTCTCTTCCCTGGGAAAGGGCATTCTCACCGCATCTCTCGCTTCCGTCCTGGAGGCACGCGGTCTCAACATCAACGTCCTGAAGATGGATCCGTACATCAACGTCGATCCCGGGACGATGAATCCGTTCCAGCACGGGGAAGTTTTCGTCACCGCCGACGGGGCCGAAACCGACCTGGACCTCGGCCACTACGAACGGTTCACCGGCGTTCGCATGTCGCGGCTGAACAACTTCACCACCGGCAGCATCTATGCAGAGGTGATCCGGCGGGAACGCCGGGGCGACTACCTGGGCGGCACCGTCCAGGTCATTCCGCACATCACCGATGAAATCAAGCGGCGCATCAAGCTCGTCGGCGAGGGCGTGGACGTGGTGATTGTGGAGACCGGGGGCACGGTGGGCGATATCGAGTCGCAGCCGTTCCTGGAAGCGATCCGGCAGTTCCGGCTGGAGATCGGTTCGGACCGGGCGCTGATCATCCACCTCACCCTGGTGCCCTATCTCAGCGCGGCGGGGGAGATCAAGACCAAGCCTACCCAGCACTCGGTGAAGGAACTGCGCTCCATCGGCCTGCAGCCCGACATCCTGGTCTGCCGCTCGGACCAGGAACTGCCCGAGGACGCCCGCAGCAAGATTGCGCTCTTCACCAACGTCGAGACGCGGGCGGTGGTATCGATCGTCAACTTCGAGACGATCTACCAGGTGCCGGCCGCCCTCAGGCAGCAGGGCGTAGACGATTACCTGGTCGAGAAGATGGGGGTCGAGTGCGATCCGGCGGACCTGTCGAGCTGGGGGACTGTGGTGGAGGCGGAACTGCACCCCGCGCGGGAAGTGAAAATCGCCATCGTCGGCAAGTACCTCGACCTGCTCGATGCCTACAAATCGCTTATCGAGGCGGTGCGCCATGCCGGCATCCAGTCGCGAACCCGCGTGAACATCGACTTCATCGATGCGGAGGAACTCGAGCGGGACGGCACCGGGCGGCTCGATGAGGTGAGCGCCATCCTGGTGCCGGGCGGATTCGGGCAACGCGGGTTCGAGGGCAAGATCATGGCCGCCGGCTACGCCCGCACCAACGGGGTTCCCTACCTCGGCATCTGCTACGGCCTGCACGCCGCCATCATCGACTTCGCCCGCAATGTCTGCGGCCTCGAGGGCGCCCATTCCACGGAGATCGACATCGCCACGTCGCACCCCGTGATCGGCCTGATCACCGAATGGACCGACCGGGAAGGCCAGGTCGAGATGCGCACCGGCGAGGAAGACATGGGCGGCACCATGCGCCTGGGCGAGCAGGCCTGTGTGCTCTCCGAAGGCTCCATGGCCAGGCAGACCTACGCGCAGAAGGTGATTCACGAGCGGCACCGCCATCGATACGAAGTCAACAACCACTACATTCAACGGTTCGAGGATCGCGGCTTGCGGGTAGCCGGCCGCTCCGAAGACGGAGAACTCGTGGAGATGATCGAGATCGACGGCCATCCCTGGTTCATCGCCTGCCAGTTTCACCCCGAGTTCACCTCCTCCCCACGCGGCGGGCACCCGCTCTTCAACGGGTTCATCGCCGCGGCCAAAGAAAAGTCCCTGGTCGGCCCGGTACTGCTGAAAGACGGAACGGGCTGATGCGTCTGTGCGGGTTCGAGGTGGGGTCTTGCGAGCCCATGTTTCTCATTGCGGGCCCCTGTGTCATCGAGAGCGAAGCCCTGGCCCTGTCGACGGCCACGGCGCTCAGGGACACCGCCGGCGCCCTGGGCGTCCCGTTCATCTACAAGAGTTCGTTCGACAAGGCCAACCGCTCCTCGCACCGGAGCTTCCGCGGCCCCGGGCTCGAGGAAGGGCTGCGCATCCTGGACAAGGTGCGGCGCGAGGTGGGCGTGCCGGTGCTGACCGACGTGCACGAGGACACGCCCCTGGACCAGGTGGCGGAGGTGGTATCGGTACTGCAGACACCGGCGTTCCTCTGCCGGCAGACCGATTTCTTGCAGCGGGTGTGTGCCCTGGGCAAGCCCGTGAACATCAAGAAGGGCCAGTTCCTGGCGCCGGCGGACATGCTGCAGGTTGTCGCCAAAGCCCGGGCGGCCGGCAACGAGCGGATACTGGTCTGCGAGCGGGGTGTGAGCTTCGGCTACAACAACCTGATCTCCGACATGCGAGCGCTGGCGATCCTGCGCGCGACGGACTGCCCGGTGGTGTTCGATGCCACCCACTCGGCGCAACTTCCCGGCGGCAAGGGCCACGCATCCGGCGGCCAGCGGGAAATGGTTCCGGTGCTGGCCCGTGCGGCCGTTGCCGCCGGAGTGGCGGGCCTGTTCATGGAAACGCATCCCGACCCGGATAACGCCCTGTCCGACGGGCCGAATTCCTGGCCCCTCGCGCTGATGCCGGAACTGCTCGCCGGGCTGAAGCACCTGGACGATGTCGTGAAGGCCAGCCCGTACCTGGAAGATCGGGTGGGCAAGTGCGCGCCGCTGTCCGCCGCTCCGGCAGGTTCGCTCGCCGGCAGCAAGGACGCCGGGGTTGCGGCGGCCGGGCGAGGAGACGGTGGGTCGTGAGCCGGGTGGCTGTCGTGCGGGCGCGTCAGGTTCTCGATTCCCGGGGCAACCCGACCGTCGAGGCCGATGTGCGTACCGAGGCGGGCAGCCTTGGCCGTGCCATTGCGCCGTCAGGAGCGTCCACCGGGTCGAGGGAGGCACTGGAGCTGCGCGATGCAGACCCGGCGCGCTTCGTCGGGAAAAGCGTGCTGAAGGCGGTGCGGGGCGTGACGGATACGATAGCGCCGGCGCTGGAAGGCGCGGAAGCCACCGAACAGCGCGCCATCGATGCGCTGATGCTTGAACTCGACGGCACCGACAACAAGTCGAGGCTTGGCGCGAATGCCACGCTTGCCGTCTCGCTGGCCGCCGCGAAAGCGGGCGCTGCGGACCGGAAGCTGGCGCTGTACGAGTACATCAACGAACTGGCCGGCGGCCCGACCATGCGGCTCCCGGTACCGATGATGAACATCCTGAACGGCGGCGCGCATGCCGACAACAATCTCGATATCCAGGAGTTCATGATCCAGCCCGTCTCGCAGTCGAGCTTCAGCGAGGCCTTGCGCTGTGGCGTGGAGATCTTCCACGGCCTCAAGCGGGTGCTGGCCGGCCGGGGGCTCACCACGGCGGTGGGGGACGAGGGCGGTTTCGCCCCGAACCTGGCCTCGAACGGCGAGGCTCTGGAGATCGTTTCCCGGGCGGTGGAGGAGGCCGGCTACCGGCTGGGCGAGGACGTCACCCTGGCGCTCGACTGCGCGGCGTCGGAATTCTTCGCCGACGGCGAATACGTGCTGGCCGGCGAGGGCGCCCGTTACGACAGCGCGGGATTCGCCGACTACCTCGCGGGGCTTGCGGACGGGGCGCCCATCGTCTCCATTGAGGACGGCATGGACGAAGGGGACTGGGAGGGCTGGCGACTCCTGACGCAACGCCTCGGCGGGCGCGTCCAACTGGTGGGAGACGACCTGTTCGTCACCAATACGGGCATTCTCAGACGCGGCATCGACGCGGGCATTGCCAACTCGATTCTGATCAAGCTCAACCAGATCGGCACGCTGTCGGAGACCCTGGACGCCATCGCCATGGCCCGGCAGGCGGGTTATACGGTGGTTGTCTCCCACCGGTCGGGCGAAACCGAGGACACCACCATCGCCGACCTGGCGGTAGGGGCGGCGGCCGGCCAGATCAAGACCGGTTCCCTGTGCCGCTCGGACCGGGTTGCGAAGTACAACCAGTTGCTGCGTATCGAGGAAGAACTGGGGTCCCGAGCCTGCTACCGGGGACGGGCGGAGTTCAACGGCGCATGAAACTGCTCACCGCCGTTCTCGTGCTGCTGATCGTGGGCCTTCAGTACCGGGCGTGGTTCAGCGACGACGGCTGGTTCGCGGCACAGGCCCTGAACGAGCGGCTGGAGCGGCAGCAGCGCCGGGCCGAACTGCAACGGCAGCGCAACCGGTTGCTCGCCGCCGAGGTGCTTGCGCTGAAAGAGGGGCATGCCGCCGTCGAGGCGCGGGCGCGTACCGACCTCGGCATGATCCGCGAAGGCGAGGTGTTCTACATCCTGGCCGAGGAGCCGGCTCCGGGACACTCGAGGGAGCCGCCCGGAACGGCGCCCGGCCTTGAACGGTAGCCCGCGTGGGCCATAGAAGGCGAACGCGACGTGAACCGCTTTGACCCCGTCGGCATCGGCATGACCTCCCGGCGAACCCGGGAACGCCTGGTGTCGCGCCTGGAGGAGCAGGGAATCACCCACCCGGACGTTCTCGATGCGTTTTCTGCCACGCCCCGCCACATCTTCATCGAAGAAGCGCTGGCGCATCGTGCCTATGAAGATACGGCCCTGCCCATCGGCCACGGCCAGACCATCTCGCAGCCGCTGATCGTGGCGCTCATGACGGCAACGCTCTTGAACGTGCCACGGCCCAGGATTCTCGAGGTGGGAACGGGTTCCGGCTATCAGGCGGCCATCCTGGCCGGACTCTGCCGCCGGGTGTTCACGATCGAGCGTATCGAATCCCTGGCGGGCCGTGCACAGGAACGTTTCGATGCGCTGTCGCTCAACAACGTGGTCGCCAAGACCGGAGACGGCTATCTCGGCTGGCCGGAGCAGGCGCCTTTTGACGGCATACTGGTGACCGCGGCGCCCCGCGGCATCCCCGAAGCGCTGCTCGACCAGCTTGACGAAGGCGGGCGGATGGTATTGCC
Organism: Gammaproteobacteria bacterium; assembly: GCA_028821125.1. Taxonomy (GTDB): domain Bacteria; phylum Pseudomonadota; class Gammaproteobacteria; order Pseudomonadales; family Azotimanducaceae; genus Azophilus. The sequence goes on from JAPPHD010000140.1 coordinate 18,657, forward strand.
GGTGGGTGGAGGCGATGTGCAGGAACTCCGGGTCATCGACCGGAGTGCGGGCGGATTCGAGGAAACCGTCGTCAAGCAGGTGCGTTTCGTGCCGCTCCTGAAGGGAGTGCGGGGCTCGTGACGGATGCCGGTGCGCCGGGCGGGCGCGACGCGGGGGCCTGGACGGGCATTCTGGTGCGCGGTGCGGCCATGGGCGTGGCGGAAGTCGTTCCCGGCGTATCCGGTGGCACCATTGCCTTCGTGACGGGTATCTATCGGGAACTGATCGCCAGCCTTGCCGCGTTCTCGCCGAAGACCCTGCCCTGGCTCGTCACCGACCCCCGGCTCTTCTGGCGGCACCACAACCTGGGCTTTCTGGCCTGTCTCGGCAGCGGCATGCTGGTGAGCGTCCTGCTGCTGGCCCGTGCGATTACCGCCGCCATCGAGACGGTCCCGACCCTGGTCTGGGGATTCTTCTTCGGACTTGTGCTTTTCTCGGTGTTCGACATCGGCCGCGCCCGCCCGCCGGTCATCCTGTCGACCCTGGGTGTGGCGGGGCTGCTGCTCGGCGCGGCGACCGGGCTCCTCGATCCCGTGGGTACCGATCCGACCTATCCGGCCTATTTCCTCGGCGGGGCGCTGGCGGTATGCGCCTGGCTGCTGCCGGCGGTCTCCGGCAGTTTTCTCCTTGTCGTGCTGGGCCTGTACGCCGACGTCCTCGCAGCCGCGGCGTCGTTGAACCTGCCGGTGCTGGCGGTGTTCGTTCTCGGGATGGCGACCGGCATTGCGCTCTTCGCCAGGCTGCTCAAATACCTGATGGACCGTTTTGTCGAGCCGGTGCTGGGATTCCTGACGGGCTTCATGGCGGGAGCGCTGGTCAACCTGTGGCCCTGGCAGGCGGGCGGCGCGCTGCTTTCTCCGGGCGCCTGGAGTGAAACTTCCGGTTCACCGGCACGGGTCGGGCTCACCCTTGCCATGATGATAGCCGGCGCGGTGGCTTTGTGGCTGCTCGCCAGGCTCAGATTTCAGGGATCGTGATGGCGTCGGGGCCCCGTCGCCTGACCATGGCCCTGCGCGGCCTGCTCGCGCTGCTGCTGGTCTTTGCCTGGGCAGGATGCGCGACGCCCGGAAGCCCCGTCGTCGTGGAACGGGGGCCGTCGCCGGAGCGCAGCTCAACGCCCGCGCCGCGCACCGCAGCCATCCCGCGCTCCGGCATCCACGTCGTCAGGCGCGGAGATACGCTGTACTCCATCGCCTGGCGGTACGGCCTGGACCTGAACCGCCTGGCGAGGAACAACCGCATCGGGCCGCCCTACACCATCTATCCCGGCCAGAGGCTGCGCCTGACGGGGCCGGCGGTGGCAAAAACACTTCCGCGAACGCCCCCGAGATCGTCCAGGCCGCCTCCCCGGAAGCCGGCCCCGGCCACACCGGCTCCGCAGACTCCCTCATCTGGGCTGGTCTGGCAATGGCCCGCATCGAGCCCGGTCGTGCGCGAGTTCGGGGGCGCCAGCAAGGGCCTCGATTTCGAAATGAATGCCGGTTCACCGGTCAAGGCGGCGGCCGTGGGCGAGGTCGTCTATGCCGGGTCCGGGCTCGGCGGCTATGAACGCCTGGTGATCGTCAAGCACAACGACAGCTATCTTTCGGCCTACAGTCTCAACCAGCCCTTCACCGTCAGGGAGGGGCAGCGCGTCAACGGCGGCCAGCGCATCGCCAGCATCGGCCGGGGTTCATCGAAGCTGCGCACGCTGCATTTCGAGATCCGGCGCGACGGCGATCCCGTGAGCCCGAGGTCACTGTTGCGGCGCAAGTAGTCTGAGGTTGGGCCGCGGACATCTGCAGGCCAAGTGCGGCGAATCTTTCGGAGCGGCAACCATGATTCTGAAACTGGGGACCGAGGAATCCATGAAGCTTGCATTGGCCGGCGGCAAGGGGGCGAGCCTCGGCAGGCTGGTCCGGGCGGACTTTCCCGTACCCCCTGGCTTCGTGGTGACTACGCAAGCGTATACCGCCTACCTGGCCGCGAACGACTTGCAGCCGCGCATCGACGGGATTCTCAACGGCGTCGATTTTGCGTACCCGGAACAGGTGGAGCGGGAGACCGCGCGTATCCGCGATCTGTTCCGGGACGCCGCGATTCCCAAGCGGCTGGCGGGTGAGATTCGGGAGGTCTACAGGTCGCTGGGTGACGATCCGTTTGTCGCCGTGCGTTCCTCCGGTACGGCGGAAGATCTGGCCGGGGCGTCCTTTGCGGGGCAGTACGACACCTATCTCGACATCCGCGGCGCGCCGGCGCTGCTCGATGCGCTGCGCCGCTGCTGGGCATCGATGTGGACGGGGCGGGCGGTGGCGTACCGTCACCGGCACGGATTCGACGGGGAACAACCGAGTATCGCGGTGGTGGTCCAGGCGATGGTGGAAGCGGATGTCTCCGGCGTAATGTTCGTCGGCAACCCGATGAACGCGCGAGCCGACGAGATCGTGGTGAACGCGAGTTGGGGGCTTGGCGAGGCGGTGGTCTCGGGTTTGGTCAACCCGGATGAGTACATCCTGGACGCGAAGACCGGCAAGCCCAAGGCGCGGCGCATGGGCGACAAGGCGCTGACCATCCGGCGCGGCGCTGGGCCGGAGGGAGGTACAGTGCGGGTTCCAACCGAGCCCGCGCTTCAGGCGCGCCTGACGCTGAACGACGAGCAGCTCGAGGAATTGGCGGCGCTGGGAGCAAAGGCGACGGCGTTTTACGGCGGGTTGCCGCAGGATCTGGAATGGGCGCTGTCCGGGGGACGCTTCTGCCTGCTCCAGTCCCGCCCGATCACCGGCGTGGATTTCTCCCGGTAGTTAGACAGATGCCTATAATTCCTTCGCGGCGTGTTCGAGTTTGGTGAGGTCATGAAACTGAAAGACCGGATCGCGGTGATTACCGGTGGGGGCACCGGCATGGGGGCCGGCGCCGCTCGGGTGCTGGCGGCGCAGGGAGTCACTGCCTGTCTGCTCGGCCGTCGGCTGCAGGTGCTCAAGGACACCGCGGCAGCGGTCGGTGGAGGCGCCTTTCAATGCGATGTGTCGGACCCGGAGGCGCTCGACGCCGTATTCGATGCCATCGGGGACCGGTTCGGCACTCCGCGGCTACTGGTTCATGCCGCCGCCAACGGCAGTATGCCGCCGCTCCTTGCAGGGCGGGGTAAAGCCTGCTCCAGGGAGGCGCTGCGCGAGATTGTTGAAACCAATGTTCTCGGCACACTGTATGTCAACCAGGTGTTTGCCGATCGTTTGAGCCGAATCGAGCGGATGGAGGACGGCCTGCGCGGCCTGATCGTCAACGTTTCCTCGATCGGAGCGCTCGACGGCGTGGTCGGTAGCAGCTATGTCACGTCAAAGGCCGCGGTCAACGGCCTGTGCCTGAGCCTGGCCCGCGAGTTGAGCGGGTACGGCATCCGCGTCATGACCATAGCGCCCGGGGGTATCGATACGCCGATGTTCCGACGGGGTGCCAACGAGGCCGTCCACGAACTGGTCGCTTCGACGGTACCGGCGCTGGAGCGTTTGGGCACCCCGCTCGAGTTCGGAGACCTGGTGCGGCACATCTGCGAAAACGACTACCTCAACGGCTCGATCATCCGCCTTGATGGCGGCATGCGGATTCCGTTTGTGAAAAACGTAGGTAAAGACACGGCAGTGCTCGAGCAGGCGGATGACAGGGGTTGACGTTCACCTGGTTTCAGGGTCGCCGCCAGAGCCATCGGGCCGACTCCGAACACCGGCATCCCGGCGCCACAAAGTGCGTTTATTGACAACCACGCCGGCTGCCGCTAGTTTTCTATAGACATGTGTTGATATACAGGATTCGTGTTCTCAGTGGTCGATCTGCGGCCCTGTGCCTGGTAGCGGGAGGAATTCATGAGCTTGCCGGAGCGGTTTTCAGAACTGGAAACCTACGTCGAAAAGTGGGACCAGCCGGACTACAACGCCCGCTACGCGGTGCGCCTGGCTTCCTCCATGGAAGAACTCCGGGACTTCTATGCAGCCATGCTGGAGCGGGCCGAAGATATCAAGTCGTACCTGGACCGGAAATCCTTCGACCAGTACCAGGACGAGGACAGGCGATTGGCGCGCCTGATGTTCGCCGTCAGCGTGGTGGGGCCGGCCGTGGACATTTACCGCAGCCCCGTGGTGCCCGACAGCGGCGCCACCAGCTTCGAAATGGTTCTCGACGTGGAATTGCCCGGGTAGCGCCGGGGGCCAGACATGCCACCGAGGGGTTGCCGAAGGTCTGGTGTTGCGAAACCGCGGCAGGGGATCGCTCCATGATCAATGTCACCTACGTTGAATTCAACGGCGCCGAGCACGAGGTGGAGGCGAAACCCGGCGTAAGCCTGATGGAAGCGGCGCGCAGCAACAATGTGCCGGGGATACTGGCCGACTGCGGGGGCGCCTGCGCCTGCGCCACCTGCCATGTCATGGTCGAACCGGAATGGCTGGGCCGTCTCCCGTCGGTCTCCGAGGAGGAAGACACCATGCTGGAATTCGGCCTGGAGGAGCGCACCGAAGCGAGCCGTCTTTCCTGCCAGATCCAGGCGACCGCAGCGTTGGACGGAATCGTTCTGCGCCTGCCGGAATCGCAGTACTGACCGGCCGATGCTTCAACCTGACGGGAGTCACACGCGATCGTGTACCTTTCCTGTTGATTACCAATCAGAATCCGACCGGGAGATGAGTGAATGCAAACAAGGACGATAACCTACTACAGCGACGGCGATGTCGTGGTGGCGGACCTGCACGTACCCGACGATTTCGATGAAGAGAAACGATACCCGGTGATCCTGCAGTGCCAGGGATTTACCGGCATACGCATGATGGTGCAGCCGCTGTTCGCCGAGTATTTCGTCAACGCGGGTTTCCTCGCCCTGGCAATCGACTACCGGGGTTGGGGAGACAGTGGCGGCGAACGCGGCAGAATGGCGCCCTTCGAGCAGGTGGAGGATTGCCGGAACGGTTTTTCCTGGCTGGAGGCGCAACCCTTCGTGGACGCCGATCGCATGGGGCAGTTCGGGGCCAGTTTCGGTGCGCTGATCACCGCCTACACCATGGCTCTGGACAGCCGGGTGCAGGCCGGGGTGGCTACCGGTGGCGTCGCCGATGGCTACGAGGCCATCACCAACCAGCGTACTCCCGAACAGATGGCCGAGTGGGAACGGAAAATGGCCGAGGCCCGACAGAAGCGCGTCCTCACCAACGAGGTCGATCGCGACCTGACCGTCCTGGACATCTTCATCGACCCGGACAGCCGTTCATGGGAGCCGGAATTCTGGGAAGCCGTGCCCGCCTGGCGCAACTGGATGGGCTTCGATTCCATGTCGCGGGTGGTGGATTTCCGGCCGATCGATGTGGCCCATCGAATCGGGAAACCGATTGCCTACTTTCTGGCCGAGCAGGACATAGTGGCCAACACGGACAGTTTCCGGGCACTGTACGAGGCCACCGCCGAGCCCAAGAAGCTGTATACGTACGATTGCGGGCACTACGACTGGTACGACGGCGAGTACCTGGAAAAGAGCATGAACGATGCCTGTGCCTTCTTTCTGGAACACGTGTGAGTCCGCAGACGTTGCACAACCGAAATCGCTGCGCAAGCGCCACCCGGGCCGCGCCTTGCCACGGACCTTGTGCGGCACGCTGCAAGGCAGCGTATTCGTGACACGGGACACTGGATCGTCGTACGGTCCAAGTGGTGGCGATGGACCGCCCCGAAGGATGGAAACGCCAAAAAAACGGAACCAAATGCAGAGGCCAGGTGAATGGTGAACATGCTCGTAGGGAAGGTGGCGGTGATCACCGGCGCCGCTCGAGGAATTGGCGAAGCCACCGCGAGGCGCTTTGTTGAGGAGGGGGCACGAGTGGTCCTGGCTGACGTGCTCGATGACGCCGGCGAAACCGTGGCGGAAGGCCTGGGGAGCGCGGCGCTGTACCGCCACGCCGACGTGACGCAGTCCGGCCAGGTTCAGGCGCTCATAGATACGGCGGTCGAGGAATTCGGCGGGCTGCACATCATGTTCAACAACGCCGGCACCATGGGCACTCTTCAGGCGGACTTTCTGGAGGAAGACTTTCATGCCTTCCGCAAAACAATCGAGGTCAACCTGCTCGGCCCGATGCTTGGCGCGAGCTTCGCTGCCCGCCACATGGCGAAGAACGGCGGCGGCTGCATCCTGAGTACCGCGTCCAGTTCGGCGCTTTACGGCGGTTACGGCATCATCCCCTATCGCGCCACCAAGGCGGGCGTGGTGAGCATGACCCGGTCGCTGGCCATTGAACTCGGCAAGTACGGCATCCGGGTCAATTGCATCTCACCGGGCCCCACCCGCACCCCGATGACCGCCATGGAGGGTGCGCCCGAAGACAGGGTGGAGGAACTGGTGGACATATCGATGGAGGCCATGCGGGGCAGGATGCCGCTCGGCCGGCTCGGCATGCCGGAGGATGTCGCCAACGCGGCCGTCTTCCTGGCGAGCGACCAGGCAGCGCAGATCACGGGCGTCGACCTGGCGGTCGATGGCGGAGAAACCCTGGGCAATATGGAAAACACCGGGGAAATCATCCAAGACCGGATCCTGGAAGTGCTGGGCGGATAGCCGGCATTACGGGGCGCCGCCTGCACCACTGGGGAACCCCAGACTTCCACCCGTGCCCCCCGCATCGAGAAAGCTGCGCGCGATCGCGTTACCGATACCGCTCGATCCACCGCAGACCAGAACGTTCAGGCCCGCGAAATCCAATGGGTTTTCTGCTTTCATGACTGTGTATCCATCGTCGCAGCCGCCGCGAGCGGATCGAAAAACTCCAGCCATCGCACGACCCTGTCCTCCCGGAACCGGAATACGAAGACGTAGCGGTTCTGATAAATCCGGCGGGATTTCATGAGCCCCATGCTGGTGGCTTCCAGGATTGCCGTGTTTCTCCCGGCGCACCAATACCGTTCGTGAATGCTGAACTGAAACCGGTGGAATGTTTCCGGCGCGGAGCGCATTGCCCGAATGACATTCTCCAGGCCTGCAAAGCGCAGGGGTTCGTTTCCGGGCGCAAAAGGCAGTTCCATCACGATGTCTTCATGGAGGTAGCCGCGCAAACCGTCGATGTCGAGCCGGGCAATCCTGTCGAGGAGCCCTTCGGCGGTTGCGAGATGCGGGGAATCGGGCATGTGATTGTCGGAACGGCGAGCCGGCGTTGCGGGAAGCCATGATAACCGATGGGCGGTAGGATACTTTGGCCTCTATCCGGCCGGTTCCACGCGCCCGTTGCAACGTCAGAGTCCCTTGCGCAACCACGCACCCATCTTTAGAGTGGACAAGTGTCTATTGGACTGATTCTGCCGCCTGGCAGGAAGATTGGGAACGTCGTCGATCGGGGCGCCTCGCATGAACGGCCTTGACGGAAAGACCGCGCTCATCACCGGGGGCGGCACGGGCATCGGCCGGGCCACGGCGGAACTGCTGGCGGCGGCGGGCTGCCGGGTGCTCATCGGCGGCCGCCGCGAGGAACCGTTGCGTAGCGTTGCCGACAGTTCGGGGGGCATGATTGCCTGGGAACGGATTGACGTGGCTCAAGCAGCCGACCGCGCGCGGGCGCTCGAGGCGGCGCGCAGCACCTTCGGACGGCTGGACATATTGATCAACAACGCCGCCGCTTCCGTAACCGCCGACTTCGACGCACAGGACCCGGAGCAGATCCGTGAGCAGGTCGAGGTGAACCTGGTGGCCCCCATGCTGCTCGTTCACGAGGCGCTGCCGCTGCTCCGGCGCGGCGGCAGCATCGTCAACGTCACTTCCGCGGGAGCGCGTTACCAGGGCATGCCGCCGGCCGGCATGGCGCCCTATGCGGCATCCAAGGCGGGCCTGAACCAGTTGACGCGCGTGCTCGCCACCGAGCTGGGTCCCAAAGGCATTCGTGTCAACGCCGTGGCGCCGGGCCTGACGGATACGGAGATAGCCGCCGAGGCCGTCAAAAACGAGGCGTACGCCGCGGCGCTGGTGCAGATCACGCCGCTGGGTCGGGTGGGGCAACCCATCGACGTTGCCCGGGTCATCGCCTTCCTCGCAAGCGATGAGGCTGCTTGGGTGACGGGACAGGTGGTCGATGCCAGCGGTGGGTTCTGGCTGTCCGCCTGATGGAAGCCGCGTACGATCTCGACAGCGTGCTGGCCGCCGCCAGGGAAGAGGCGGGGCTGGAGGATTTCGGGAACACCGGCTTTACCGAGGCGCTGGCCAAGGTGCTCGATTGCGCCAGGCGCGACCTGTGCTTCTCCGACACCGGCTTCATGGCCTTTCAGGGCAACATCCGCCGCTGGCTGGTCAACCGCCTGCGCTATGTGGATGGGGTGAAGTCGCACCCCGCCATACTGGAGGAGGATGTCTCCGACCCGATCGTCGTGCTCGGCATGCCGAGGTGCGGCACCACCAAGATGCAGCGGCTGCTCACGGCGGCGCCGGGGACCATCGCGCTGCCCCTGTGGATGACGCAGAACCCGGCGCCCTTTCCGGACGAGGAACCGGGCAATCCGGCCGGACGCATCGCCTTCGCCCGCGCCATCCAGGAAGCGCAGCGGGCGAACAACCCGGACTTCCTGGCCTCCCACGAACGGACCGCGGAACAGGCGGAGGAGGATTCCGACCTGCTCCTGTTCGCCATCGACTACCTGATGATTTTCATCATCCACCCGAGCGATGCGCTGCTCGACTGGCTGCGTGAGCGGCCCCGCCTGCCCGCCTACGAACTGCAGCACAGGCTGCTGCAATACCTGCAATGGCAGCAGGGTGGCCGGCAGGGTCGCCGCTGGATTCTCAAGAACCCCGGCCATATCGGCCAACTGGATGCCCTCTCCACCGTCTACCCGAAGGCAACGATCCTGCACCTGCACCGCGACCTGCGCACCGTGCTGCCGTCGTACTGCCAGTTGATCAGGGCGATCTACCTGGACCTCTTCGACGATTACGACCCCCGGCGCATCGGCCGCCAGACCCTGGCTTACTGGGGGCCGGAGTTCCGGCGCCACCGGGCGCAACGGGAGGCGTTGCGCGACCGGCTGAACATTGTGGACGCCCCCTACCGGGCGGTGCTCGAAGACGCCGTCGGGGTTGCCGGTGCGGTCTTCGAACGGGCCGGCATGCCGATTACCGGACAGACCGTACAGGCGCTCGAGCAATGGCAGGCCGAAAACGCGCAGCACAGGCACGGCAAGCCCTCCTATTCCATGGAGGAATTCGGACTGGACGATGAGGCGATCCTGGCGGCATTCGGCACATTCGATGAAGCGGAGGACTGGACATGAGCGAGGCGGCAGACGACAGGATCCTTCCGGCAACCGTCGCCGGCCTGCTGGCCGACTGTGAGAGCGCATTCGCCGAGGCGGTCGCCAATCTGTGCACCGGCCCGGCCGCGGACCACCCCCTCTACGCCCTGGAAGGTTTCCGGCAGGCCGTGCGCCTCGCCAATGCCGGTCACCTGATGCACCTGGAGGCCGACCCCGCCAACCCGCTGCTGATCAAGATGCAGTCGCTGCAGCGCCAGATGATGTCGCCGTCGGCGGATGCGGTGTATCACCAGGCCCGGCTGCACGGCGACTACAGCTATCGGCTGACCGGCAACCGGGGTTCGGCGCACCTGTTCCAGATCGCCGTGTATCGCGGCAGCAGCGCGTACTACCCGGATTTCGAGCCGGCCTGCCTGCGGGACAATCTCGAGGGCGAGTCTCTGGCCGCCGGAAAAGACCTCGAACTGGTATTCGATGCTTCGCCACGGCCGGAACTCGGCGACCGCTGGCTGCCGCTGCCCGGGGGCGAATGCGAACTGCACGTCCGCCAGTACTATTACGACTGGCGCTCGGAAGAGCCCGCGCGGCTGGTTCTCGAACGGGAGGGGGGCGAGCATCCGCCGCCACCCATTGGTGCCGACGCCATCGCCGAGCGGGTAGGGCACATGAACAGTTGGCTGCGGGTGCAGTCCGCCGTGGGCCAGCGTTATGTGCGATCACTGCTGGAGGCCGACCCGGAGATCCTGAAGGGAATCGACATCCCCGGCGCGTTCGAGGGAACCTGCTATATCAACAGCCACTACCGCTGCGCGCCGGAGGAGGCGGTGATCATGGAAGGCGAGGCGCCGGATGCCGTCTATTGGGCCTTTCAGTTGAGCAACCTCGGCTGGGAGGGGCTGGACTACTATCAGCGCCAGACCTCCCTGAACGGGCACCAGGCGGTGATCGACGACGACGGCCGGTTCCGGACGGTCATCAGCCACCGGGACCCGGGCGTGGCGAACTGGCTGGACGCCGGGGGGCGGGAGCTCGGCATCATCAACGGGCGCGCGTTCCGAGTGGCCGCGACGCCGGAGTTCCGGCTCACCACGGTCCCCCTGGAACGGGTTCTTGATCACCTGCCGGAGACCACCGTGCGGGTAAGCGGCGTGGAACGTGCCCGGTCGCTGCGCGAGAGGTGGGCATCCGTGCACCGGCGGTATTGCAGCGACCAGTAATGGGCCGGTGCACCCCGTACACGCGGGGATGCTCCATGTTTCAGAGCGAGGACTCTCGGGAATGCGTGCGCGCCTTCATGGAGCCCCGCAAACCGGACGTTACCGGGCGCCATGCCAGTATCGAGGACCTCGCGCCGCTGCACCGGATTGCGAGGAATCCGCTACAGTTTGCCGGTTTTGGCGAGCAGTTCCGTGTCCGTTTCGCAGTCAATGATCCAGCCGCCCACTTCAGTCAAGCGATCCGTATCCGTCACGGTGGCGATCTGCCCGGCCAACGCTGCCGCCGTTCCCGCATTGAACTTGCGCTCGGCCATGTGGCACAGGAGTTCGCGTTCCGCGGCCAGGCCACGTTTTACGCCCCGCTCTATGCCCTGCTGCAGCCAATCTGCTTCCCATTGCTTCGCCCGCTCCGCCAACAAAGACATCGTGTTCTCCCGTTCTCGTACTTCCTGTTGCATTTTCGCCACCATGCGATGGGCGGCGCCCGAACCCGGGAACATCCTTGGCGTCACCGCCGCAAGCCAGTCGACAATCGTCGTCAGTACGACGTTGACCGCAGCAGCATCCACGACTCCCGGTAGCCAGGCCGAAAGGTCGCGAATGTGACCGGGAATGCCGGCCGGCGAAGCCAAGGTGTCCAACTCGAAAACCGTCGCGACCAGGTTTCGCGACGGCAGATCCTGTTGTGCCAGCCGCTGTACGTCAAGAGACAGATAGCTGAACGCCAGCGGCAGCAGTATCTCTCCATCGCGGCCCAGTTTGATTTCCTTCGCACCTCCGGGCGCGTTCCAGATCTGGTTGCCGGAGTGAATCACGACGGGAAGCAGGCGCAATTGGCCGCACGCATCGAATCTCCGTTGCCGACTGAGCGCTTCGTAAGCCATTACCTTATAGCGCTGAACACGTACGGCCATGCTTTGATCGACGCTCGACTGAAATTCCAGCAGCAGCACCAGCGACCGGCCTGTCCCGTCGGAGTAGTTCACGCGCCAGGCGGCATCACCGTGGCGTTGCTCTCGGTCAGGACCGGACCAACTGGCGGACAACTCCTGCAAGGAGCCGAAATCGAGCCGCGACGCTACAGGTGTGACAAAGCCGCGCAACAAATGTTCCACAACTATTGGCAGGCCGAACAGGTGCTTCCATGCGGTGTCCAAATCCATGGCCGAAGCGTAGGACGGCAAAGGCCACTGAAAGAAGAAGCGATTGACGCAGGTTTGCGTGAGCCTTCAACTCGATAGGTCCGAGATACGGATCGGCGCGGGTGTTCGGCAGCGACAGGCGCGTACACCCAGACTGGCACGACCGCTACCGCATCATCCCGGTGATGATCGAATCCTTCGTCGAAACTCCGCGATTCACTATGCGCGCCAAGTTCCGTTCGGACGAAGTTCTCGGCGATGAAGCCCTTCCCGCCTGCGAAACGGAAGGTGTGAATTCTCGGCCCGGTTGTTCATCCGGCGTCCGTCTCGTCACCCCGGATCGCGGCCAGCGCCACCTTCGCCTTGAACTCGGCGGAGTACTGTCTCCTCTTTGCCATGTCGATTGCCTCCTGCGGCTAATCGACCACACCGTAGCGTGTTGTTCAAAAACCAGGGTCCACTTCTCAGAAAGACCCACCCGGCAATCCCGCTCTCATCCAGGGATTCAACGTTGTTTGCGCGTCAGCGTACCTGCCGTCAGGGCGAAACCTGTTATTGCTGCAGTGCTTCTCTTACCCTGGGGAGTACCTGCCGGGCGATGAGTTCGATGCGCCGGGATCCGGATTCGATGGGTTCGCCGGGAAACTGTGCCCAGAAGTGCATGTCCCGGATCTGTGGAAATGCTTTCAACTCCGACAGGATCTGTTCCACGGCCTGATCCGGGGTCCAGAACTGGTAGAAGCCGCCGGCCACCGCATCGGCGGGCGTATCGAACCGGGGCGCGCCGTCGCCGCCGCCGAAAGCACCCATCTCGAGGTAGCCCTGCATCTGGTGCAGCAGGTACGGGCCCAGTGCTTCGGCTTCCCGCTCCGGGTCTTCGGCGACGATTCCCCAGCATCCCGCAAAAATGTTGCCGCCATCGCCGGGCCTGTCCAGGGCTGCCAGCGCATTGACGAAATCCTCCTGCCCGATGCCGCCCGAGGAGAGAAAGCCGTCGCTGATACGGGCGGCCCGTTCGACTGCGGGGGGCGAGGTCGCGCCCATGAGTATCCTGATTGGCTGTTCCGGAGCGGGCAGCACAGGGATGTTCCCGACCTGGAAGCGCTTGCCCTGGAAGCTGACGGGCTCGCCCGACCAGGCCCGGCGAATGATGGCAATGGACTCTTCCATCAGGCTGGGACGGTTTCTGAGCGAGCGGCCGAAGGTGCGGTACTCCGCTTCAACGTAGCCCGCGCCCACGCCCAGATCGAACCGGCCGCCGCTGAGCAGGGAGAGTGTGGCCGCATCCTCGGCCACCCGTACCGGATGGTAGAGCGGCAGCAGGATCAGGTTGGTGCCGATACGCATGGTCCGGGTGCGGGCGCCGATGGCGCTGGCGACCACCAGGGGCGAGGGGCTGTAGCCGTCGTCGCAGAAGTGGTGCTCGGTGAGCCACACCGAATCGAAACCGAGCTGCTCGGCCCAGGCGATCTGCTCAAGCGATGCGCGGTAGAAGTCCTCGAACTGAAGACGCCGTGGCGCGGGATTGCGAAAGTCGTACCAGAGCCCGAAATTGACCTGAGCAGACACTTGCGGTTCCTCCTGGTGGTTGCGCACCGTGTGGCGCCGGAATTGATGGGAGCGCCAAACGCCTATATCGGAAAAGTCGACGCTCGTCTACCGGAGGCGCTTCTTCCTGCGCCGGATTCGCGACCCCTCAGGCGGGCACTCTGCCGTTACCGCACGCCCGTGCCAACGTCGGACTCTCTTGCGCAACCACGCACCCAACTATAAAGTGGACAAGTGTCTATTGGACTGACTCTGTCGCCTGGCGACGAGGTTGGAATCGTCGTCGATTTCACTCCGGCCATGCAGAGACCGGCAGGAACAAAGAAACATGCACGACAACCTTGCCCGGATGCGGGCCTTTCTGGACAGGTTCCAGTCGGGCGACTGGGAAGGCGCCTGCACCGACTTCTGCCACCCGGATTTCGAGATCCGTGAACCGCCGGGCCTGCCCCAGAGCGGTTTGCACAGGGGACAACGTGCATCGATCGATGTGAGCAGCATCTACCGCGGCATCTGGGATGTGGAGATCGGCGAACAGTCGCTCTGGGCGGCCCGGGATGCCGACCTGGTCTTTTCCCGCTATGTCATGACGTGGACGAGCAAGGCGACGGGCAAGACCCTGACCCAGCCGGTGGTGGAACTCAACCGGTTCCGGGACGGCAAGCTGGCGGGCATGGAGGTGTTCATGTCGGATCCGATCGGCCTGATGGCGACGCTCAAGGAGGACTGAGCCCATGGATCCGGCCATCGAGTCACTGGTAGGCGAGTACGACTTCGATCCCGCCGAACTGGTGGCGATCTATGCTCAAGAGCGCGACAAGAGGCTGCGCCCCGACAAGAACGAACAGTACCTGGAAGTCACCGGCGCGTACTCGAAGTTCCTGGACGATCCCTACGCCGAACCCGCCACCGAACGGGAACCGCTCCTCGATTCGGTGGAGGTGCTGGTGATCGGAGGTGGCTTCGGTGGCGTGCTGGGTGCGGTGTACCTGCGCGAACAGGGGTTCGAGGATATCCGCATCGTCGAAAAGGCCGGCGACTTCGGCGGCTGCTGGTACTGGAACCGCTATCCCGGCATCCGTTGCGATACGGAAGCCTACGTATACATGCCGCTGCTCGAGAAAATGGGCTATGTGCCGACGGAGAAGTACGCCAGGGGATCGGAGATCCACGACTACATCGTACGCATCGCCCGGCGCTACGGGCTTTACGACGACGCCTGTTTCCAGACCAGCGTCACCGGCATGCGCTGGGACGACGGAGAGGGCGCCTGGCAGGTGACCACCGACCGGGGCGACCGCATGCGCGCCCGTTTCGTGCTGATGGCCAACGGCCCCCTGGACCGGGCGAAGCTGCCGGGCATCCCCGGCATCGACCGGTTCGGGGGCCACATGTTCCATACCTCCCGCTGGGACTACGGCTACACCGGCGGCGACTTCGACGGCAATCTCACCGGTCTTGAGGACAAGAAAGTCGCCGTCCTCGGAACCGGCGCTTCCGCCGTGCAATGCGTGCCGCTGATCGCCGAAACGGCACAGCACCTGTATGTGATTCAGCGCACCCCGGCCGCCGTCGAACCCCGGAACAACCGCCCGACGGATCCTCAATGGCGCGCCGCGCTGGCCCCAGGCTGGCAGGAAGCGCGCAAGGAGAACTTCAACCGCTGGGTGACGGGCGATCCGTCCGGCGAAGACATGGTGGACGACGGCTGGACGGCCATCGGCCGCCTGCTCGACCCCACCGCCACCTGGGCCGCCCCGCTGGTCGGCCGGGCGCTGACGCCGGAAGAGGGCAAGTACATCAGCGACATCCTGGACGACAAGCAGATGAACGCCCTGCGGCAGTGGATCGACGATGTGGTGGACGATCCCGAAACGGCGGCGAAGCTCAAGCCCTGGCACAGGCGCTGGTGCAAGCGGCCGCTGTTTCACGACGACTACTACGCCACATTCAACCGGCCCAACGTCACGTTGGTGGATACGGACGGCCGCGGCGTCGAGAAGATCACGGAAACCGGCATCGTCGCGGACGGCGTGGAATACGAAGTGGACTGCCTCATCTTCGCGAGCGGGTTCGAGGTGGGCACCGCCTACCGCCGCCGGGCGGGATACGACCCGGTCGGGCGCGACGGCCGCAGGCTGAGCGAGCATTGGGCCAACGGCATGCGCACCTTCAAGGGGTTGCACATCCGCGACTTCCCCAACTGCTTCTATATCGGTTTCGGCCAGAACGCCAACGCGACCAATTTCTGTTTTATTCTCGATGAGCAGGCGCAGCACGTCGCCTATGTGCTGACCGAAATGCGCCGCCGCGGCGCGCGCCGGGTCGAGCCGACGCCCGAGGCGGTGGATGCCTATGTGGAGGAAGTCAGCCCCCTGGCCATCAGCCAACTGGAATTCTGGGTCGATTGCACGCCGGGTTATTTCAACGGCGAGGGAGACCACGACGACCCCAACGGCTTTTTCGCCAACCTGCACCCGGCGGGCACGGTGGTGTTCTACGACCAACTGCGTGCCTGGCGGGCGGAGGGGAACCTGCGCGGCCTGGAACTCGATGGCCGCGAGTCGGACGGTGCCGCGGTGGCCAGCAACGATGCCGCCAGTGCCTGACAACCCGAGGGAACGCCGATGACCGGAACCCTGACCAATGCCGACGTGACACGCCGGGTAATCGAACTGGTGTCGGCCTTCCGGTTCGGCGAACTGGAACCGTATATACACGAAGACATCGTCATGGAAGCCCCGTACCAGGCCTTCCACGCCGGCCCCATGCGGCGGGGCCGGGCAAAGTTCATGGAGGGCATGTCGTTCGTCCCGAACGTGTTCAAGGCGTTCAAGCTGAACATCCACGAACTCTACGACTGCCCGGAACAGGACGTGGTGGTCTTCGAACAGACCAGCATGGGCGTATTCGCCGGCAACGGCGCGACCTATCAGAACCGTTACATCATGGTGTTCGGATTCCGGGACGGGCAGATCGTGCTGTGGCGCGAGTTCTACAATCCGGAGATCATGAACGCGGGCATGCTGTTCATGCTCGACGGTTGAGCCGGCCCGACTCCAGCTCGGTTACAAGCTGCTCCCTGAGCCTGTATTTTTCGACCTTCATGGTCTGGGTGACCGGCAGTGCCTCGACGATGCGCACATGTCTCGGGCGCATGAATTTCGGCAGCGCGGTCCGTGCCCATTCACTGATTTCCCGCGCGCTCAGGGACGCGGTGCGCTCCGGCACGATGAAGGCGCCGATGTCGTCCTCGGAGCCTTCGCCCGCGGGAACGGCCACCACGGCGCAGTGGCTCACCCCCGGGTGGCCGTTGAGCAGCGTTTCCACCTGGGTAGCGGCGACGTTCTCGCCCCGCACCCGGATGAAACCCTGTTCGCGGTCCATGAAGTACAGGGCGCCATTGTCGTCGGCGGCGACGATGTCCGAAGAATGAAAACAGCCGTCCCGCAGCGACGCCGCGGTGGCGTCGGGCTTGTTCAGGTATCCCCTGAACAGGATGCCGGGCTGCACCGGCCGCATGGTGAGCCTGCCCGGCGTACCGGCCGGCGCCGGCTTGCCGTCCCGGTCTGTTACGACCGGTTCGTAGACGCCCGGCGTCCTGCCCATGAAACCGTCCGGCACCGGTTTCGAACCGTCGAGGATGGCGTGCTCGCCCGCCATCGCCCGGACGATGGCGCGGATCTCCTGTTTGTCGTAACCCTTCCAGAGATGTTTCGGGGTGCCCGGAGCATCGCCGAGTTCATCGATCAGTCCCGTGGCCCCGAGGCCGAGTTCCGTGGACCCGTAGCCGACGGCTATGAAGTCGAGGCCGAAACGGCGGGCCAGCGTATTGTGATTGGCGGGCAATGGCTGCACGTGGGCACGAATGATCGGGTTCTCCCGGTCGCCTGCACGCTCCGGCTGCTGCATCAGCCAGTCGTTCATCACATCGAGCAGCAGTGTGATGCTGGCGCCGCTCAGGCGAATGCGGCGCCAGAAATCGGCGGGGCTGAAGCGGTTCCAGACGGCGATGGAGGCGCCTGCCCAGGCAGCCCGCACCAGGTTCGCGTAGGCGCCGCCGATGTGGTAGAGCGGCAGATCGCAGTACAGCACATCGTCGCGGTGGGTCATGGTCGCGAGCGCCGTGCCGAAAGCCCGCAACCACCCGTGCGGGTGGATGACGCCCTTGGGATTTCCCGTGGTGCCGGAGGTATAGACGACGCTGCAGAGATCGTCGGTCTCGATTGCCGCCGTGGGCCTTGTCTCGCCGGCGGCTGTCAATTCCGAAAAGAGAGTCGACCGGAAGTCCCGGTGGGGCAGGGCCTGTTCGTACCGAGGGTCGAAGTCGGCCTCGTCCCTGGCCGGCGCGTGCACGATCACCCGGGGGATGCCGGTGGTCAGTCTGCCCCGGCAGTCGTTCAGAGCGGGCACGAGATGCCGGTCCGCGATCAGCACC
Source organism: Gammaproteobacteria bacterium (assembly GCA_028821125.1). Classification (GTDB taxonomy): domain Bacteria; phylum Pseudomonadota; class Gammaproteobacteria; order Pseudomonadales; family Azotimanducaceae; genus Azophilus. The sequence continues at coordinate 36,288 of JAPPHD010000140.1, forward strand.
GGGGGTGCGAGATCGTCGATGACATAGGCGAGCAGGTCACCCACGAACCGGTAATTGATCGGGCAATACAGCGCACCCGTTTTCCAGGCTGCGAACATGCCGAGCGCGCAGACCAGTCCGTTGGTGGACAGCACCGCCACCCGGTCTCCCCGCCCGATGCCGAGGGCGGCGAGCGAGTTGGCGACCCGGTTGGTGAGGAGATCGAACTCCCGGTAGGTGAACCGCCGCTCGTCTTCGCCGTAGAAAAAGAACGGCCGGTCGGGCTGCGTCCGCGCCCAGGCGTCGAAGCGGTGCAGAACGGTGGGTTCGTCCGTCAGCAACCGTTCGCGAACCAGTTCGCCTGCAATCATGATCGTCGTACCGGAAGGATCACTGGAATCATGCGCTCGGACGGCGTCTATTGCCGGCGCGACCCGCGCACCCTTTGCGCGTCGAATGGGTCGCCTGCCGCCCTGAACCAAGTTAGCGGGGATGTCGTGGGAAAGCCAGCGCCTTGCGGCCGGCTTGCAGATCGCGCCGCCCCTGCAGGGTTGCGCCACGGGAGGAGTTGACCATGTCTTTTTTTGACTTGTCGAACAAGGTTGCCGTGGTGACCGGCGCCACAAAGGGCATCGGCCGCGGGATTGTCGAACGGCTTGCCGAGCACGGCGCCAGCGTTGTGGTGTCGAGCCGCCGTCAGGCCGCTTGCGACGAAGTGGCGGCGGAACTCGACGAAGACTATGGGAAAAACTGTATGCGGATCGCGCACGGGGTCGCCTGCGATATCGAGCGCCTCGAGCAGATCGAGCGGCTCGCCGAGCGCTCGGCCGAACACTTCGATGGCATCGACATTCTCGTGGCCAATGCCGCCGTACTGCCCTTCGTGGGCGCCTCGAGGGACACGCCCCCGGCACTCTTCGAGCGCATTCTGACCAAAAACCTGCACAACAGTTTTCGGCTCTGCCAGGCGGTTCGCCCCCACATGGCAAGGCGCGGCGGCGGCAGCATCGTGCTGATCGGTTCGCTGGCCGGGCTCGTTCCCTTTCCCACCCTGATGGCGTACTCCATCGCCAAAGCCGGGCTGGCTCACCTGGCGCGCTGCCTGGCGGACGAGTTTGCCCCGGACGGCATCACCGTCAACTGCGTTTCGCCGGGGTCGATCCGCACCGCCTCCTCGGCCCGGTCGGGCGTGGACGACGACAACCGGCGGTCCGCAGCCGTTCCGCTGCAACGAGTCGGCGAACCGGACGACATCGCCGGCGCGGTGATCTACCTGGCTTCCGCTGCCGGCTCCTACGTCACCGGCGTCACCCTGCCCGTGGACGGCGGCCGGTCGCAACTGTCGCCGGCAGACCGAGGGGTACCCACCACACACCGCAGGCTCTGGGGCACGGACCTCAACGCTGCATCCGGGTCGGCCGACGAGAGTCTCGAATGAACCCGTTGCGTGCCGTGATTCCCGCGTGCCGCGCCACCCGGTGCTTTCACTACTCTTGTCAGCCTCGCTACGTTCATTCATGAACAGGTCCGGCTAGACTCGGTTGGATCCAGGAGGGGATAAGCAATGCAAATGACCGATACGCCCGAAGCCCTGACCGCCAACGTGGAAATGCCCAGGGTGGTCGAAGACCCCGACTCGGTGCCTTGGGCGGACGAGGCGGATCTCGTGGTCGTCGGCTTCGGCGGCGCCGGGGTGGTGGCGGCGCTCGAAGCGGTGCAATCCGGAGCGAGCGTGCTGGCCGTGGACCGCTTCACGGGTGGTGGCGCCACGGCACTGAGCGGCGGCGTCGTCTATGCGGGCGGTACGCGCCACCAGCGGGAAGCGGGCTTCGACGATACCGCGGAGGAGATGTTCAAGTACCTGTCGTTCGAAGGCGTTCCGGTCCGGGACGATACTCTGCGGCGCTTCTGCGAATCGAGCAACGACAACATCGAATGGCTGGAACAGTTCGGCGTCCGCTTCGGCTCGACGTTCTACGGGGAGCGCATTGCCTATCCGCCGGACGGCTTCTTCCTCTATTACACCGGCATGGAGAAGTTCCGCGCCGAAGCCGCCCGGGTCGCCCCGCGGGGCCACCGGACGGTCGGCAAGGGGCCCACCGGACATCGGTACTTCGCCCCCCTGAAGGAGGCGGCGCTCGGCGGCGGGGTTCGCCTGATGCCCCATGCGCCGGTACGCCGCCTGATCGTGGACGGGAACGAACGTGTGGTCGGCGTGGAAATCCAGGCCATGCCCCGGGAGAAGCAGGGAGAGCACGAGGCCCTGTGCCGCCGCGTCAACCCGTACAAGATGGGCAATGGAGCAACCGCTGAACGGGCCATCGCCGAGTGCCGGGAATTCGAGCAGCGCCACGACGGCGACCGTCAGTCAATCCGTGCCCGCCGAGGCGTGGTGCTCGCGGCGGGCGGTTACAACTACAACTTGGAACTCTTCAGCCGCTACCGGCCGATCATCCGGGATGTCTATCGCGAGATCGTGCGCGGCGGATCGATGGGCTGTGACGGCAGCGGCATCGAACTCGGCACCACGGTCGGCGGCGCGCTCAGCCACATGGACCGGCTGTTCGTGACCAAGCCGGTCTCGCCGCCGGAATCCTTCGTTTTCGGGGTGCTCGTAAACGCCGAAGGAAAGCGCTACATCACGGAGGATGCCTACCTGGGCAATGTCGGCTGCATCACCTCCGAACAGAGCCGTCTCGGCATGGCCTGGCTGATTCTCGACCGCCGCCTGTTTCGCAAGGGCCTGAAGGAACTGCTCTGGCCGCCGAAGAACGCGCTGTCCTGGTACGGCATGCCGGCGCTCATCAACATTTTCGCGGGCGGAACCAAACGTGCCCGCACGATCGAGGCGCTGGCGGAGCGCTGTGACGTGGATGCGGCGGGGCTGCGCCGAACCATCGACGATTACAATCGATACGCGTCGCGGGGTGAAGACCCCGAGCACGGCAAGCTGCCGGTGCATCTCGAGCCCCTCGACTCTCCGCCCTACGTTGCACTCAACATGTCGATGCGCAACAAATGGGCGTTCTCCGGCACCATGCCCTACGGCGGACTGACCGTCGACGAAGACACCGGCGCCGTTACCCGCGAGGACGGCACGGTGATCGGCGGCCTCTACGCTGCCGGCCGCACCGCGGTGGGGGTCTGTTCGGAGAGCAACTTCAGCGGGCTGTCGATCGCCGATACGGTCTTCTCGGGTCGCCGCGCGGCGCGGGCCGCGTTGCGGCTCAACGAGCCCAATTGAAAAAAGCCCTGACTCAAGGGATCGAACAGCTTGACCGCATAACGGTCCGGACCGACGTATTCAACGGCAAGCCGATTGTCCGTGACTTGCGCTTCGTCGCCAGACCTCAGCCGACAATCGCGCATGCCAATCGCTCCAGTAACGGAAACAGACAGTTGATTTTCGCCTAACTTCATTTAAACACCCCATTGTTCTGTACTTTATTCGAACTAAAGACAGGCCTGTTTTGTCACGAAAAGTCAGTGCGGTTGACGTTCGAGCGAATCGTATGGGAGTAACGCCCCTGACCCGAAATCCGATTTGACTCTGACCCCAAATTCAGACTTTTCAAGAGTCGCCAGCGTGTCCCTTATGGCGGTGCCGGGCCGCCTGTCGGGCTTGCCTGGAGGATTTCGACGATGCCGGTCGATCCGTCCATGCGGACCCGGTCGCCGGTGCGCAGGATATTGCTGCCGTTGCCGGTATTCATGACGCAGGGGATGCCCAGTTCACGGGCCACCACGGCGCCGTGACTGAGCGAGCCGCCCATGTCGATGACCGCACCGGATGCAAGCATGAGCAAACCCGCCCAACTCGGATCCGTTGTCGGGCATACCAGGATTTCCCCTGATTCGATGCGCGCGTCGCCGTCAGAGCCGGTCAGCACGCGGACGCGCCCTTCAGCGATTCCCCGACTCACACCCATGCCGGCGATGGTTTTCGGCATTCCGGGTTCGCCCGTTTCCGCGTCCTCCGGCTTCGTCTCCTGTGGTTGCCTGTCGAGCGGTTTCGGGACCCCGCTGAAGCTGAACGGCAATTCGATATTCAGATAGGTTTCCCGTTGCGCGATGCGCCGGGCGATCGTTTCGCGTAATGCCGCGGGGTCATCGCGAAACGCGGGGTCTGCAATCTCCGACAAGGTCAGGTGAAAGATGTGCCGGGCGGATTCCAGTGCCGCCGCGTTCGCCAGTCGATCCCCCAACGCCCGCGCGGCGCATCGCGCCGCATCGATAACGCGCAGGAAACTGGCTTTGCTGGTCTCGCGCAATTGCACGAAGCGCCGGGCCAGGCCAAGGAGGAGCCTCGCCTTCGTGCGTTGCGCAACGGGTAGCTGCGCCAGGAACGACCGTTGCGCTTCGGCGCGCGAGCGTTCCCGGGCGCGCTGCAGGCTGCCTGGCGACTGTTCCTCCGGTCTTACGCGCATCTCCTCGATCTGGCTCGCGAGCAGGGTGGGGTCTTCGCGCCACGAAGGCTCGGAGAGCTGCCCTTCCGCGGTTCCGTGGAAGCCGTGCCGCCGGATGAAGTCGTCCAGCCCCGTCCGGCCGTGCGCCACCTCCCACAGGTCATTGAGCACTTCCGTTTCGTCGATGCCGCGGGCGCCGGTTACCAGTTCGGTTTCGAGGCCGGGATGTCCGGCCGATGCCACAAGCCTCGCCAGGCGGGCGTAGAGCAGTCCCATGATCATGCCCGTTGCCATGTGGGTTTCCATGATGCGCACGAATCGGTCGTGGGCATCGACGATCGTATCCACGGCGCCTTCGATCGTCCGGGGCTTGCCCGCACCCACCGCGCGCGTCCACCAGCGATCGGTCTCGAGGCGCAGTGCCGCCTGCCTGCGGGGGAGCCACAGCGCCGTCCATAGCATTCGTGCAACGCGCGAGACCGGGAACCGGAAAGCGGGCCGGCGCCCGCCAACGGCGGGGCCGTCGCCGTCCTTGCTCATCATGACCTCTTCCATCGTGCTCCTGGAGTACAGCGGCACCCGGTCAAAGAACGGCTGTTGCGCGCCAAGGTTGATTGCCGCCTGGCCGAAGAACGCACCGAAGAAGAAGTCTTCCGGCCGCTCCGGCATTTTCACTTCGGAACGGCCACAGGCGCCCACGGCCCGGAAACCCCGGAGTACGCCCAGGTTGTTGGGCTCGAACCAGAACGTGAATCCCAGCGCGGTACAGACTCCCGGGATGGCCTCGGCGATGTTGTTGCGCGACCAGTTGGTGTGATCGGGCACGTTGAGATGAAGGGGGTCGAGGTCGGGTTTGCCCGATCCTGTGGGTTCCATATTGACTTCCGGGCAATCCGGTTGAATGCTACTTCATCTACAATTATCCTTTCAATAGACGATAGTCTGTTGAGCAATGCCGGTTTCGATTACGGGATTGGATGCCGGTTTCAGGGATATGGATATGCCTGCCACTCGATTGCCGGAACGGTTCGCGGATCTTGAACCCTTCGTCGAAAAATGGGACCTGCCCGATATCAACAGCCGCTATTCCGCGCGGCTCTCGAGTTCCATGGACGACATGCAGGCGTTCAACGATGCCATGGTCGTTCGCGCCGAAGACATCAAGTCCTGGCTCGACGGCCGCGGTTTCGACCACTACACGGATGCGGACCGGTGCCTGGCACGCCTCATGTTCGCTTATGCGGTGGTGGCGCAGTCCGTCGAGATCTACAAACAGCCCGCCGTGCCGGATGCGGGCAACCGCATGTTCGATGTCGTTCTCGAACCGAAAGTGTGACCGTGACCGGGCCGGGTGCCGGTGGGTGAAGATTCGGCGGGTGACACGGGCCAGCAGAAGGAGTGCAAATGTCTGAGAACTACTCGGTCGGTATCGACCCGTCCGTGTTGGCGAAGGAACCGGACGAGAAATGGACCGACAAGTACCCGCGCATTGACAAGTCCCGGGTCAGCTACGAGAGCATGACCTCTCCGGAGTTCCACGAACTCGAACGGGAAGCCGTTTTCCGCCGCAACTGGCTCTACGCCGGGCGGGCCGAATGGGTTGACCGGCCCGGTCGGTTCTTCACCAAGGAATACGAGGTTCTCAGGAATTCGATCATCGTCGTGCACGGCCACGACGGCAATATCCGGGCTTTCTACAACGTCTGTCCGCACCGGGGCAACAAGCTGGTATGGAAAGACGAGCCGGGAGAACCCATCGAAGGGGTCTGCAAGCGCTTCTACTGCAAGTACCACGGCCTTGGTTACGGCACCGACGGGAAACTGGAGGTTCTGACCGACCGGGAATCCTGGTTCGGCGAACCGGGCAGGGAACTTGCGCTGGCGGAGGTGCCGCTGGAGTCCTGGAACGGCTTCCTGTTCGTCAACATGAACCGGGCTGGGCCGGAACAGACGTTACGGGAGTTTCTGGGCGACTACTACTGGGAGGGTTTCGACTGGCCTTTCGAGAAACTCACCGAGCGCTTTGTGGCGCGGGGCGTGACACAGTGCAACTGGAAAGGCCTCATGGATGCGTTCAACGAGATCTATCACGGTGTCTACGTTCACAAGGAAGCCTTTCCCTATCTGCAGAAGATGAGTTTCGATGCACTGCAGGCCATGCACGTCAAGACGATGGCCCTGGTCGGAAAGCACGGCTTCTACATGTCACCGCGCAATCCCCAGGGCCTGTTCGTCACCGATATCGAACGGATTTCACAATGCACGGGCACTGGCCCGCAATACCCGGCCACCGAGGACCTCACAACGCTGCCGCCGGCCGCAAACCCGATCCATACCGACGATTGGGGAACGAGCAGCCACTTCATCTTTCCCAACATCCAGATACAGTTCTACTATCCCAACTGGTATCTCGTGTATCAGTATTGGCCGTTGGCCTACAACAGGATGCGCTTCGAGATCGACTGCCACTATCAGCCGTCGCAGAACTTCTCCGAGCTGATGTCGCACTACGGCCATGTGGCAACCTTCTGGGATGCGGCGCTGCAGGACATCAACAACCTGGAGGCAACGCAGAAGGGCCTTGAAATGGGCGTATTCCAGGACTGGCCGCTGACCGATCAGGAACTCATGATCCGGGGCTTTCACCGTCAGATATACGACCACGTCGCCCGGTACAGGGAGGAGCGGGGCAGGGACGACACCACCGTGCGGCCAGACGGAGCCTGACAGGAACGGCATGTCGTTGCCCTGACGACGAGCCATCGGGAGTTAGTCGCCGAACCATGGACGGAAAGATCAAGACCCCACCCGAGAACCGCATCATCGCGGGCGGCGGAGCCTACGATCAGCGGCACTACGAAGACCATCCCGAACTCGGCACCGGCCTTGTCAGCTACGAGCATGCCATTTCGCCCCGCAGCTTCGAACTGGAACGGGAAGCCCTGTTCCGGCGTTCCTGGATCAACGTCGGCCACGAACTGCGCCTTCCCAAAGTCGGGAGCTATTTCACCCGTGAGCTGGAGGTTCTGAATACTTCCATCATCGTGGTGCGCGGAAAAGACAGGAAAATCCGCGCTTTTCACAACGTCTGCCCGCACCGGGGCAATAAGCTCGTCTGGGAGGGCCACCCGGCACAGGAGACTTCGGGCCGGACCATGGCGTTCTTCTGCAAGTACCACGGCCTCGGATATGCCCTGGACGGCAGTATGGAAGTGCTGCGCGACCCGGACAACTGGTTCGGGTCCCAGGGCTGCGACCTGCACCTGGTGGAGGTGCCCGTCGAGCTGTGGAACGGCTTCATTTTCGCGAACTTCCAGCCTGGCGGTGCGAGCGAGTCACTGCGCGCCTACATGGGCGAGCACATCTTCTCGGCACTGGACGACATTCCGGTCGACCTCTATACCGACCACGTCCGCGGGCACGGCGAAATCAGAAGCAACTGGAAGACCCTGCACGATGCGTTCTCGGAGGCCTGGCACGGCTCGGTGCTGCACAGCCAGGCCATGGTGACCATGCGCAACATCACCTTCAGGGCGCCGCCGTCGCGCTTCGACGGCCCGCACCGCACCGCCATCGCCTGCGGTACCGTGCCCGAAGGCGCATATACCTTCGATATCGAACGGATATCCCGGGCTTCCGTGACCGGCAGCCAGATACGGCCGGCCCATGAGATCGAGGCCCCCAAGGCGGCGTTCGGGCCCGACCTGCAGGACTGGGTGGCGGTGACCTTCACGGTCTTCCCCAACTTCCAACTACAGATCTACGCACCGGGCTGGATCAACACCTACAACTACTGGCCCCTGGCCCACAACCGCATGCGCTTCGAGATCAACCAGTACTTCCAGCCGGCGCGCAACTTCTCGGAACTGTTCGCCCGCACCACCGGCATCGCCCTGGTGCTGGACAACGTGCTGCAGGACCTCGGGATGCTGGAAGCGACCCAGCGGGGCCTGGAGTCCCGCGTCTACGACGCCTATCCGCTGATCGACGAAGAGCACAACATCCGGCACTTTCACAAGATGGTCGATGAACGGATCAGGGCGTATCGGCAGGAACTCGGAGAGGATGGATGAATACAGCACATCTTTCAGCACAATGCGCGTCGGCACGCAGCGTCATGCCCTAAAGTATGCTATTTTGCACCAATAGTATGACAGATGGTGAATTCCAAGGACGCCCATATGGCCACAGTTCGCAAAACCATCACGCTAACGGACCAGCAGGACGGCTGGATCAAGGCACAGGTCGCCAATGGTGACTACACCAGCGACAGCGAGTACTTTCGGGACCTGGTTCGTCAAGACCAGGAGAAGTTCAGGGCATTGAAGGCCGCCGTTGAGGAAGGAATCGCAAGCGGCCCGAGCACGCGAACGATAGACGACATTTGGGCCGAGGCGGAAGTGCGTAGCAGCGGCCCAGATGAGTAAATTCCGGCTCTCGCGTCGAGCGGCAACCGATCTCGAGAACATCGCCGGCTACACGATCAAGCGATTCGGCGTCGAGCAGGCCCGCGTTTATCGCGATTCGCTGAAATCGTGTTTTCAGCGACTGGCGAACAACCCGGAAATGGGTCGAAAGGCGGAACAACTGGCGCGCGGGCTGCGCCGCTTTGAACACCAGGCCCACATCGTTTTCTACACAGTCGATGACAATGAGATATACGTTGTACGAGTTCTGCACTCTCGAATGGACGTTCGGCGCCACTTCTGAGGCATAGGCGACGACCGATGAGTGGCGTTTTCGACAGTCTGTCATCCTTCGACATCATCGTTTACCTGCTGCCAGCGGGAGCAACTGGTGGATGACCGGAACAGGGTGCACCGACGGCAATACGGAGAGGTCGAGTGAGTATGGGACACCCCAAAATCCCGACCGGATGATCAGGAGCAAACGGAATCAATCGAAATGTCTGAAAATCAGGTAAACGCCGTATTGGAGCAGTTCAACGCGCTGCAATCCGGGTGGAACGAGGAAACCACGTTCGTCGATATGCGGCGTGACCTCGACTCTTTTTACGATTCGCTTGCACAGGACATCGGCGCTCGGGTCGAAGCGGTATCGGTGATGGACGTGCCCTGCGAATCGACGACATTCGGGCCGGTCGACAACGGCCTCGTGATCGTCTATTTCCATGGTGGAGGCTACGTGGTTTCTTCGCCGCAAACGCACCGGGACATCGCGTCGCACCTCGCGAAGGCGGCCGGTGCCCGCGTAGTGAACGTCGGCTATCGGCTTGCGCCCGAACATCGGTTTCCGGCGGCGCTGGAAGATGCGGAGGCCGTTTACCGTTCGCTGCTGGAAGACGGGTGCAACCCCGGGCGGGTCGTGCTCGCGGGCGACTCGGCGGGCGGCGGCCTGGCGGCAGCGTTGCTGGTCAAGCTGCGCGATGCGGGTGCGGAACTGCCGGCCGGAGCGGCCCTGCTTTGCCCCTGGGCCGATCTTGCCTGTGCGGGCGAGAGCTATGTGTCAAGGGCCGAACGCAGCCCGGTGGGCAACAGGGAGATGGGCCTCATGATGGGGCAACTGTACCTCGGAGAGGACGGCGACACCGGGCATCCGCACGCATCGCCCGTCCATGCCGACCTCAACGGGCTACCGCCGCTGTTGATCCAGGCTTGCGAAAACGAAGTGTTCCTGGACGATGCCCGCACCCTTGCCCGCAATGCCGAGCAGGCCGGCGTCAGTGTGGAACTCAAGATATGGCCCGGCCTGTTTCACACCTGGCAGATCTATGCCAGCGCGCTCGAGGAGGCGCGAACGGCCATCGGCGACGTGGCGAAGTTCATTGAGTCGGTCGTAACCTGAGCTATTGGGGGGCAATGCCTCAGCCCGACCCGAGCACATTGCCCAGATGCGAAATTCGCCCGATCGTCAACCCTGTCCGCGCAATCGAGGTTCGGCGTCGGAAAGGAATTCAGAGCCTACCGTTCCTTGCCGATTACCTTGCGCATTTCGTTCAAACCGTCCTTTACGGCGTCGCGGGCGAACGACAGGGACTCGAGCGACAGCCATTCATCCAACAGCGGCGAAGCCGCGCGCAGGTTGTAGCTGAGAGCCCGCTTCGTCCAGCTCAGCATTCTGGGGTCGCGCCGGGCGAGATCCCGGGCAAAGTCGAGCGCCTCATCCAGCAGCGTGGCGTCATCGGTGACCACGCTGATCAACCCGATGCGCTCGGCCTCGGCGGCATCGATCGTGCTGGACTTGAACAGGTGATATTTCGCCTTCGCCGAACTGACCCCGCGCGCCGGCCACAGGAACGCATCGGGCGCCGGAAGGGCATTGATTCTGAGTTGGGAAGCGGTCAGCATCCTGGCCCCGCGCGCCATGAAGATCACGTCGCACAGGAGCGCAATACCAAGGCCGCCCCCCAGGACGTCCCCGTTTACGGCGGCGATCACCGGCTTGTGCAGGTCCATCAACCGCCGCAGTGCCGACGTGTACTGAACACTCGAGTCGATGGAGCGTTCCACGTCTTCATTGAATGTCCCGACCAGGTCGATATCGGCGCCCACCGAGAACGCCTGGCCCGCGCCGGTGACGACCACGACCCGCACGTTCGAGTCGTCCGCCAGTTGCAGCCAGAGCCGGTTGAGTTCACCGAGCAGCCGTTCATCGAGCGCATTTAAGCGCTTCGGGCGGTTCAGGGTCGCCAGCAGCACGCCGTCGTCGTGGCATTCGACAAGAATGTCCGAATATTGCGAATAGTCCATCGGAAGTCTCTGCGAGTGTGAGTCAAATCGGGTCAAATTGGTGAAATGGCTTCCCGTGCGCCAAGCGCTTTACCGCGTACAGGTCACTAGACATCTGTTGTTTCAACGATTGCATGTCTTGAGACGGGGTGTCAATATGGCTCGGCTTGCAAGTCACCGAACCGGGGGGAGTTGCCATGAGTATCGCCGACAGCTTTCAGCCTGTGGGCGCGCCCTACGATGAGGTCTATTCCCTGTATCGGCAGTCGCGCGAAGAAGAGCCGGTTTTCTATTCCAGGGATCTGCAGTGCTGGGTGGTTTCCCGGTACGACGACATCATGGACATGCTCGCAGACCCCGTATTCACCAACGAGGGAACGCTCTCCGGCTTCAACTACGAACCGGAAACCGAGGCAATCCTGTCGAGCGGCATCAACTGGAACGCCACCTCGCACATCAATGGCGTGGAGGGCGCCGAGCACCAGCGCTTCAAGAAAGTCCTGGTGCCCATACTGTCACCCCTCCGGCTGCGTGCCCAGGAGGCCGCGGTCCGCGCGATCGCGGTCGAGCTGATCGAAGCGTTCAAGGACCGGGGACATTGCGAGTTCATGAAGGAATTCGCTTATCTTCTGCCCATCCTGACCATGTTCCAGTTCATCGGCTTCAACAAACGGGAAGACGACCTGGAACAGCTCGCCAGGTGGAGCGGCAGTACCTTCGCCATGTGGCTGACGCCCATGCAGCCCGCCGAGCAGAAGGAATGCGCGCTGCAGGCCGTGGCGTACCAGCGCTACATCCGCGACAAGCTGAACGACCGGAGGCGGAACCCCAGGGACGACCTGATGACCGAAATGGTCCTGGCGATGGACCGCGGCGAGATCGACCTGAGCGAAGACGAACTGGTGTTGATGTACATCTTCACCTTCATCGGCGCCGGCCACGAAACCACCATGGCGCAGTTGGGAAACACGTTTTATCAGTTGCTGCTCGATCGAGAGCGCTGGCAGGCATTGCTGGACGACCCAAAGCTGGTGGACGACGTGGTGGAGGAAACTATCCGCTACGATGCCTCGGTGGTCGCCTGGTACCGCCGTGTCGCCGAAGACACCGAATTCCGTGGCTTTCCCATGAAAAAGGGGGAGTTCGTCGTCATGATGTTCGGTTCGGGCAACCATGACGAGCGCAAGTTCGACGAACCTGAAAACTACTGTCCCGTCAGGCCGAACCGGGAACGGCCGCTTACCTTCAGCCGCGGGCGGCACTTCTGCCTGGGCGCGCCGTTGGCGAGGCTGGAAGTGCGGGTTGCCCTCGAGGAGTTCGCGGCGCGCCTGCCCGGCGTTCGACTGGCCCCGGGTCAGGCGATCGACATGGCGCCCTCCGTGGCGACAAGGGCGATAGAACGGCTCGAACTGCAATGGTGAGCGGGGTGACTCGCGGCTTGTTCCCGGAGCCGGCTTGCCGCGCAGTCGCCGTTACATCGCGCGCCGCGTGAACGTGACGGGCAGCGAGCGCGGGCCCCTGAACACGAACGTACCCCAGATGTCCAGGTCTTCCTCCGCGATGCTCACCCGGAGATCGTCCATCCGGTTCACGATCTCACGGAAGGCGCATTTCATCTCCATGCGCGCCAGCATGGCTCCGAGGCACCGGTGCACGCCGGTGCCGAAGGTCAGGTGCTGGCCCACATTGGCGCGTTCGAGGTCGAAATCGTCCGCATTCGCGAAGGTCGCCGCATCGCGGTTGGCCGATGCCCAGCACAGGTAGATGAAACTGCCCTGCGGGATCCTGGTGCCGCCGATCTCACAGTCCGCCACGGCGACCCTGGGCAACTGGGGAACCGGCGGCTGGATGCGCAGGGTCTCCTCCACGAACCGTTTCAGCGCCCGCTCCTGGTCCTCCGCGGTCCGGAGCCTGTGCATCAGCTCGGGGTTGTTGGCGAGAATCAGGCTCCCCCAGGAAATCCCGTTCCTGGTGGTCTCGTTGCCGGCCGCGATCAGGGCAACGCCGCAGGAAAGCAGTTCCGTCTCGCTGAGGGTGGGGTTCTCCTCGTCGTCGATCTGCGCATGCACCAGGTCGGAGAGCATGTCGTCCCTGCGGTTGCGGCGACGCTCCTCGAACTGTTCGTGCAGGAAGCGGTGCATGTCCATCATGTCTTGTGCGTAGCCGTACGCCTCCTCTTTGGTAATGCCGCGGCCGATGGGTGCGACCGAGGCGTCGGACCAGCGCTCCACGTCGTCGCGGCGCTGCCGCGGCACGCCGAGCATGTCGGAGATGACGTAGATGGCGGTGGGAACCGAGAACTCCCGAACCAGGTCCGCCTCGCCCCGGCCGATGAAGGCGTCCACGAGGTCGCGGACGATCGTGGCGATCTCCTCTTCCATCGCCGAGACACGGTGTGCGCCGAACGCCTGGTTGACCAGGCCGCGGCGGCGCGCGTGCAGGGGCGGGTCGACGTTGAAGTTGTCGCCCGCCCGGTGCGGCCCGAAACCCTCGCGGCGCATCATCTCGTCGATCTCGTCCTGCCAGGGCGGGCGGCCGACGTTGTCGAGGCCCAGGCCGTTGGACAGCACGTCGGTCATGCGCGCGGCCTGCTTGATGTCGTCGTGACGCGTCACCAGCCAGGCGCCGGCGCGCTCGTCGAAATGAACCGGCTCCTCGGTGCGCATGCGCTCGTAGTAGTCGAAGGGCAGGCGGACGACATCCGGGTCGGTGAGAGATAGCTCCGCAAGTGTTTTCATGGTTTTCTCTGGACGGGCGACTACCCGCTGTTTATGCCGAATAGCGTACATTAACTAGACATTAGGTGTATAGTTCAACACACTTCATGTTCGGCTGGGAGGGTATTCGAAACATGGCCGAAAAGCGCTCCTCACTGCGAACCCAACAGCGCGAGTTCACCCGTGCCCGCTTCATCGATGCGGGCGTCGAAGTATTCGCGGAGGTGGGTTTCCACAACGCGACCATCGACATGATCACGGAGCGCGCCGGGGCAAACCGGTCGACGTTCTACCTGCATTTCAAGGACAAGACCAGCCTCATGCTGGCGGCCCACGAACGGGTGGGACCAGAGCGGAAGGCGACCATCGGCATGATCAACGCGATGGACGATCCCGATCTCAAGGAGTTCCGCGCCTGGATGGGGCGCCTCGCCGCGGACTGGGAAAGAGACCGCCGGCTTTACGAAGCGGTCATGCAGGCGCAATTGACCGAACCGAGCATCACGAAGAAGAACTACGAGGTCGTCTGCGAGGAATTGAGCGGCTACCTCTCCCGATTCGAGGGCAGGCAGCGCGAAGCGGCCGAGTACCGGGTGATGATGTTCCTGATGCAGTTCGAAATGTACTTCTACACCACCATCTGCGAGAGCGGGGAGGAACCCTCGCCCAAGGCGCTGGACGCGCTGGCCGAGCTGGGCCTGTACGCGCTTTTCAACAAGACCGGATAGCAATGGCCGCCCCGCGAATTCCGGCACCGTCCGGGTTCCTTCGGCTGTTGCGGTTTCATGCGGAGGCACGATCCGGTCCACTTTGACAAACACCGGTTTCCAGCCGGACCCATCTACGAATGGGCCGGGCTGGACGACATGGAGGACTCATGCTCACCAAGTACGACGAATACCCCATACACCAGGCGGTGCGGCCTTTCAGTGAACTCCCGTCGACCGACCTCGGCTGGAACGACGGGTATTACTTCGCGATCTTCAACCCAGAGCTGAAAATCAAGCTGTTCTGGTGTCTGCGGGTACACCCCAACTCGGATGTCGTGCACGCATGGGCCGGGTTCGTGCGCAACGACCGCCAGCGCACGGTGCGCTTCAGCCGCGCCTGGAGACCGGACTGCGATACGGTGATCGGCCCTTACGGAATCGACTTCATCGAGGCGTACCGGCGCATCCGCCTGAGTCTGGATGCCAATGATTCGGGCTACGGCTTCGATCTCGAATGGCTGGGCATCGCCCCGCCTCACGAAGAGGACCGGCGGGTGTTTTCGGAAAACGGGCGCCGGGTGACGGACCAGTTGCGCTACGTTCAGGAAGGGACGGCCCGGGGCTGGTTCGAGATCGATGGGGAACGCATGGAAGTGAGCCCCAATGCAGGCTGGGGAGCGTTTCGGGATCACTCCTGGGGCATCTACTTCTCAAGCCCCCCGATTCAGCCGGACCCGAAGTGGTTTCCTCCCAAGGTGCGGACCCGCGCCTTCGAACCGAATGCGCACATCGAGCCGGGGCGCCTGGCCTTCATGACCTGGAACAACATTCAGACGGATTCGTTCTCGGGGATCTACTGGATCTACGAAGACGAGGACGGCGTCACCCACCCGGCGTGGACCTCACCGCAAGCCATGCAGATCGGGGGCGCCCTGGATTTCGGCTGGGACGGGCCGCGCCTGCACATCGTCGATGTCAGGCACGACTTCCGTTTCAACGAGGGTACGCGGGTATTCGCCGGCGGCACCACCACGCTCACCGACGAGAACGGGGGGCAATGGATCAACGAGTACGAACGGGGAGGAGCCCCCTGGCTGTTCTATCCCTGTGGCCCGTGGCCGGGGGCCTGGAACGACGGGGGTACCTGGGCGACCTGGCACGGAGAAGGCGTCGCCATGCAGTGGGACGACATCGATATCTCCAACCAGCCGATGGACTACCAGGCCTCTCCCGACATGCCCGTCGTCCGCGATCTGCTCGGTACGGAATACGAGTGCAAGCTGCGCGTCACCGATCCTTCGGGAAAGGTTCATCAGGGAACCGGCCACCTGGAGCTGATTACGTTCGGCCGGCACAAGCGCTACGGTTTCGGTGACGGCTACCCGCCGGGCGGCGGCAGCGGCGGCGGCAGCGGGGGCAGCGGAACGTTCGAGACCTGAGCGGCGGGAGCACGCCCTGTGTTTTCGCTGCTGTTGACGAGCGCAGGTGTTTATTCACGAATGGGAGCGGCTTGTGATCACCGGGATCTACCACGTCAACGTCAATTGCACCGACATCGAGCGCTCGCGGGCGTTCTACGAGTTGCTGGGCTTCCGCGTCGTCGCGGAGTTCGAGGAAAAAGACAATCCGAGCCTCAACAAGGGCCTGGGCATACCCGCCTCGCACACGCAAGCCCTGTTCCTGAAAGCGGGCAGGGGCAGGGACGCGACCCTGATCGACCTGGTGCAATGGCGCCGGCCTGTGAGCCCGCCCAAGGGGGAGGTGGAGAAGGACATTGCCGCCCTGGGCGTGCCGCGCATCGCATTGAAAGCGGAAAACCTGCTGCGGCTATACGAAGACCTGAAAGCCAAGGGCGTCGAGTTTGTCTCGGAACCCCAGCAACTGGCGTTTCCGGAGTTCGGCACGGAACCCCTGTTCTGCGTGTGCCTGGACCCGGACGGCCTTCTGATCGAACTGGTTGAGGTCTGACCCGGTTTCATAGGGCGTACTGTTTTCTGTCGACGCACCGACGCGTTCAGATCACTCTGATCGAAGGAACAGGCCAAACCTGGTGTCCGGTCAGCCTCCCGGTTCCTTGAGGGTGAAGGCGATCAGGTGGTCGCCCTTGGTCGTGCCGTAGTAGGGGTGCCCGCCTGCCATGACGACCACGTACTGACGTCCGCCCGCCGCGTAGGTCATGGGTGTGGACTGGCCCCCGGCCGGCAGTTCCGCCTCCCAGAGTTTCTGGCCCGTCTCGATGTCGAACGCCCGGATCCGGTCGTCGGCGGTGGCGGCGATGAAGGCGAGGCCGCCCGCGGTGACGATGGGGCCGCCGGCCATCGGTGTGCCCATTTCGAGCGGCATTGGCACACCGATCCGATCGGCGGCGAGTTGCTCAATGGAACCAAGCGGCACCTGCCAAAGCAGCTCGCCGGTCCCGAGGTCCACCGCGCTGAGCCTCGCCCATGGCGGTTCCGTGCAGGGTGTGCCCAGCGGCGATGTCAGGAAGTACAGTTCCATCACGTAATCGGTGCCCGCCATCGGGAAGTACAAGTGCGAGCCCGAACCGCGGTTTTCGGAGTCGATCCGGTCCCGGGGGACGAGACGGTGCACCTGGGCCATGTGCAGGGTCGGGGTGATCAGGATTCCGGTTCCGGGCACAACCGCGCCGCCGCCCCAGTTCATGCCGCCGGCGGAAGAGGGGAAAACGACCGTTCCCCGGGTGCTGGGGGGCGTGTACATTCCCTCGCTGCGAAGGTCCTCGATCTGCCGCCGGCACTGATTCCTGTCCCAGAACGTGAAACCCCAGGCATCTTCCGGCCGCAATCCCTGGCCGACGAGGCCGGGTTGCATCGCAAAGGGTTGGGTCGGCGACAGCCATTCTCCCTGAACGTCGGTGGTCTGCGGCACCGGGCGTTCCTCGATGGGCAACAGGGGCTCTCCGGTCAACCGGTTGAATACGAACACCATGCCCTGCTTGGTCAGCTGCACGACCGCGGGAACCCGTTCCCCGTCGCGCTCGACATCCGTCAGGATGGGTTGCGCCGGCAGGTCGTAGTCCCACAGGTCGTGGTGCACGATCTGGAAATGCCAGCGAACTTCACCGGTATTGCTGTCGAGCGCCACCAGCGAATCCGTATAGCGGTTCTCACCCGGGCGATAGTTGCCCACCAGGTCGACGCTGGGACTCGTGGTGGGCACGTACACCAGTTCGTTCTCCGGGTCGGCCGACAGCAGGCTCCAGGCGTTGCCGGCGCCGACCGGCCCGGCGCCGTCCGGGCCCCAGGTCGCCGCTGCCGGGCTGGCGTCGCGGGGCACCGGGTCGAAGGTCCAAAGCAGTTCGCCGCTCTTGGCATCCAGGGCGCGGACCATGCCGCTCGGCGCCTGCACCTGCAGGTTGTCCGCCAGGGTGGAGCCGAATACGGCAACGTGCCCCGCCAGGGCAGGTGGAGCGTGAATCTGCACCTCGTCGTGGAACTGCAGGTTGGGGCCGGGGTCCAGTTGCACCTCGCCGGGGGTGCCGTCATCGGCGCCGAAGTCCGGGCAGCGCCGGCCCGTACGGGCATCGACGGCGAAGACGCGCAGGTCCCCCGTACCCCAGAGCAATCTCGTTCTGCAAACGGCATCGGCGGCGGCCGAATTGTCGACATAGGTCGAGACGCCGCGGCACTTGACGAAGGTGTGGCCGAAGGGCGAGAACGCCACGCCGGGATCGAAGGTCCACCGCTCCTCGCCGGTGACCGGGTCCAGCGCCAGCAGCCGCCCTGTCGGCGTACAGGCGATGAGTGTGTCTTCCACCAGAACCGGCGTCGATTCCCAGGGGTTGAAAGGCTGTTCTCCGGCCAGAATGGCGTCGAGTTCGCCGGCCTGGTAGACCCACGCCACCTCCAGGCCTCCGACGTTGCCGCGATTGATCTGGTCGAGCCCGGACCAGCGTTCGCCGCCCGTGTTGTTGCCGTATTGCGGCCACTCGGTGTCGGCGGGCGGCTTGCCGGTTTCGGCTGGTTCGTAGGGAAGCGTCTGCGGGCCGGTATTCCAGTACACCAGTACGCTGGCAAGAACGTAGATGACCACGGCGCCCAAGAGAACTGCAATCAAGGCCGCTACGGTTTTACGGACGTTGCTCATCGCTGCGCTACTCGGGACTGCGGATGTCCCGGTGCTTGGTACTCCGGTGCGGGGCAGGATTCAGCGACCGGCTGAAGAATATGCCCCGGCGTCCGGCGCGCCGAGACGAGGACGAGCAAGCAACAGACGACCGCTGGGAGAGAGCAGGTGTGCGGTACGGGTATCCGGCACCTTTA
>JAPPHD010000182.1 GCA_028821125.1 Gammaproteobacteria bacterium
TTCAATGATCTTATCGGCCATGCTGCGCACGTCCGATAAGAGCCTTATTCACTATTTCTTCTTGCGTCGGGCAACAAACATATCAAGCGTTTCGGCAATCAGTTTAAACGTCTTC
This sequence comes from Gammaproteobacteria bacterium, assembly GCA_028821125.1. Lineage (GTDB taxonomy): Bacteria > Pseudomonadota > Gammaproteobacteria > Pseudomonadales > Azotimanducaceae > Azophilus. The sequence goes on from JAPPHD010000182.1 coordinate 116, forward strand.
CTGTACTGCCGCACGAGTTTGGCGTTCGACACCCCTTCGACTGCCGCGAGAGACCCAGTGACGCTGAAGCTACCCCAGTGCAACATGGACGCAATCAGGCGTGGTTCTGGATCTCTCGCATCCATACCCATCTCAACCGCAAGATGCGTCGACAAGAGGTCGATGTACCGATTGGCCACCAGCATGTGCACTCCGGCAAACTCGGGGTCTTTGAAGGTTTTTATCATCGTATCCACGTCGTGGCCTTTGATCGCCTTCAGATCCATCTGCAGACGTGCCTCAATCGTGGAGGCTTTTCGCCCGGGGTCTTCGAGGATCTTACGCTGGCTTTCGAATATCTCCTCTTCAAGCGCCATCAGCAATGCGGCCTTGTTATCGAAGTGTTTGTAGAGGGTTTGTACGTGCAGGCCTGCCCGATCGGCGATCGCCTCCATGGTCGTACTGCGGAGGTCCTGTTCCTCAAGGAGATCGCGCGCTGCGTTTACGAACGCCAATCGATTCTGGTGTTTTTTTTCTGCACGGGAAGTGTAGCGGGGTGCTGAATCGGGCATCACAACTTATATGTAGTTCACTATACGAATATTATACAGGCTGGACGGAGGCCTCGCATGGACAGTTCCGCCGAACTCATTGCTTACAGCCGCCCCGAAGAAGGTATCGCAACGGTTACACTCAACCGAGCGGGTAAAAGGAACGCACCCGATGTTCCACCGGGCACCACGGCCGACTCCCACCGAGCTCCTCAGCGCATTTCGGTAAGGGGTACGCCCAACCCACCTTCCGTTCGTGATGCTGCCGAGATTGGATGACTCCCTTGTGCAACTGCGCCAGCAATGCCGTGGCGATGCCGTGCCACGATTTGCCGTGACGCCAGGGATTGCTGCGAATGCCTGAAGAATCCCCAATATTGGGGACGCGGACCGAGCCCGTTGTTTCCTATAGTGCTGAGCGTGCGCGAACCGGAGCCGTTTCCGGGGGTGGCGCATTGTCTGGCGAATCTGGGACGAGGGAGCGTCCATGTGTGGGCGACCAGCTACGTGGGACGCGTTTGGCAAGGATCCCGCCGCAGGCCGGCCCGGAATCGGGTTCTTCGGCGATCGCGGAGACGGTCGCGGACGTGGGCAGCGACGCCGTCGGGCTCGCGGGTTCCGGTCGCGGCGCCGATTCCGGTCCTTCCTGCAGGCCGCGTTGGCCATGTCGCTCGGCGTTCTCCTCTGCGGCGGCGCCCGGGCCGACGTGCTGCTCAGCAATATCGGCGAGAGCGCTGACGCCAACCTGACCGTCGGTTCGTCGGGCGCCGGCAAGCCCGCGCAGGCGATTCGGTTCGAGACCGGCAGCAGCGAACGGGGCTACAACCTCTGGTCGGTCAAGGCCGTGCTCGCCGACGCCGCGGCTTCGGACGGCGTTCGGATCAGGATCTTCAACGCCAGGAGCAACGGAAATCCGTACTACAGCCTGTACACGCTGACCAACCCGGCTATCGCCGACGGCACCCTGACGTTCACCGCGCCAGCGAGCGCCACGCTCCGGAACAGCACCCGGTACTTCGTGATGTTCGACTCAACGGCGTCGGGAGGGGGCAACGACTACGAGGTTTCGGGGACGGAGTCGGAGTCCGTCACCGGCGCGGCGGACGGCTGGAGCCTGAACACGGATCGGCACGCCGCCGGGAACTGGGAGTCGCTGTCCTGGTCAACCCATGGCGCGGTTCCGCTCATCGAGATCAACGGCGAGGCCGTCACCGAATCCACCGACGCGAACCTGAGCGCCCTGTCGATTGATGACGGGAACGACAAATTCATCACCACCTATTCCCCGCGCTTCGATCCGTCGATGACCTCCTACGCCGCAAGCGCATCCGGCGTGATCGACCAGATCACCATCCAGGGGACCGCGAGCAACGCCGACGGCGCCAGGGTGGACTACATCGACGGCAACGACCAGTTGCTGACGGACGCCGACACCGTGGCGGACGGTTTCCAGGTCGATCTGGAAGTGGGCGCGAACACGATCAAGGCGAAGGTGACGGCCCAGGACGGCAGCACCACCCGGACCTACACCATCGTGGTGACACGGGATGCGCCCCTGGCGTCGCCGGATGCCCTGCTCAGCAACCTGGACGAGCCCAATACAGAGAGCCTCATTGTCGGCAATTTCAACAGTTCAGTGCGTTCGGCTGCCAATGCCGTGGGATTCGAAACCGGCGGCAACGAAGATGGGTACGTCCTCACTTCGGTCAAGGCCGTCATCTCCACGGTCACACATTCGGCCGGCGTGCGGGCGAGGATCTTCAGCAGCACAGCGGAAGGAAAACCGGGCAGCAGTCTGTACACGCTGAGCAGCACCGCAAACGATATCGGCGTCAGGACGTTCGCGGCGCCGGCGGATGCCACCCTCGAGAGAGGCACCCGGTACTTCCTCGTGCTCGACTCAACGGCCACGAAAGTCGGCAGGTACTACAAGGTCCGGGGGACGAAGACGGGGTCCGTCAACAGCGCAGCCGCGGGGTGGAGCCTGGACACCGAGTTGTATGCCAGGACCCAGAGTTCCGGCGACTGGACAACGGTAAACGAGGTTCTGCTGGTCGAGATCAACGGCGACGCCGTGGTTCCCTCCAGCGACGCCACCCTGAGCGGCCTCGGCCTGACCTGGGACGACGGCGGCACCGAAACCGCAATCGCGCTCAACCCGGCGTTCGACCCGGCGACGACCGCCTACACGGCGAGCGTGCCCCACGGGGTAAGCCGGGTCACGGTCAAGGGGATCAAGGGCGACAGCGGCGCCTGGGTGGATTACCTCGACGGCGCCGACACGCCGCTGACCGACGCCGACGGCAACGCGGCGGGGTTCCAGGTCGCCCTGGGCGTCGGCGCGAACACGATCAAGGCGAAGGTGTCGGCCAGCGACGGCGAGACCACCCAGGCCTACACGGTGGCGGTGACGCGGCTGGCGGGCGACCTGACCGCGCCGACGGCGGACGGCGCGACGGTGGACGGCGACACGCTGACCATCACCTTCAGCGAGGCCCTCGCCGCCGCCGCGAACCTCGCCAACGGCGCGTTCACCGTGAAGAAGACACCGTCGGGGGGGTCGGAGACGACCGCGGCGCTCACCGGCGCCCCTGCGGTCAGCGGCGCCACGGTGACGCTCACGCTCGCCGCGGCGGCGGCCTCGACCGACACGGTGACGGTGAGCTACGCCAGGCCCGCCACCGGCACGGACAACAAGCTCAAGGACGCGAACGGCAACGAGGTTGCCGACTTCGCGGACCTGTCGGTGACCAACGAAACGCAGGCGGAGGCGCCCGACGCCCCGTCCGCGCCCACGCTGACGGCGGGGACAAGCTGGCTGGAGGCGTCCTGGACGGCGCCGGCAGAAAATGGCTCGGCGATCACGGACTACGACATCGAGTACCGTACGACAGGCGGGAATTGGACGGACGCCTCCCACGTCGGCACGTCAACCACGAAGCGCATCAACGGCCTCGACGCGGAAACGGCCTACGAGGTTCGGGTGCGGGCGTCCAACGCCGAGGGCGCCGGCGGGTGGTCGCCGACGGCGGCGGTCCGCACGGGCCACACGGACGGCGCCGTCGAGGGCGACGACACCCCGCCCAATATCGTCCTCTTCCTTTCCGACGACATGGGTTGGGGACAGCCCGGATTCAATGGCGGCGAGGAGGTGGCGACTCCCAGCATTGACCGCATCGCCGAGGAAGGGGTCAGGCTCACCCAGTTCTACGTCGCACCGGTCTGCACGGCGACGCGGGGAGCGCTGCTCACCGGTCGGTACTCCTGGAAGAACGGCACGGGGGTCCGCTTCAACGGCAGGACGGGCATGGGCATGCGGGTCGATGAGCGCACACTGGCCGAAGCCCTGCGCGACGCGGGCTACGCGGCCTGGCTGGTCGGCAAGTGGCACCTCGGGCAATGGCAGCACAAGCATCTGCCGCTCCAGCGCGGATTCGACCACCACTACGGGCTCTACGGGGCGGAAATCGATTCCTTCTCGCACCATCGGGGCCGGAACAATGACCTGGCCCTGGACTGGCACCGCAACGGGCGCCCGGTGGTGGAGGCGGGGTACTCGACCCTGTTGCTGGCCGAGGAGGCGGTGCAGCTCATCGATCGTCACGATCCGGCCGATCCCTTCTTCCTCTATCTGCCGTTCAACGCGGTCCACAACCCGAACGACGCCCCGCAGGAGTACATCGACCGCTACAGCCACCTCGACAACCCCAAACAGCGCGCCCAGCTCGCCGTCATGGATGTCGCGATCAGCCAGGTCATGGACGCACTGGAGGCCAAGGGCGTGCTCGACGATACGCTGGTGATGTTCCTGAACGATAACGGCGGCACCAGCACGGCGGGCTGGAACGCGCCCTACCGCGGCAAGAAGTCGGAGTACCACGAGGGGGGCATCCGGGTTCCGGCCGTGCTGCGCTGGCCGGCCGAGATCGCGGCGGGGTCCGAGAGCGCCGCGCTGCTGCACGCGGTGGACCTGTTTCCGACCTTCGCCGGGCTCGCGGGGGCGGATACCGGGGCCGGACTGCCGCTCGACGGCGTGGATGCCTGGGCGGCGATCGCCGACGGTGCGGCAAGCCCGCGCGACGAGGTGGTGCATTCGCTCGACGTGATCCGCAAGGGCGACTGGAAATTCATCGAGGAGGGGATCGACTACTACGGCTGGACCACGGACGCACCGGAGCTGTACGACATCGCTGCGGATCCCTACGAGCAGACCAACCTGGCTGCGAGCGAGACGGCCAAGGTGGCGGAGCTGCGGGCGCGCCTGGCCCATCACGCGCCGTCCGCCCGGGACGCGGAGGCATCCGAGGACATTCCGGACTACCCGCCGGTCGTCTATGGGGAGGAGGAGAACACGGCGTTCGCCGACAAGGTGGAGACGGCGGTGGACCAACTCCGGGCGGGCAATCCGGCGCCGTCGCCGGTGCGCCTCGAAGTCTCCGGCGCGAGCGTCAAGCTGGTCCACGACGAGGCGCTTGACGCCGGTTCGGTGCCGCCCACCAGCGCTTTCTCAGTGGTGTTGAAGCCGGGATACCGATCGGCGGAAGTCGCGAGCGTGGCGGTGAACGGCCGCGACGTGACGCTGACGCTGGCCGAGACGCCGGCCGGCGAGGTGTTGGGGCTGACCTACGAGGTTCCGGACACCGGCGCGATCCGCGACGAGGACGAACTCGAGGCGGCCGGGAGGGTCTGGATTGCGGCCACGTTGCCATCGATGGATGCGTCCCTCGCGGCGCTGACTCTGGCCGACGGCGATGGCAATGCCCTGTCGTTCAACGAGACGTTCGCGCCACAGACGACGTCGTACACGGCGGGGGTCGCGAACGGGGTGACGCGGTTGACGCTGACCCCGACCGCCGCCGACAGCAACGCCACGGTCAACTATCTGGCCGCGGACGAGACCACGCTCGCGGACGACGACGGCACCACCGCGGCCCTGGACACGACGCTGGCCGTAGGCACGAACACGATCAAAGTGAAGGTGACGGCCGAAGACGGCGTCACGACGGAGACGTACAGCGTGATGGTCACGCGTGCGGCGGCCTGGGTCTGGACCACAACGCTGACCGTCGGGGACTCCTCGGCCCGGGGATTCTCGAGCCTGCCCAGCCCCGACGTGGGGGCGCTTCAGGACGACACGTTCGAGTACGCCGGCCTCACGCGGCGCGTGCAGATCGTCGCTGCCCATTCGGCCGGCGTGACGTTCCGGACCCGCAACGGCGGCGACGCGTTCGGCGGCCTGGTGCTGGAGTGGGCGGGCGAGGTCCTCCCCCTCAACGACGCCACCCGCAGTGCCAACACCTTCACGTGGGACCAGGCATGGCTGGACGCCAACGCATCCGCGCTGAACGCCGCCAGCTACGAGACGACGTTGCCGATCGGCGGATCGGAGACGCTGTGCCTGCGCGAGGGGTCCGCGGCCTGTCCGCCGACGCCGACGTTCGGGGATGGCGCCAGCGCGTCGCGCGCCGTACCGGAAAACGCTCCCGCGGGCACCGCGGTGGGCGCGGCGGTCGCAGCCACGGATGTCGGCGGCAACGGGCTGGCGTACTCGCTCGCGGGCCCGAACGCGGCGGAGTTCGCGATCGGCGCGTCGACCGGTCAGTTGACGACCGCGGCGGTGCTGGACCACGAGGCGGGGTCCAGCCGCTCCGTAACGGTGAGCGCGGCCGACAGGAACGGCGGCGCAACGTCGATCCCGGTGACGGTCTCCGTGACGAACGTCAACGAGCCCCCGGACGCCCCGACCACGCCGACGGTGTCGGGCGCTTCGAGTACGTCGCTGTCGGTGTCCTGGAGCGCGCCGGGGAACGCCGGGCGGCCCGCGCTGACCGACTACCCCATCTTTACCAAGATCCTAGATTTTCCGATCGGATTCGGCCCCAAGTGTCGGG
>JAPPHD010000070.1 GCA_028821125.1 Gammaproteobacteria bacterium
ATCGTCGAGCCCCGCATCGTGTAGATCACGACGAATACCCGACCCTCTACCGCGCCCAGCAGCCGGTAGCGGTCCTCGCCGTAGTCCCAGCGCCGGTCCTCGCCGACGATCCGGTTCTCGTTTAGAAATGCGTGGGCGACCGTACTCGAAGTCGAAGCCGCGGTCCGCGAAACAGGTATCGCTCTTGGCGTCGTCCCACTCGAACTCCATTCTCTCTTGTAGGCCAATGGCCTACCGTTGTCAATATCTGCACGGTAGTCGGTATCTTGTAGCCCTGGTTCTGCAGGGTGCAACGGTGGCCACCGTGGAACTCGTGGGAGTCGATGCTCCGTTGCTTGGCGAAATGCCAGGTGAATGAACTACTGCGGCCGAATCCAGATGGGCGAGCCGTACGCCCGCTCCTGGGTGCCGGTGGGAATCTCCTCCCGCAAGGTCAGTTCGTAGCGCTCGGCCTCGTAAGCCGTCCAGCGGGGTGACGGTACCTCGATGACGCGTGCGTAGTAGAACGCGGGCTTTGTGGAGTCGAAGTCCTCGTCCTGCCAATAGGCGCTGAGTTCCGCGCTGCCCGCTTCTGCCGCCAGCGCCACGTCGAAAACGCGTTCGTGGCTGGTGCCTCTGGCATCCACCCAACCCTTGATGATCTGGGCGCGAGCGAGATTGACGCCTTCGGGGTCCTTCCAGGCCCAGAGCAGGAATGTGGGCGTTTTAGTCGGGGATGCAGGGTCGGAGGAGACGATTTCCAGGGTGCCGCCCATGGGTACGCCGCGTTGGTAGGCTTGTGGGAACGCATCGGCGCTTTCGAGATCCGCTGCTCGGTAGCCCCAGCCACCGAAAAACCGCAGGCCGATCCGTGAGCCGGTGGTCGCGTAGACCTCCTTGCGTCGGAGCGCGTCGAAGATCTCGACGCGGGTGTTGTCCCTTGCCCATACGGCTGCATAGCCGGTAGCTGACTGGCGCCAGTTGGCGTCCCGGCCGGTATCTGCCGCGCCCCCGGTCATGTAGCCGGCGATCCGGGTGGGCGAGGGCAGGTTGATGATGAATTTGCCGAGGTAGTTGTCCTCTTCCACGGCGGCCATGGATGTGTGTGAATCCGAGCTGCCGATCATGCCGAAGTCGTAGGGGTTGGCGCCAAGCAGATAGTCGAGTTCGATCCCGATTCTGAGCGCCGAACGGGCATACTCGTACTTGAGCATCCAGGGTTGCTTGGCTTCCGTACCGGCAATGTTGCTCCAATCCCACGTTTCGTAATCGGCAAACGCGTCGTCCGGCGAGAGCAGGGGATGCGCTTCGCTGTCGCCCTTGATCTGCGTCGCTTCGACCACGGGCTCCCACCGGCTGCGCAACGCCGCATGCTCCGCAGTCATGGCGCGCCCGGCAAAGTCGGCCGTAGTGAACATGATGCCGTTGGAGAGGTTGGCGTTGTGGGGAATGGCCAGCACCCGGCCGCCCGTACGGCGCTCATAGTCGTCCATGTACCTCCACAGGTCCGCGGGATCGTCGCTGTCGAACTGCGAGTAGGGCGGCACTTGCGAGACCCGCGCGAAACCGTCGGCAAAGACCACGTTGCGATGGAGGTTGTTTCCCGCCGGCATCGACGTCCACTCGAAGCCGATCAGTGCTGTGAACCGGCCGGCGTCATTGGCGGCATCGGCGGCCCGCAATGCCCGATGCCATACGCTTTGCTGAAATGCAGGCGACGTCGGATAGCGGTGCTCGGCGGTGTGGAGGCTTGCCACGAACTCGTCGAAGATGGGCTCACGGTCGCCGGAATCCACGTACCGGCGCCAGCGTCTGCCGAGTTCTGTGGCCATGAGCGCCGGGTCCAGCTCGTCGATGCCCGGGAGCACGCCCATGTATTCCGCGTGGTCGGTCACCACCAGAAAGTCCAGGGGTCGGCGCAACCGGTATTCACTGCCGTTGACGTGCACCGGTTCGCCCTGCGCGAAGCGATACGCATCCTCCGCACTGAGCTGAGTGTTCCCAAGAAAGTATGCATCCGGCGAGTTGCGGGAGTGCACGTGGGTATCGCCCCACAGCAACTCATCGGGATGACTCGCAAGCGTTGGGCCGCTGAGCAGCCACGCCAATAGCAAAAGCGGTTTTCTGCAGGTCATGGCCTCAGGCTCTCGCCAACTCATCGAGGGCATCGGCCAGGTATTGGCCCAGGGCATCCACATCGCCCAACTGCTCCGGGTCGGTCATGATCCCCAGGTCCAGGTGCTCGCAGTAGCGGCGCAGGGTGATGTTCAGGAATCGCCCGCTTCCCAGGATGGGTGTGGGGTAGTTGGTCAACATCCGGGCACCGGCCAGATAGACCGGTTCGGCGGGCCCCGGCACGTTGGACAGCGTGACGTTGCCGGCGATCACCGCCTGCCCCCCGGCGGTGCGCCTGGCGTAATCGGCGTAGCGCTTCCTGGCGCCGAAGGGGGAATCGAATTCGCTGATCAGGGGCTCCGTGAGCCTGGCGCGCTCCACCTCGATGGCCGTGGAGCGCTGGATTGCCTTGAAGCGCTCGACGGGGTCCGCCAGTTCCACATGGATGCTTGGGTTGAGCGTGATGATGCGATTGCCGAAAAGCCCGTGTTCCGGCTTGCGATAGCTGCGCGCAGCCACGGCGACCAACGGTTGGTCCGGCAGGTCGTCCACCTCGATGAGGGTTCGGCGCAAGGCACCGGCCGCGACTGCCAGAAACGCATCGTTGACGCTTCCACCGAGCCGTTTGCCGGCGGCTCGCACCCTGTCGAGCGGCAGGCTGAGCGGCAGGTAGCGTCGTTGCAGGCCGGTCTTTTGCGCCAGCTTCAGCACGGGGGTCGGCGCCCGCCTGTTGGCCGGGTCGGCGCGGAAGGCGCGATAGGCGGCCCGCGCGGAGTTGCGTTGTGCCGACTGCGCCTGCTTCAGCCTGGCTTCCCGCCGGAAGCGCGCGGCGGAGCGTGCCATCCACAGCGCGGCCGGCGGAGCTTTTTCGTCGGCATCGCGCGGGGGCACATCGTAGACGGGCTCGGGCGTCGGGTCGGTCAACAAGCCTACTATGTTCTGAAACCCCACGCCGTCGGCAACGCAGTGGTGCACTTTCAGGTAAATCGCACCGACGCTCCCGGGTCCCGTGGGTGCGCCGGATTCGTCGGCCCCGTGAGACAGCTTGTCGAACAGGTACACCATGAATGGCGGTCTTGTCAGGTCGATGCGCTCCACGACCTTGGCCTCGATGAAGGCGCGAACCTCCGCCGGCGACATCGGAGCATCCGTCGGCACCCGTTGAACGTGGTATGAGAGATCACACCCGGCGAGGTCCAGCCACACATCCGCGTCGTAACCCAGGGGCGCTCGCCGGCGCCGGCACAACAGCGGGGTAGCGGGCAGCCGCCTGGCGAAATGCGCGGCCACGGCGTCGAAGAAGCTGCCGTCGAGGCCCGAGCAGTCGTAGTGTTGGAGGGCTCCGATATGCTGGGGCGTATTCTCCGTTTCCAGTCGGATCATGTAGTCGTCGTCGGGCCGCAGTCTGCGCACTTGAACCTCCTGCCTGGTTCGATCCATTGAGATTGCATTGGCATGATGGGACGATGGCTTGACCTGCATCGCCTATTGAGCGCGAAGAGCGGCCTGGTCGCTGGCGACATCGGGGCGTGGCCCTTCGAAATCCGTGGCGACGTATCGAGCGCCCCGCATGAGGCAGAGCCCTGCGATCAACGTGATCGCGGCGGACCCGGTCAACGCTTGTCGCAGCGACTCCACCCCGAAGCGAGGTTCGAGCAGATCGCTCAGAAAACCCACGAATACGGGTCCCAGGCCCAAACCGATAACATTCGTGGCGAGCCCCACCACTGCGGTGGCCGTCGCGATGCGGCCCAGGCCGGCGATGCCGTAGGTTGCCGCATAGGTCGCCGGGTTGTTGATGCACATCATTGCCACTATCAGGAAATAGGACGCCGCGAACAGCAGCGTATCGTTCGTCTGGAAGGCGACGATTCGGATGGGCGCGTTGATCACGAAGCAGATTGCGGGCAGCAGCAGCAACCATTTCACATGCCGCCGCGCCAGCTTGTCGACGAGGAATCCGGCGACGATGGTGCCCGCGACCGAACCTGCGAGTACGGCCGAGCCGTAGATGGTGCCTGCCGAGCTCTCGTCGAGACCGTGGCTGCGAATCAGGAAAGGAACCGTGAACGAGGAAGCTCCCAGATCGACGATCGAGTAGATGGACATGCTCACCAGCATCGCGACGAAAGACCTCTTCCCGAATAGGGTGCGGATGGCCGCCCGGCCCTCCGTATCGAACAACTCGCGAACTGCCGGTACGCGGGTCGAGCGCCGCGGCTCCTCGAGTGTCCACAGCGCCAGGCCGGCAGCCAGGATTCCGGCGATCCCGAAACTGACGAAGGCCCATCGCCAGCCGAGTTGGGCGACCAGGAAGCCTCCCAAGCTGAGGCCGATGAATGCCCCGACGACAACGCAGAAATTCAGGACGGTTGCCGCCCGCCCCCGTTTGTCGGGCGGGCAATAGTCGGCGACCAGCGAATGAACCGGGGGATGTGCGCCGGCTTCTCCGATCCCCACGCCAACTCGTGCGATGAACAACTGAACGAAATTCCAGGCAATTCCGCTCAGCAGAGTCATGACGCTCCACATGGAGAGCGCCAGGGTGATGATGCGGGGGCGATGTCCGATATCCGCCCATCGCGCGATCGGAAGGGCGAACGCCGCGTAGAAGACCGCAAAGGCCGGACCCAGCAGCAGCCCCATTTCCAGATCCGAGAGCAGGAAGTCGTGCCGGATCGCCTCGATTGCGACGGTGATGAGCATGCGGTCCGCCCACGCAAAAATGAGGACGAGTCCCAGCACCAGGATGCCGACGGGACGGAGACCGGTTTCGGGAAGCGTTGGGTTGGCTGGAACCCCTTTCGTCATCTCGACCGTCCCCCGGCCTCACGTTGGGGGGACGGTGGGTGGGGGGACCATTGGCGGATCGGTGGTTGGTGCAGGGGTAGGCAGGTGCGGAATCGTCTCATCAAGTGCGGACGCTACGCAGGGAAAAACCGGCGCCAGGCCTTGACGCCGGTAATCCCCAGCCAGCGCAGGGGCTCGGGCTCCCAAAGCGGCGGCAATTCGTTTACCACCCAGGGCTCGTGGACGCGAACCGTATCCAGGCCGAGCACGAGGTCGGCAAGGGTTTCGCCGGCCATGCAGGACGGCGCGACGCCGGCGGACGCGTGGCCGCCGGCCCAGCCGAATCGCCGCTTCCCGTCGAGAAAGACGAACGGTTTCTCGTTGCGGGGGAGGGCCATGGCCCCGCCCCACGCATGGGTGACGGGAACACCGCGCAGAGCGGGGAATGACCTGAACAGCAACTCCCGCATCCATTTCGTTTCTCTTGTGCCGAGCCCGAAGTTCTTGCGAATGCGGCTGCCGAAGTAATAGCTGCCGCGGGCACCGAACGCGATGCGCCCGTCGGCGGTCAGGTGTCCGTAGCCGTCGCCCGACATGGCAAAGCAACGCCGCCTTGATCCGCCAATCGTCTCCTTGAGCGTCTCGTCCAGAGGCGCGGTGACGAGCATCCTTGAATGGATCGGAGCCAGTTGGCGCTCGAATCCCGCCAGCTTCGACACATAGGCCTCCGCGGCCAGCAGGACCGTATCCGCACGCGCCACGCCCCGGTCGGTGACCACACGCCCCTGCTCGAGCCTGACGGCCGCCGAACGTTCAAAGAGCTTCACCCCGCTTGCGCGTACCGCCCCGGCAAGGCCGCGCGCCAGCCGCGCCGGCTGAACGGCGGCATTGTGAGGGGTGAACAGGCTCGCGATGGCGCCTTCCGTCGCGACCATTTCGCGTGTGGCCGCCTGGTCCAGATACTCATAGTCGGGCGCGGGGAAACCGTATTTTGCCAGGACGTGGGCAGCCTTGGACAACTGCTGCGCCTCTCGCTCATTGGCGGCGGTCATGATCAGGCCGTTGTGGGCAAAGTGGCAGTCGATCCCTTCGGAGGCGCAGATTTCGCCAATGCGTGGCACCGTATCGATCAGGCGGCGTTGCAGGTTCACGGCCGCCTCCCGGGTCTCCGGATCCCTCAGCCATGGGAAGATCGAGTCCCACCAGGACGAGCAGGCGCCTCCGTTTCGGCCCGCCGCGCCGAATCCGGCAATTTCCTTTTCCAGAACGACGACGTCCAGATCGGGGGCGTTCCGCTTCAGGAAGTAGGCGGTCCAGAGCCCCGTGAACCCGGCCCCCACGATGACGATGTCGCATTGCAGGTCTTCCTCCATCGACGGCAGCGGCTCCAGGCTTTCCTCGATCGAGTCCAGCCAGAAGCTCTGGCTGCGATAGAACCGTGCGAGATCCGATTCCGTAGGGCGGTCGATTGCTTCGGACATGGCTCTAAGACCTCTTGCTCCCTCTGCGACAACCTGAACTGATGGCTGCCAGCCTTGCCCATTATAATTGTCTTGCATATTACACTTATATCAATAGGTTAATGCGGTCATTTTGAGGCCGCTCCCGACACACTCTTTGCTGAAGGACGCTCCACCATGAAAAAGCCGATCTGTGTACTCGCCCTGTCCTGGTTTTCGGTCTGCGCCAGCGCCGATGACGTCATGGCAGACCCGGAAGCCTGGTACCGAGGCGCCTATGCCCCGCTTTGGGCCGTAGATCCCGAGGGCAATGCCGGGAAAATGCTCGAGTTCTACGCCGAGGTGGTCGAGACCCACACCGCGGACGGCCAGATCACCCGTACCGACAGGGGCACCTGGCTACGGGAGCCGATGCGGGAATGGCTGGCGGAAGGCTGGTTGACGTCCGAGCTGCAGGGCTTGCAGGTCGATCGGATCAACGAAACGACGACCAGCTTCAAGGCAAGCTGGCTGGACCGGTACGAGGAGTCGTATGAAGAACTTTCCTGCGGCTGGTATCTCGCCGATCTGGTGGACGGTGGTTGGAAGTTCACTGCCTACGCGGATATCGATTGCGGCGCCCATGGCTTCCGGGCAGGACCCGACTCTTGAAGAAAAGCGATCGCAGCCTGGGGATGCATCGCGACATCACCCGCCGGGACTTCATCCAGAAGACCGGGATGGCGGCCCTGGGCACGGCAATCGCTGCAAACGCCCGCGCCGGCAGCGGCGCCGGTGCAGCCCGGGAGATTTATCCACCCACGCGAACCGGCCTGCGCGGTTCACACCCCGGCTCGTTCGAAGCCGCCCACGCGCTGCGCGACGGCGCCCGGTTTGCCCCGGCTCAGGACCTTGAGGAAGCGTACGACCTGATCGTTGTCGGTGCCGGTATCTCGGGACTCGCCGCCGCGTACTACTACCGGCAGCACTTCGGAGAGCAGGCTCGAATTCTCATCCTGGAAAACCACGATGACTTCGGCGGTCATGCGCGCCGCAACGAGTTCCACCAGGGCGGGCCCATGCGTCTCGCCCTGGGTGGCACGCAGAACCTCGAACACTGGCAGTTCAGCAGCACCGTTCGGGCGCTCATGGCCGACCTCGGCATCGAGCAGAGGGTGTTGCGCAGGCGGCTCGAGTTCGACTACGGGATGTCCGCGCGCAACGGCCCGGCCATCTGGTTCGATGAGGAAACCTACGGGGTGAACAGGCTGGTGACCGGCTACAACCTGGAGTGGTGGGAGCCGGGAGCGTCGCTTGCCTGCATCGATGAATTCCCCTTGAGCGAGGTGGCCCGCGAACAGTTGAAAAGCCTCTACCGCGCGCGCTCGAACGTGCTGGCCGGCAAGTCCGAGGCGGAGGTGGAAGCGCTGCTCACCAGCATCAGCTACCCGGATTTCATGCGCTTCTACGGCGGGCTCGGCGACGAAGCCCTGCAGATTTTCCAGACCAGCCAGCATGCTTCCTGGGCTGTGGAACTCCACGCCCTGTCCGCCGAGGAAGGCTTCTACAGCGGGCTGCCCGGATTGCACCTCGTGGGCTGGGAGGACGACATCGAATCGTTCGACTACCCGGTCGCCATGTTTCCGGACGGCAATGCCAGCGTCGCGCGCCTGCTGGTACACAGGCTGATTCCAGCGGTTGCCCCGGGTACCGACGTGAACAACGTCGCGATGGCAAAGTTCGACTACTCCATGCTGGACACCGAGTCGTCCCCGGTTCGGCTGCGCCTCGACGCCACCGTGGTGAACGCGGAGAACACAGGCTCCGGGGTTCGGGTGACCTACCTGAGCCGCGGCGTGCCGGTGCGGGTTTCCGCGCGTCACTGCGTGATGGCCTGCTACCACTCGATGCTGCCCTACCTGTGCCCGACGCTCCCCGACGCGCAGAGGGAAGCGCAGCGATACCAAGTCAAGATTCCCCTTGTACACACCAATGTACTGCTTCGCTCCAGCGGCGCGATGGACAGGCTTGGCATCGATTCGGTGCGCTGTCCCGGCCGCATGCACCGGGCCATGTGCCTGTTCAAGGGCATCAGCACGGGTGGCTACGAGCACCGGATGGGCGACACCGGCCCTGTGCCTCTCGGATTCTGGGGCACGCTGTCACCGCCACCCGAGGCGCGTACGCTTAAGGAGCAGTTGCGCGCCTCGCGGGAAAAAATGCTCACGCTCGTGTTTGAAGACTATGAAAGGGAAGTGCGTACGGTGCTCGACGGCATGCTCGGGCCGGCGGGGTTCGACGTGCACAACGACATCCTGGCCATCACTGTAAACCGCTGGCCGCATGGCTACGCCTACGAATACATGCAATTGTGGGATGAGAAATTCCCGGATGGCCAGGCGCCACACCAGCTCGCCAGCCGGCCCCATGGCCAGATCGTGTTCGCCAATTCCGATGCCGGCGCTTCCGCCTACACACACACCGCCATCGACGAGGCTTACCGCGCCGTCAGTGAATTGGGCTGAGCACCGGGGCATGGGAAACGGCCCCGAGGCTCACTGCCATGCCGTAGACGGTTTTGGGTTTTCCGGTTTGGTCCGGTTTCTCCTCCGCGGGCCTGCCGGACTTCCACTACCTGTTGAAGTAATCCTGCAGGTGAATCCAGCGACTGGCGGCGGTGACGCCGATCCAGCGTAGCGGTTCCGGTTCCCAATGGCGCGGAAATCCGTCACGCACCCAGGGGTAGGAGGTCCGTTCGCTCTTCCTGCCCGCGATCAGGTCCGCAAGGGTGGCACCCATGAGGAAGGAAGGCGCGAGCCCCGATCCCGAAAATCCGCCGATCCACGCCAGTGTCTTCTGCGCGTTGAGAAACACCGTCGGCGCCCTGTCCCGTGAGAACCCCATCGCGCCGCCCCACCGGTGCGTGATCGGCACGTCGCGCAGCTTCGGGAAACTGTCGAGCAGGCGGCCGTGGACGAACTGCGACCTGAACTCCGCGCCTTTCTTGAGGCGGCTGCCGAAATAGTAGGCATCGCCCGCGCCGATCACGATGCGCCCGTCGGCCGTGGGCTGCCCGTAGAGCGGCAGCGGGCTCAACACCGAAAAGTACGGCCGGCTCGGCGGTGTGATTCCGGTTCTTTCGAGCATCTCGCTGCCGAGCGGGGCCGTCGCGACCATTTGACCGTGAATGGGGGCTACCAGCCGTTTGAATCCCTTGATGCTCTGCAGATAGGCTTCGGCCGCGAGGACCACTGTTTGCGCCCGAACGGAACCCTGGTCCGTCGTTACCGAGCCGCTTGCGGTGGTTCGCACCCTCGTGCGTTCGAACAGCCGCACGCCCTTGCGCCGTACCGCCTTTGCCAGGCCGCGGGCAAGGCGGGCGGGATGAATGGCGGCAAAGTGGGGCGAGAAAACGCACGAACGCACGCCGTCGATCGCCACGTGGCGTTCGGTGTCCCTGGCGTCGAGCAGTTCGTAGTCCGGTGGGCCGAACCCCAGTGCTCCGTACCCTTTGACCATACTCTGCACCACCGCCTCTTCCCTGGCGGTGGTGGCCACCATGTAGTTGCCTTCCCGGGCGTAGTGACAATCGATCCCTTCCGCCTCGCAGATCTCGCCGATCCGATAGACCGCCCGGATCATGTCTTTCTTGACGGCGACGGCGCCATCCCGCGTTCCGGGATCGGCTACCCACTGCTCGAACCCGTTGTAGATGCCGCCGAGCGCGCCGCCGTTGCGCCCGGAGGCGCCATAGCCCGCCGTTTCGGCCTCGAGCATGACGATATCGATATCGGGGACCGCGCGCTTGAGGTGATAGGCGGTCCACAAGCCGCCGAAGCCCGCACCGACGATGACGACGTCGCAGGTGATGTCACCGTCAAGCCCGGGCAGCGGCTCAAGCGACTCGGGAATCGAGTCCAACCAGTAGCTTTCCCGGCGGTAGGCTGTTTCGAGATCCGATTCCGTTGAGCGAGATTCAATCATCTTGAGAGGCAGCCGAGCAGCAACGTAAGCTTAAACCAACTGAACGGCACTTTGGGCGAAATGAAAGCTACAACATCAAAACGATCGCAAGAACAACGATCTGTGAAGAGTCGCCAACGAAGAATCAAAGTCGCCATCGCCCACGGATCCGACCTGCGTTCGCGCTCGGGAAGCGGAGCGGATTGACATGTCCGCGGTCGGATTCTGGCATTGGGCGGCGCGTGAACCTGACCGGCTAGCTCTGGTCGATCCTTCTGAACGCCAGGTGTCCTTCGGCGCGCTGCATTCCGCGTGCAACCGGGTAGCCAACGGGGTGCGGGCCATGGGCCTGAAGCAGGGCGACGGGATCGCGGTGATTCTGCCCAACTGTGTGGAGTTTTACGAAGTATTCCTGGCAGCCTTGCAGACGGGCCTGTACTTCACGCCCATCAATCACTTTCTGACGGCGCGGGAAGGTGCCTATGTGCTGGCCGATAGCGAAGCCAAGGTGCTGGTCAGCCATTCGCGTCATGCGCAAACGACACTGGGCGTGCTTGCCGAGTCGGGGTTCGAGGCCAACCGCTGCCTGGTGGTGGGGGAGATCGACGGGTTGAGGCCTTATGCCGGGTTCAAGGCGCAACACTCGCCGGCACCGCCCGCCGACCGCAATGCGGGCGCCAGCATGGTCTATACGTCGGGTACCACCGGCAAGCCCAAGGGCGTGCGTTCGCCCCTGCCGGCCGGGCCACCCGAAGGCCCGACCGCAATACGCGCGGCGATGGGCGAGATGATCGGCTGGAAACCCGGTGACGGCGTGTATCTGCTGAACGGCCCGCTGCATCATTCGGCGCCCATCGCCTTCAGTACCCTGGCCCTGCATCTCGGCCACACCGTGGTGATGACCGACAAATGGGACGCGGAGCGGGTGCTGGCGCTCATCGACACCTACCGGGTGACCAACACGCAGATGGTTCCGATTCATTTCCACCGGCTGGTCAAGCTGCCCGAGACGGTGAAAAAACGCCATGACGTGTCATCGGTGTGCTCGATACTGCACTCCGCCGCACCTTGCCCGGTACCCGTGAAGCGGGAGGTGATCGAATGGTTCGGGCCCGTGGTGTACGAGTACTACGGAGGCACCGAAGGGGGCGTCACCCACTGCAATTCGGAGGAGTGGCTGAGCAAACCCGGCACCGTGGGGAGGCCGTGGCCCGGGGTGGAAATCGAAATTCTCGACGACGACATGAAACCGCTGCCGGCAAACGAAATCGGCGCGGTGTACTTCAGGACACCCAACGGGCCCCCGGAGTATTTCAAGGACCCGGCAAAGTCCGAGTCCGCCCGGCACGGCGACTTTTTCACCCTCGGTGAGATGGGGTACGTGGACCGGGACGGTTGGCTCTTCCTCGTGGACCGCAAATCGGACATGCTGGTCTCAGGCGGGGTCAACATCTACCCGGCGGAGATCGAGGCGGTGTTGCTGCAACATCCGAAGATTCAGGACGCCGCCGTATTCGGCGTTCCGAACGAGGAGTGGGGCGAGGAAGTGAAAGCCGTCCTGGAGCCGATTGCCACGGCAGAGGCCGGTGAGTCCCTTGCCGGGGATGTGCTTGATTTCTGCCGCGACAGGCTCGCCCGCTACAAGCTGCCGCGTTCCATCGAGTTCATCGACGAGTTGCCCAGGGGCCCGAACGGCAAGCTGTACAAGCGCCAGTTGCGGGAACCCTACTGGCAGGGCCACGAGAAAAGGATATAGCCGCACCTATTCATGAATAAACTACTGCGGTCGTCAATAGCAGCGAAAACACAGGGCGTGCTCCCGCCGCGTGCTCAACGTGCTGTAAGCACGCCTCCGCGCGCTCTGGTCCGCGCCACCCTGCGTTTTCACTACTCTTGCCAACCTCGCTACGTCCATTCATGAATAGGTGCCGCTAGGGAGAAACCGGAGTGCCGTTCGACGTTGCACGGGCCATGGCCGCCAAACTGCCCAGCGTTGCGTATGGCTGGGAGCAGGATGACATCATTCTGTATCACCTGGGCGTTGGGGCCGGCGCCCGGTGGACGGACCCCGGCGAACTGCAATACACCTTCGAGAAGGATCTCAAGGTACTACCGACATTCGCGGTGATACCCGTGTTCGCTACGGCCGGGGGCGCCCTGCAGGCGCCGGGGATCGATGTCAAGCCGCTCTCGATCGTGCATGGCGAGCATGAGATCGCCCTGAACGGCCCCATTCCGAAGGCAGCGTCGGTGCGCTCCGACTGCCGGATTTCCGGCATCTACGATCGGGGCTCCGGCGCGGTCATCGAGATCGAAGTGGCGACGCACGACGCCGACTCCAACAGTCTTCTTTTCACCAACACCTGGTCGCTTTTCGTTCGCGGGGAGGGCGGGTTCGGCGGCGAGGCTGGGCCCGCAAACGAGGTCGTTCTGCCCCATCGCGCACCCGATCGCACCGCCGAGTTGCCCGTGCTTCCCCAGCAAGCGCAGATCTATCGGTTGTCCGGTGACAGGAACCCCTACCATATCGATCCGGAAACGGCTTCCCGGGCCGGTTTCGAGCAGCCGATTCTCCATGGTCTCTGCTCCTTCGGGATGATCTGCAAGGCGGTAGTCGATGAAATGCTCGAAGGCGACGTGACACGGGTTGCCGGATATCGGGGCCGGTTCGCCAAACCGGTGTTCCCCGGCGAGACCATCGACGTATCGTTCTGGCGCGACGGCAATAGAATTCTGATCGGCTCCGCGACCCGGGAACGAAGCACGCCGGTGCTCACCAACGCATGGCTGGAAATTGCCGGCTGAAGGTCGGCTACGGGAATTCATACGGGAGGCTTGAACATTGAAAACGCTGGAAGGAAAAGTCGCCATCGTCACGGGCTCCGGGCGCGGGCTCGGGCGGGCACACGCAAAGGCCCTGGCGGCCGCGGGCGCCGCGGTGGTGGTCAACGACCCCGGGGTGACGGTGAACGGGCAGGGCCGTGAAGCGCGCCCGGCGGACGATGTGGTGGCGGAGATTCGGGCGGACGGCGGACAGGCGGTGGCCAACCACGCCAGCGTGTCCGACTGGGCCGGGGCCGAGGCGCTCATCGACACGGCCGTGGCCGAATTCGGCAAGCTGGACATTCTGGTGAACAATGCCGGGATCCTGCGCGACCGGATGTCGTTCAACATGACGGAGGACGAATGGGATGCCGTGATCGATGTCCACCTCAAGGGCCACTTCGCGACATCGCGATTCGCCGCGGGCCACTGGCGTGCCCGGGCCAAGCAGGGTGAGGCCGTCAGCGGTCGCATCATCAACACCACGTCCGAAGCAGGCTTATACGGGCACATGGGACAGGTGAACTACGCGGCCGCGAAGGCCGGCATCATCGGCATGACGTTCGTGATGACCCAGGAACTCGCCCGCCTGGGGGTAACCGTCAATGCAGTCTCCCCCCGGGCCATCACGCGCATGACGGGCGAAGACCCGGAAAACCCCGAGCGATTGGCCACGACGGGGCTGCCGGAGCACGTCTCGCCGCTGGTGGTCTACCTCGCCAGCAACGCCGCGGCGCACATCACCGGGCAGGTCTTCGTGAACTACGCCGGCACCCTCAAGCTGGTGAAGGGTTTCCCAGCGGTTGCCGAGCAGCACGTGGACGGGGCATTCACACAGGACAGCATCGCCGTGGCCGTGGAGGCGCTGTTTGAGAACGAGAGTTCGCGGCTGGAGGCTTTTGTGCCGTAACCGGCCTGGACGGACGATCGCCTGCCTGGGGACGTTTGAGAATTGTTGACGGCAGCGGGTGCATTGATGAGTACGGCGCCTGCAAAGCGACTACCCTGTAGCTGAACTGAGGACGACGGGAAGAAGTGGCGCGCGGGATCTGCTACGACATCGGCATCGACATCGGCGGCACCTTCACCGACCTGGTGTGCCGCCGCCCCGGCGAGTCGATGCTGACCGCCAAGATCGTGAGCACGCGCTGGAACCCCGATGAGGCGGTGATGCAGGCCGTCCGGTTCATGGTGGAGAACTGGAATATCGCGCCGGAGGAGGTCGGCCGCTTCCTGCACGGCACCACCGTGGCGACCAACGCCGTGCTCGAGCGCAAAGGGGCCCGGCTCGGCCTGCTCACCACCGCCGGCTTCAAGGACGTGCTGGAGATCGGGCGCCAGATGCGCCGGGAGCTGTACGGCATCATCCTCAAGCCGCAGACGCCGGTCTTCCTGGCGCCGGGAAAGTACCGCCGGGAGATTTCCGAACGCATCGGCTCCAAGGGGGAGGAGGTGACGCCGCTGGACGAGGAAGCGGTGCGCTCGGCGGTGCTCGACCTCGTCGAGGCGGGTGCTCAGGCGATCGCCGTCTGTTACCTGTTCTCATTCCGGAATCCGGCGCATGAGCTGCGCACGCGCGAGATCGTCGCGGAGGCGTTCCCCGGCCTGAAGGTCTCGCTGTCCTGCGAGGTCGACCCGGCGTTTCGCGAGTACGAGCGCACCGTCGTTACCGCTTTCGATGCCTACATGAAGCCGACGATCGACCGTTACATGGAGCGGATCGAGGGCGGTCTCCGCAAGACCGGCATCGGCGCGCCGCTGCAGGTCATGCAGTCGCGCGGCGGCCTGGCCATCTCCTCGGTCGCGCGTCGGCGGCCGGTGCGCCTGTTCATGTCAGGCCCTGCCGCCGGCGTCATCGGCGGCACCATCGTCGGCTGCATGGCTGGTGCGCAGGACCTCATCACCGTCGATATCGGCGGGACGAGCTGCGACATCGCGCTGGTCGACGGCGGCCGGCCGGTGATCCGGCCCGAAGGCAGCATCGACGGCTACACCGTGCGCGTGCCGATGGTCGACGTGAACGCCATCGGCTCCGGTGGCGGCAGCATCGCATGGCTGGATGCCGGCGGCGGCCTGCGCGTGGGGCCGGAGTCGGCCGGCGCCGATCCCGGGCCGGCGGCCTACGGCCGGGGTGGCGAGAAGCCGACGGTGACCGACGCCTCGCTGGTGCTGGGCTACCTCAATCCCGCTTTCTTTGCCGGTGGCACGGTCGGGCTCGACATCGACAAGGCGCGGGAGGCGGTGGGGGAAAAGGTGGCGAAGCCGCTCGGTCTCGGCCTGGAGGAGGCGGCGCTCGGCATCCACCGCGTGGTCAACACGCAGATCGCGGAAGGCATCCGCCTGGTCTCGATTCGCCGGGGGATCGACCCACGCCGCTTCACGCTGGTCGCGCTGGGCGGCGCCGGGCCGGTCCATGCCACGGCACTTGCGAGCGAACTGAACATCGATCGCGTCGTCATTCCCCGCCATCCGGGCGTGCTGTCGGCGGCCGGGCTGCTCGCCGCGCCCATCGAGCACGAGGTTTCGGCCGCCTTTCCGATGCCGCTGGAACAGCTCACGCTGGCGAATCTGCGTGAGGCGTTAAGCGATCTCGACGGTGAGTGTGCGGCCCTGATGGCGCACGAGGGCGTCTCCACTGACCAGGTCGGGATCGCCTACTTCGCCGACATGTGGTACCTCGGGCAGTCCTATCATCTCGAAGTGCCGATCCGGCTCGACGAACCGGATCCGCTGGCGCGGCTCTACGACGACTTTCTCGAAGTCCATGACCGGGTATACGGGCACGCCGCGCAGGTTCCCGCGGGCATCGTCAACCTCCGCACGATCCACTCGACCGCGGCCGGGGTATCGCTCGGCGAAGGTGAATTTGCGGCGGGCGACGGGAAGGCCGTGAAGGGCGAACGGGTAATCCGGGTCGCTGCCGAGCCCGGGGAAGTTGCCGCCAGGGTCTACGACCGGGCCAACATGGAGGCGTGCCTGCGCCTGGAGGGGCCGGCTATCGTCGAGCAGGCGGACACCACCACTCTCGTTCAGCCCGGCTGGACCGGGGAGGTGGCGACCGACGGTAACCTGATACTCATCCGGTCGAAGGGAGCCGGCTGATGGCAAGCGCGACCGTTCCGAATGGCGACCGCGCGGCCACGGTTGAGGCACAGATTCGCAGGAATACGTAACCGATGAACAGGACAGAAGGCAGGGCAGGGCTCGATCCCGTCACGGTCGAAGTGATCCGCAACAAGCTGGACGGCATTGCCAACGAGATGGAGCTGACGCTCGTCCAAAGCGCCTTCTCCACCATCGTCAAGGAGGGGCTCGATGCCTCGGCCAGCCTCTTTACGCTGAAGGGCGAGACCCTGGCGCAGGCGATCGCCATCCCCATCCACCTGGTCACCCTGCTGCCCATCGTCCGCCACCTGCTGGACCAGAAACCGGTGGCGGAGATGAAGGAGGGGGACGCCTTCGTCATGAACGACCCCTACCTGGGCGGCACCCACCTGCCGGACATTGCCGTGATGATGCCGGTCTTCCACGAGGGCCGGCCGATCGCCATCAGCGCGACCATGACCCACCACCAGGACGTCGGCGGCATGACGCCCGGCTCGACGCCGACCAACGCCACGGAGATCTTCCAGGAGGGGTTGCGCATACCGCTCCTGACGCTGATGCGGGAAGGCAGGCTCAACGAGACCTTCCTGGCCATCCTGCGCGGCAACGTGCGTATCCCCGACACGGTGACCGGCGACCTGATGGCGGAAACATCGGCCTGCTCCATCGGCGCGCGGCGCCTGCAGGAGGTCGCCGCCACCTACGGCGCCAACTTCCTCGCCAGCGTCTTCGACGAACTGCTCGGCCGCTCCGAGAAGATGACCCGGGAAGCGCTGCGCCGCATTCCGGAGGGCGCCTACAGCTACACCGACTACCTCGACAACGACGGCGTCGATCTCGACCGCAAGGTGCCGATCAGGGTCACCGCCCGGATCGCCGACGGAGCCGTCGAGTTCGACTTCAAGGGCACCAGCCCACAGGTGCGCGGCCCCTTCAACTGCGTTCCCTCCGGTTCCCTGGCGGCCGCCTGCTTCGCGGTGCGAGCGGTGACCGACCCGGAGGAGCTCATTCCCAACAACGGCGGCTGCTTCCGGCCGGTCTCGTTGAAGCTGCCGCCGGGCAGCATCGTGAACCCGCGCGAGCCGGCGCCGGTGGGCTGCCGCACCTCGACCATCAAGCGGGTCACCAGCGTCATCCTGGGCGCCCTGCGCAAGGGCATGCCGGAGCGGGTCCCCGCCGATCCCGCCGGCGAGGAGGTCATACTGCACTTCGGCGGCCGCCGGGCGGACGGCGGCGGTTTCGTCACCTCGCAGATCCTGATCGGCGGCAGCGGCGCGGCCCGGGAGGCCGACGGCGTCGACGTGATCGAGACCGACGCCACCAACTGCATGAACATCCCGGCCGAGGCGCTGGAGCTGGAGGCGCCGATCCGGGTGCACCGCGCATCGCTGGCGCCCGATTCCGGAGGCCCGGGGGAGCACCGGGGAGGTCTTGGCGCCTGGCTGGAGTACGAGATCCTCGACGGCGAAATGACCGCCACCTACCGCGGCGAGCGGCATTTCTGCCAGGCGGCCGGCGCCGAACGGGGCGAGGCGGGGGGCAGGGCGTCAGCGGAGATCGTCCGCGGCGACGGCTCGGTCCACGCCATCCCCTCGAAGGAAGTCGTGCGCATGCAGGCAGGCGATCGGCTGATCGTCCGCACCGCCGGGGGCGGCGGCTTCGGCGAGCCGAGTAAGCGGCCCCACGACCGGATTCGCGCCGATATCGAGAACGGTAAGGTGACCGCCGAGGCGGCCGCCCGGGCGTACGGATTGCCGTTGAGATCGGTCGAGTAAGCCGGTTGGAGGTTCGGGACGTGCCGACGTACTTGAGCGCGAACGTCAGATGATCGCTCGGATCGTCGCCCGGCCAGAAAGTGACCGGGCAGGAATTCTTCTTAAGATACCCCAAGTCGCGAAAAATCAGGTTAAGAAATTCTTAATGAGCCTGGCGGAACTCACAGTGGCACCTGGCTCTCCCACCAAGCACCATGGACCAGCAACTCGAAACCTGTGCATGCGGTAACGTCAAGCCAAGCGCTTCCGGCGCCTAAGCGCAGCCAATCGGACTATTGAGAATTGCCGGTGTGTTGGCGCCAGTGGCGCCAGCGGTGAAAAGCACTATCCTTGAACTGATGAAAAGATCGGTTTACATCGAATCCTCGGTTATCAGCTATCTCGCAGCCCGGCCAAGTCGGGATCTTGTCATTGCCGGACACCAGGCAGTCACGGCAGAGTGGTGGAAAAACCACCGTTCGCAGTATGACATTTACGTGTCATCGCTGGTGGAAGAGGAGATTTCGGCGGGCGACGCTTCGGCAGCGGCAGAGCGCCTTGCGGTGATCGCGGACATTCCAAGCGTCTCAATTGCGCCAGAAGCGGAATCGTTGGCGTCCGCCATACTGTCGTCTAATGCCGTTCCGACGAATAGCGTCCGCGATGCATTGCACATCGCTATTGCTGCAACCCAAGGCATCGACTACCTTATCACTTGGAACTTCAAGCACATCAATAACGCAAGTACGCGCACTATGATCGTCAACGTGGTGTCTGATTCAGGGCTGATTTGCCCGGTGCTGTGCTCGCCGGAAGAACTTATGGGTGAAGATGATGCGAAATGATCCGCTGGTCGAAGAAATGCGGGAACATGGACGGAAGTTCGCTGCCAAGCATGGTAACGACATTGGACGCATGTGCAAGGCATTGAGGAAATTGGAAGCCACGTCCTGGCGTAAGGTCGTGCATCTCGGTCCAAAACGTCTTCCGAGAAGGGCCGCTAGCTGACCTGTTGCTCCAGTCCATCCCGAAATGCGGCGGCGAGCTCAGGGTGATCGCTTGCATCGAGGATCCCGACGTCATCGCCACCATCCTCAAGCACATTCGATCTCGAGAGGCGGCCCAACCGTCGCAGCCGCGAGAGCC
Organism: Gammaproteobacteria bacterium; assembly: GCA_028821125.1. GTDB lineage: Bacteria > Pseudomonadota > Gammaproteobacteria > Pseudomonadales > Azotimanducaceae > Azophilus. The sequence continues at coordinate 19,115 of JAPPHD010000070.1, forward strand.
GCCCCGGCGTGAGATCATGTCTGGATACCGCTTTCTGTCCTTGGCGGCGGCCAAGTCTTTGGCGTCGAACGTCGCGTAGATCCGCCGGTCGCAGAAGTGGTCCCCGATTTTGAACAACATCGTAAGGTGTGTTCGATTAGCCGCAGGAGGCAATCGACATGGCAAAGAGGAGACAGTATTCCGCCGAGTTCAAGGCGAAGGTGGCGCTGGCCGCGATCCGGGGAGACGAGACGGTCGCGGAGCTGGCCAGCCGTTATCAGATTCACCCGAACGTGATCGCCAAGTGGAAGCGCATGGCGCTCGACAACTTGACCGACGTGTTCCGTCGCGGCCTCTCGGCCGATTCTTTAGACCGCGAAGCGGAGAAACGCCGTAATTCATCGAGACTATGCGATCACCGGTTCGCCGGTGTTGCTCGAAGCGTTCAAGGACCGAATTGACATTACGAGCCCCGGCGCGCTTCCCAACCACATGCGGGTGGATAGTGTCCGGGCCGGAAGTCTCCCGCGTTCGCGAACCGAGTCGATGGCGCACGCCATGGTGGTTGCCGGTCTAATGGAGCGAAGGGGGCGAGGATGGCCGCTCATGAGGCGCTCCATGCTGGAATTCAACGGCACGGAACCGGAATTGGTCAACGACGAAAACGGCCAGTTCGTCCGCGTGAAATTTCCTCTCGACGCGCATGCCTAGCCCGACCTATGCGTGAATAAACTACTGCGCCGTCAATAGCAGGTAAAGTTGCGCGGCGCGTCTCGGCGGCGGGAGCCCCTCGGCAGGACCGGCTTGGCCTTGGTCACGGGATCGGCGATGCACGCGATCAGTACCTGCGCGTCAGCGCATCGGATGCCGGGGCGAGTACTCCTGGCCTGCCATCGACTGCAGCGCCTGGTGGTCGGCGCGTGCCTATCCCCTCCCGAGACGACGGCTTCGCATTTCTCGACATATGTACGTCCGGGATCTGGCATCTCCTGACTCGGGCTTCCTCGGTCCACCTCGGTTCGGAGACGTGGTGGCGAACACCCCCGGTACGATTGATTCAATGCGCGCACGTTTTTCTTCGCCGGATACCGCATCGATCGAGAACGGTACGAAGGGGTTCAGAAGCTGATGGGGCCGAGCCTCGGAGTCCAGCGGCGCATCCTGAGTAGACAGCTTCCACCTGCGCCGCCGCAATGCATCAGAATTGGCGGACCCTCTCCAGGATATCGTCGCCTGGCCGCCCCTCGATGGTTGCGGCCCAACCGACAAGATCGGGGCGAAGACCAAATAGCGCGAACACCAATCCGTTCCGGATCGGGCCGGGACGGGCCCCGCCATCGACTATCCAGCCGCGGGCGCCCCCTGGGAGGAGTGCGGCTGAGGGCGCGGCAATGCCGTCGGCTATTGGCCGGTGTTCCCGGGCGAACTGCGTGCACGCGGACCAGCATTGCGGGCCACCGAACAGAACGTCGCCGGGCAGCTCCGGAGTCAGCGAGGGCGGTTCTCCGATCTCGACGGCCCAGAGCGCACGGCGGATCGTGAGGATGTCCCGCGGGTCATCGATCTCCTCGTGGCGCAGGAACTCGGCCCAGGCGCCGTCGGGCGTATCGCAGAAGTAGTGGGTCAGTTCACCGGCGGCGTTCCAGCGCCCCGCGGACTGCGCCGAATCTTCCCGCAGGAAAGGAAAACGTGGGTCCGCGTGACGAAACGCGATCATGTGGCCGGCGATGACCTCAGTGCGCTGGAGAGTTCCCTGACCTGGCGCGGCCCCTCATCATCCGGCGACCAGGCGCCGCCCAGCCTCTGTGCCGGCGTGTTGCCGTCGAGTCGCCTGCGCTTGCGGTCGAACCAGCGCCGCACACCGATGTCGTTGTAAGCTCCCGCGAGATCGCCGACGACGAAGGCAAGAAAATGAAGGCGGTCTGCCACTGGGTCGGGTGTGCCGCGGCTACTCGACGAGTAGCGTCTCGCACTGGATTCGGAGATGCCCAACAAACGGGCCAGCAGATCAAGCCCCAGGACACTCTGAAGCGTGCGCCACTCCTGCGCGGGTGCGGGCGAATTGTCCAGCGCCTCGCTTATTTGCTGAAGCAGGGCCGAAAGCGGAACCGGATCGGCAAAGGGCTGACGATGAAGATTGGCGAGCAGCGTGCGGCCAATGCCGGCCTCGGCCATGCCCTGTTCGAGCCCCCGCATGGCTGATTCGTCCAGGCACATGATTTCCTGCGAAAGGAGGCCCATCGCGTCGGCGCGACTTAATGCAGCGATGGCTGCTGACGCGAGTTGCGGCTCATCGAACGGAGGGCGAACGGAATGAATTTGGAGATTATTCATATGTCCGTACACTACCCGAATACCGTCCATCCGACAAGAACCGTGGACTGCGTATGAGCACCACCAGCACTTTTTGCCGGCGTTGCGTGCCGGCCGTCATGCAGCCGTCTTCAGCGTGCTCGCATCCAGGGCGTAGTAGCGCAGGGCATTGTCGAACAGGATCTTGCCGCGGGACTCGTCCGTGAGCCCCGGCAATCCCAGAAACGTGTCCACCGCGTGCGGATAGGCGGAATCGGGATGGGGGAAATCCGTGGAAAAGAGAATGTTGTCGTCGCCGACGGCGTTTACCACGTCGCCCACCAGCGCCTCGTCGGATTCGACGGAAATGAAGCACTGGCGCTTGAAGTACTCGCTGGGGAGCGCCTTGAGGTCCGGCGCATCGTGCCAGCCGACCAACTCCACGTGCTCGTCCAATCGATACAGCCAATAAGGCAGCCAGGAGCAGCCCGATTCCATGAACGCCACCCGCAGCGTGGGGAACCGGTCGAAGGTGCCGCCGGCGATCAACGACAGCATCGCCATCTGCTGCTCCATGGGATGGCAGCAGGAGTGAACCGTGAGGAAGCTGGAAAAGCGGTCGGCGCCGATCGACGGCAGCGTGGCGCCCATCCCTTCGTGCAGCGACAGCGGTGCGTTCCTCTCGACAAGCGCCGCATAGAGGGGATCGTAGGCGGGATCGCCCAGCAGCCGGCCGTTGATGGGATTGGGCCTGACCCAGAACGCGCGCATACCGAGCTCCCAGGCATCGTCGATGGCCTCGATGGCGAGGTCCACGTCGAAGATGGGCAGGGGCGCGGCGCCGACGACGCGTCCACCGGACTGTTCGCTGAATTCGGATATCCACCGGTAGTAGGCGCGGCACATGGCGGCAGCCAGGGCCGGGTCGATACCGTCGACCCAGGTTGCGTACAGGTCGTCGTAGGTCACGCTCAAGTCGACGCCTTCCCGGTCCATCCCCTCCACCACGCTGGGGGGGTCGAAGTTGCGCTCGGCCATATCGCCGAACCGTTGCAGCCGGTCCTCCTCCGTGAATCGGAGCGCCGTCAGCACCTCCGGCGTGACGGTGCTGGTTCGCTTGCCGTCCACCAGCAACCGGCCGCCTTCCACCGCGATCCGCTCGCGGTATTGCGGGTCGATGAGATCCCGCCACAGGGTCACGGGCGGCATGGTGTGCCCGTCCGAGTCGATGACACGAAAACCGTTTTTCATTCCTGGTGAACCTCCTGTTCGATCGAAGCGGTTGCCGCGCCGTTGCGCAGTACGCGGCCCGGTAGCGCCTCTGCGGAACCCAACAGGTCACCGCCCTGGTCCCGAATCAGCTTGCCGTTCACGATCACGGCCTTGATGCCCCTTGCCTCGGCGATGAGGCGGTCTGCGCCGGCCGGCAGGTCGTTGACGCGCTGGAGAGAGGAGGGCCCCACGGTGTCCGGGTCGAATACCACCACGTCGGCCGGCCGCCCCTCGGCAAGCAGGCCCCGGTCGGTTATGCCCACCACTTCCGCCGGACGGCTGGTCAGCATACGGACAGCCTCCGGCAGCGACAGCGCGCCGCGTTCCCGTACCCAGTGACCGAGCAGATGGGTGCTGAAGCACGCATCGCAGAGCTGATTGGCATGCGCGCCGGCATCCGACAGCGCCAGCACCGTGTGGGGATCGCGCAGCAGCTCTTCGACCTCATCCTCGTCGTCGTTCATCAGCGCCCAGCTCGCGCGCATGGCGAGATCGCTGTCCACGGCAAGTTCCAGGAAGAGGTCTGCCGGATCCCGTTTTCGCTGCCGGGCCGCTTCGGCCACCGACACACCGAGCAACTCTGGTGCCTGCGGAACAAAGGTCAGGTCCGTACGTTCCCAGAAGGAAGTGCCCCTTTCGGCATCGAGATCCGCCACCGCCTCGCGGAACTGCGTGCGGAACTCCGTCTGGGCATACCGCGCCTTGCGGCCTGCCCGGTCCAGGCTGTTGAGCGCCGCGACAATCGGCAGGCTTTCCAGGGGAAACGGTTCCTCCAGGTCGAATTCGAAACGCAGCGGCCGACAACTGACCTGCGGCACCACGTTGATGCCCTGGCGTTGCAGCGCAGCCGTTCTTGCCAGGTACTCCCGGTGCGACCCAGGCCCCCACAGACCGGCCAGCAGCGCAGTCCACGTGAGCGTGCGTCCGCTGATTTCCGCGAGCTCGCGCAACTCGGCAAGAAAGTCGCCCGGCCCCACGGTCATCTGCAGAACACCGCGTTCGGTCCTGCCGAGCGCTTCGCCGAGCGCGGCGAACTCCTCCGGCTCAGCCAGCCGGCTGGGCACCGGCTTGCCGCCGAAGCCGACATGGGCCCCGGCTTTGGAACTGGCAAAGCCAAGGGCTCCGGCATCGACCGCATCTTTCACGATGTCACACATCGCCTCGATCTCTTCGCCGGTCGCCCTTCGTTCCGCGGCGTCCTCGCCCATGACGAACAGGCGAACGGGCGTGTGTCCCACATAGGCCGCCACGTTGACGGCAACGCCTTGCCGTTCGACGGCGCTGAGGTAATCGCCAAACGAGACAAAGGGCCAGTCGCTGCCCACGCCCGCCTCGAGCGCCTGCAAATCCATGCCTTCGACTTTCTGCAGGGTGCGCAGAATCAGCTCGCGGTGCTCGGGCCTGGTCGGCGCCAAGCCGAATCCGCAATTGCCCATCACCGCCGTGGTCACGCCGTGCCACGGCGAGACACTGAGCATCCTGTCCCACAGAACCTGCGCATCGTAGTGAGTGTGGATATCGACGAACCCGGGACAGACGACCTGGCCTTGGGCATCGATGATCACCTTGGCACTGCCCTTCACCTTGCCGAGCGCCGCGATCCTGCCGTCAACGATGCCGACATCGCCGGTTTGCCCCGGCGCTCCCGTACCGTCGACGATCGTTCCTCCCGATATCCTGATGTCGAAATCGGTCATCGCGCCTGGCTTTTCAGTGGGGTTCAGCCCCCGAATCCGGCAACACGGAGAAATTCGACACCATCCGCACCCGCCTTCAGAGGGCCATAGGTGGTGTTCTTTTCGATCACGATGGCGGACCCGGCGCGCACGGTTTCGCCGCCGAGGTCCAGATCACCCTGCAGAATGTAGAGCACCTCGGTCACATCGTGGCTGTGGGCCGCTTCGAAATGGCCGGGTTCGTACTGCACGAGCCGCAGGTCCGGAAGGTTTTCGGTGCCTTCGCACAGGGTCCGGAACTTGACCTGCGGCTGGTCGGCGGCAACCTTGCCGGGCCAGGAATCGGCGGGCAACTGCCAGGGGCAGTCTTGTGCAACCTTGATGGCAATCAGGCCCACGATCGACTCCAACCTGCCATCGTCGACAGGCCCATCCGGACCTCCCGTTCGCGGATCAGGTTTACCGATGAGTTAATTGTCATGCCGGCCACCGCTACAGGACACTAGTCATGAATGACCGTAGCAAGGTAGGCAAGAACGTAGAATCCGGGTTGTTGGTTGGTCTGAAGCAACGCCTCGTTGTCCTACTCGTTACCGAACGTCTTGCTGAGGGTCAGGCCGAACGACCTCGGCCTGCCGGACACGCTGACCAGGGTGCCCAACTCCCTAAGGATGTCCGTCGTGGTGACAATGAACTCTTCGTCGGTGATGTTCTTGGCCCACAAAGACAGGGTGAAGTCGTTGGCAAACATCCAGTCGACGCGCGCGTTCAGCCGACCGAGGTCGTCTCTTCTGACCGCTTCCTGAACCGGCGAAAGAGGATCTGTGGAGAATTCGTCAGTCCACACATAGTCGACCTGAATTCCCAGTTCGTTTCCGGCAATGCTCGCATCGTAACGGGCGGAAAGGCTGTACTGCCAGTCAGGCAGCGGTATCGGTTCATCGGATCGATCGATGATTGACACTCCATCCTGACCAATCGATTGAAAGTCTTTGTATTTGAAATCGAGATACCCGACGGTGGCGAAGAAGCTCAAGCTTTCGGAAGGCGTCAGCCAGGCCTCGGCCTCGAACCCGGTGATCTCGGCCTTGGCGGCGTTGGTGAGAACGGTCACCACCGAGCCTCCCTCGCTCCCCGGCACGATGATCGAGCGCTGGATGTCCTTGTAGTCCACGTAGTAGGCGGCCGCGTTCAGGCGCATCAGCCCGTCGGCGAAATCGCCCTTCAGGCCCGCTTCATAGGACGTGGCCGTCTCCGGCGCGAACGGCATCGCCGCTGCCAGGTCGTCGCCATCGGCACGCAGGTTCTGCCCGCCGCCCCTCCAGCTTCGCGCATTCGATGCGTAGATCATCACCTGGTCGTTGATGTGGTAATCGACGCTGATCAACCACGACGGATCGTTGAAGCTGTCGGAAAGGTCCACGGCGCACCGATCCACGGGAATGTTCCCCGGGGGTACCCGGCATCGGATGATGAAGGCGTTTGCCACGGCATCGTCCACTGTTGAAGCCGTGCTGGGCGTGATCAGGTCTCCGAATGCCAGGCGGTTCATGTTGGTGAGTTCTTTCTTCTCCTCGGTCCAACGCAGGCCGCCGGTGATGTTGATGCGATCGGTGATGGCGTAAGTGGCCTGGCCGAACAGGGCCCAACTGGTGTTGGTGACTTCGCCCCGGGTGATGTTGGTGGTGGGATTGATGGCGGCGACGGCGATCGTGGTGCTGCCGTCGATGCCGTTTTCGCGGCTGTAGTACCCGCCGACAACCCAGTTCAGGCGATCGGTCGCCCCCGCAAGCTGCAGCTCCTGGGAGAAGAAATCGGCATCTACCGCCAACAGGGGGTGCAGCAGCTTGAAAGGCGTTCCGTCCAGATCCAGCAACTGTGCCGTTTCCCAATTGCGATACCCCGTTATCGACCTCAACTCGATGTCATCGGTCACGTCGACGCTGATGGTCAGGCCGCCGCCCCACAGGGTGGCCTTCGAGAAAACGTCGGCATCGGCATCGGTTTTCAGCAGGTCGCCGTCTACGTAGGCTGCCAATGCGGCATAGCCGGACGTTACGTAGTCCACATAGTTCGCGAAGTCCACAGGCGCTCCGGAGAGTTCGATGCCCGCGGTGAGCGACGACGTTTCGGAAACCCCGTTTATAAAATTCCCTCCCGGATGGAGTATCTTTTCCACGTTGCCGCCCTCATCGAGGTCCATGTAATCGGCCTGCAACTGAATGTTGACGCGGTCGCTGGGGTCCCAGACCAGCGATCCGCGCAGGAATATCTCGTCCTGGTCGTAAAGATCGGCGCCGGTAAAGCGGGATTCGCCCCATCCGTCCTGGTCGGTCTTCTGAGCGGCGATACGGGCCGCGGCTGTATCGCTGAAGGGAATGTTCAATGCCCCCGAGATCTGCGTGAAGTTCTTGTTGCCGTAGCTGGCCCTGAGATAGCCGTGCGTGCCCTCGTGGTCCGCTTTTCGAGAGATGATGTTGATGGCGCCGCCCGTGGTGTTGCGGCCATAGAGCGTGCCCTGGGGACCTTTCAGCACTTCGACCCGTTCGATGTCGAACATGTTGGCGTTCAGGCCGGACTGCCTGGGCAGGTTCACGTTGTCGACGTACGCGCCGACCGAAGAATCGTTGGTGAGCAGAAAATCCGCCTGCTGCTGACCGCGAATCGACACCCATGCGATGGACGGGTCATGCTGCGTCTGCTGAATCAGCACCCCGGGAATCTGCGCCTCGACGTCGATGAATTCCTGAATCGTCTGACGCTCGATCTGCTCGCTGCTGAAGGCCGAAACCGCCACCGGCACTTCCTGCAGGCTCTCCTCGCGCTTGCGCGCCGTGACGAGGATTTCCTCGACCACCATGGAACGGGCGCCGGCCCCCTCTTCGGCATTGACTGGCCCGGCGTAAGCGGAAACCAGGGCGACCCCGGCCGCAAGGCTGAAAACCCGTAGTGCGCTCATTTCGATATCCCCTCACCACTAATTTAACGCCTCGCATATAATAACCCTAGTAATCTTATTTAGACAATTGCAATGATGCGGATGGCGCAGGGGTTCGGGATTGTCGAGGTCCTCTTCGCGGCCCGGGATGGTGTTGATCAGCGTATCAACCGGACTTCCAGGTCGAGCAGCAGCCTTGTCCAGTTCCGGTCTGCGGTGATCACCGGGGCGCGCTCGCGCATCGCCAGGGCGAGGCATGCCCGGTCGCCGAGCGACAAGCCCTGCTGCCTCGTCGTTGTTCGCAGCGAACCCGCCGCCAATGCCAGGGTTTCATCGAAGGGACGGACGGGAATGTCGAAGTCGCGCAGCCGGCCTCGCGCGCTTGCCTCGGGAACGCCGCGGTCGATCAGGCAGGCAACCACCTCGGATGCGTTTACGGCGGACAGGATGCCGTCGGAAAGGGCCTCGACAGCCCGTTCGGCGCCTGTTTCGTTGAACGCGACGGCCAGGAGAGCGGAGCTGTCAAACACGATCGCCATGGGCTGATTTAACCTGCTGCCCTTCGCCTGTTCCTCTCCGCCTATTCCTCTCCGCCTATTCCTCTCCCCACAGGGCCCGGCGGTCCGCAATGAACGCATCGACCACACTCTCGCCAGGGGTCTTGTAATCCTGCAGCTCACGCTGCATGCGCCGAATCGCGATACGGCGTGAAATCACTCGCAACTCGCCCGCTTCGACGCGGGCGGTTACGCGGCCGTCCTTGTCGAGCATCATGGCGTCGCGCATCTCCTGCGGGATCACCAGCCGGCCGTCCGGCGCCACCGTTACCGGCTGCGACTCGACGTCCGGAGATACCTCGCGCGGGGGCGGCGGGTGCCCGGCAGACGCCTCATGGCTGGTTTTCCAATACTGGTACTGGGTGTTCGCCGTGGCGGGGTTGCCGTTCTCGGCGGCGATGCGTTCCACGACTTCGCGGCGGGAAGCGCGCCGGCCCCTGTCGCGTGTGATTTCGTCGGCGACCTCCCACACGCGCCCTGTTCGCGTCCCCGCGCGCGGCCTCGGATACAGCACAGGTCGGTCTTTCATTGGCTCGCCCCTTTTGTTGCCAGTCTGATTATAGAAAACCAGATTGTATGTTTGATGGAAAGCGATATCTACCATGGGTCGCATACCCCATCAGGCTGCCGTACCGAATTGCTTCGGATCGTGCCGGTTTCGCTCGAGTTCGGGCAACACCGGCCGCTCGGAGTGGCAACCGGGCGCCAGGCAAACAGGCGCGTCATTCCGCTGCTGATGCCTTGATGCCGCATGTTTAGACAATTTCGACAATGCGAATGGCGCCTTGCGATCGCGCCTGTTCACTACGCTTGCCAACCTCGTTACGATCAATCATAAGTGGGCGCGGGCGGCTCCGCCGGCGTCACGGGACGGAAGATGCTGAAACTCTACTACTCACCGGGTGCGTGCTCGCTGATCAGTCACATCGTGCTTGAGGAAGCGGGCGCCGACTACGAGGCCCACGCGATCAGCTTCGCCGATGGCGACAACCACGCCGGCTGGTTCCTGGCGATCAATCCGAAAGCGCGCGTGCCCGCCCTGGTTACGGACGGCGGCATTCTCACGGAGAATCCCGCCATCCTGAACTACATTGCGCAGACACACCCGCACGCCGGGCTGCTGCCGGCAAACGATGTACTGCTCGCCAACCAGATCCTGGCCTTCAACGTTTTCATGGCCACTTCGGTGCACATCGCGTTCCGGCAGATCTCGCGGCCCGGTGACTACGCCGACGGTCCGGCTGCCGCCAGGGCGCTGGCGGACAAGGTTCCCGAGCTTGCCAACGGGTTCTTTTCCGTTGTCGAGCGGCAACTCGAAGACGGTGGCGGGCCCTGGGCGTACGGGGATGCCTATTCGCTTGCGGATCCGTACCTGTTCGTCTACGCGAACTACCTGGGTATGGGCGACCGGGGGGATCCGGGCCGGTTTCCGGGGATTGCCGCTCACCGGCAGCGTATGCTTGCCAGAAGTGCGGTGAAACGGGTTTTCGCCGAAGAGGGGTTGGGCGAATCGGTGACCGAGTGGTTCCGGTGAACCAGGGTGCACACAGGCAATTGAGCAGCGGAGGATCGGATGTATGACGTGATGCAGGGCGTACGGGTGATCGAGGTGGCTGAGCACACTTTCGTCCCGGCCGCCGGAGTCGTCCTGGCCGATTGGGGCGCGGACGTGATCAAGATCGAGCGTACGGCCGGAGGTGGAGATCCTGCCAGGCATATGCTCATCCTGCAGCGGCCGGGTCAGAAGCGGAACGAGTATTTTGAAGTCGCCAACCGCGGCAAACGCTCGGTAGCGCTCGACCTCACCCGGGATGCGGGACGCGAACAGCTCTACAGGCTCGTGGAAAACGCGGACGTGTTCATCACCAACCTGCGCACGGATGCGCGCAGAAAACTGCGGATCGAGGCGGACGATCTCATGCATCGCAATCCGCGCCTCGTCTACGCGCGAGGCTCTGGCTACGGTATGCGCGGGCCAATGGCGAACCACGGCGGATTCGACTATCCGTCGTCGTGGTGTCGCTCGGGCTCCGGTTTCGCCCAGACGCCCGAATCCGGGCCGCCGCCGCAACAGCCCGGATCGGTGGGGGACCTCACGGGTGGCGCGACCCTGGCCGGAGCGATCTCGGCGGCGCTGTTCCGCCGGGAGCGGACGGGCAGGGGGGCCGTCGTCGACCATGCGCTCTATCTCATGGGCGCCTACATCATGACCCAGTCCCTGGCCGGCGCCAGCCTGTCCGGCGCGCAGCCCGGCGACCCGATGGCGCCCCGCCGGAGCCGGGGCCACCCGCTGGTGCGCCTGTACCGGACCAGCGACGGCCGCTGGCTGGCGCTCTGTTTCCTTCAGGACCGCTGGTTTGCCGACCTGGCGCGCCGACTGGGACGGGAAGACCTGCTGGAAGACGAGCGTTTCAAGGACGAGAAGGCCAAGATGGCCAACGCCGAAGCGCTCATCGACGAGCTGGAGGGCGTGTTCGAGACGAAAACGCTGGCGGAGTGGAACGACATTCTGTTTTCCATGGAGGGCGTTTGGGCGCCCTTGTTGAATCCCGCCGAGGTGATCACCGACGATCAGGCGTTGACGAACGGATTCGTCACCGAAGTTTCCGCCGATGACGGGAGCTATCTGGCCGCATCGTCCCCGGGCCAGTTCGATGAACGGCCGATCGGCCGGCTCGGCGCGAGCCCGGGGTACGGCGAGCACACCGACGAGGTGATGAGCGAGCTGGGACTGGGCGCCGATGAGATCGCGCGATTGCGCAAGCAGGGGGTATTGCTGTGAGTCAGCCGCTGAAGGGCCTGAAGGTCGTGGAAGTCTCGATGTGGGCCTATGTGCCGTCCGCCGGGGCGGTGCTCTCGGACTGGGGCGCATCGGTGATCAAGATCGAGGCGCCGGACGGCGACCCCATCCGCTATCTCAATTACGCCGGCCTGAATCCTGAGGAACTCGGCTATTCCTTCATGTACGACATCTTCAATCGCGGCAAGCGGAGCGTCGCGATGAACCTCAAGGCCGAGGGTGCGCGTGACCTCCTGTTCAGGCTCGTCGACGAAGCCGATGTGTTCCTCACCAGCCTGTTGCCCGCGGCACGCAGAAGACTCGGCATCGACATCGACGACGTGCAGGGCCGCAATCCGGATGTGATCTACGCCGTCGGCAGCGGCCAGGGAGCCAAGGGACCGGAGGCGGAGAAGGGCGGTTACGACTCGATCTCGTACTGGAGCCGTTCCGGCCTGGCCTCAGCAGTGACGCCGGAAGAGTCGTCCCATCCGCTGGGCATGCCCTGCGGCGCCTTCGGCGACGGTCAGAGCGGCATGATGCTGGCCGGCGGCATCGCCGCCGCCGTCGCCCAGCGGGCCCTGACCGGCGAGGCCACGGTGGTGGACGGCGCCCTGCTGGCGAGCGGCATGTGGGCCATGCAGCCGCACATCGTCGGGTCTGCCATCCGCGGGGTGGATGAGCTGCCGAAGCCCGTGCGCACCGCGTTGCCGAACCCGCTGGTCAACACCTACCGCACCGCCGATAACCGCTACATCGCCCTGTGCATGCTCCAGGGCCAGCGCTACTGGCCGGGCTTCTGCAGGGCGGCGGGCCGCGAAGACCTGGTCGAGCACGAGGATTTCGCCAGCGATGCGCTGCGCGCGCGGAACATCGAGGCCTGCATCGCCGCGCTGGACGAGGAATTCGCGAAGCACACGCTGGAAGAATGGAAGGCGATCCTTGCGACCCAGGAAGGCCAATGGGACGTGGTGCAGCAGGTCGGGGAACTGCCCCGGGACGTGCAGGCCGTGGCCAACGGCTACGTGCAGGAAGTGCGGTTCGACAGCGGCCGAACGGTGCCGATGGTCAGTGTGCCGCTGCAGTTCGGCCGCGAGGTCTCGGGCTCCCGCCCGGCACCGGAGCTCGGAGAACATACTGACGAAGTGATGATGGAGATCGGCCTGGACATGGATCAGATTCTGGAGGCCAAGGTAGCCGGTATCCTGCTCTAGTCCGTCGTCGGTTCCATGCGAGTCGGCAACCGGCGCGCCGGGTTCCCGACTTTCACGGATCAAAACACAACCCTTTGATTATAAAGAAAAATTTATTTAACATAATATCGTCAGTCGCAACAGCGAGTTCGCATACGGCGCTTCCCTTTCGGCGCACGGCCACATTGTCCAGCGAAACTCATTGCTTTCGGACGAGCTTAACGCGCCGAAAGGGAAGCCCCGCATGCGAACTCTTTCCCGGGATTCGGCGTTGTTCCTTGCACGTCCTCGTCCCGGCGCCCCGGGTTCCCGACTCGCATCCGGCTGCGCCGGCGCACGTTCTGCACGGGCTTTACAGCCGCCCCTCGCTGACTTCGCTCAGGTCGAGCAGTTCCTCCTTGCGTGCGAGCAGGTCCTCGTAAGTCACCTCGGGGCCGAACTCGAGGTCGGGGTTCTTGAACAGCGCGGCGGTGGAGAATTTTCCGTTGCCCGCCTGGATGATCCTGCCGGTAGGCGCGTCCTCGCTGCACATCAGCAGCACCGCGGGCGTGACCATGCGCGGATGGCGAAGGGGTTCGGGATTGTCGAGGTCCTCTTCGCGGCCCGGGATGGTGTTGATCAGCCGGGTGGTCGCGGCGGGCGCCAGGGTGTTCACACGGACGTTCTTCGCCCGGCCCTCGATGGCGAGCACGTTCATCAGGCCCACCATGCCCGTCTTGGCCGCGCCGTAGTTGGCCTGCCCGAAGTTGCCCCAGATGCCGGAACCGGAACTGGTGAAGACGATGCGGCCGTAGTTCCTGTCATACATGATGGGCCAGGCCGCGCGGGTGACGTAGGCGGTGCCGTTGAGGTGCACGTCCATGATGATGTCCCAGTCGTCCAGGTCCATCTTCTTGAAGCTCTTGTCGCGCAGGATGCCGGCGTTGTTGACCAGGATGTCGACGGTGCCGAAGGCCTCTACCGCATCGTCGACGATGGATCGGGCGCCCTCGCGGCTGGCGACGCTGGCCTTGTTGGCGATGGCGGTGCCGCCGAGGGCGCGGATTTCCTCGACCGTTCCGTCGGCCATGTCGCTCGAGCCGCGGCCGTCGCCGCTGCCGCCGAGGTCGTTGACCACCACCTTGGCGCCGCGCCGGGCGAACTCCAGCGCGTGACTCCTGCCCAACCCGCCGCCGGCGCCCGTGATGATCACCACTTTGCCTTCGAATTCACTCAAGGTATCCCTCCTTGCAACAGGCTAATTGAGTTACCCTAATGGTCGCCGAATGTGTGTACAGCAACAAGTCGCAGCAGGCGCCCGATCCCGAAACCCCTCTTGAAGGAGCCAGCATGTCCTTAGCCATACCCGACCACGTACCCGAGGAACTGGTGTTCGGTCCCGAATACAGGAACGACCACCGCGCGGAGGCCGACCCGTTTGTGGGCATGCAGGCGGTGCGCGGGTTGCCGGACTTTTTCTATTGTACCGAGGGGCGCATCGGCGCAAGCCCCAACGGCAGTTGGGTGGCGGCGTCGTCCGAACTCATCACCGAGATCCTCCGCGATGCGCAACGCTTTTCGTCCTACGGGATCACCGGGTTCTCGCAACTGCTCGGGGAGAACTGGCCGCTGGTGCCGCTGGAGATCGACCCGCCGCTGCAGACGGAGTTCCGCAAGGTCATGGCGCCGATCCTGGCCCCGGGGCGCGTGCGGCAGATGGAGGGCGAGATCCGCCAGCTTGCCCGGACGCTCATCGACAAGGTGGCGGCGGCGGGCGAATGCGAGTTCGTCCGCGATTTCGGGACACCGTTGCCGGTGCTGATCTTCATGCGCCTGATGGGCATGCCGGTGGAGCGTCTCGACACCTTTCTGGAATGGGAGCACGACCTGCTGCACTCTCACGACATCGACAGGCGCGTACAAGCCGCGGGGAGCATTCGCGATTTCCTGCTCGAACTCATCGCCGCCAGGCGGGCGCAACCCAGGGACGATCTGGCGGGCCTCGCCGTCGCCATGGAGGTGCAGGGGCGCCCCCTGACCGACGACGAAGTACTCGGCGTGTGCTACCTGTTCTTCGTGGGCGGCCTGGACACCGTGGCCGCGAGCCTCGGTTACATTTTCTTCTACCTCGCCACCCATCCCGAGGACCGTGCGCGCCTGGTGGCGGACCATGGCCAGATACCCGACGCCATCGAGGAACTGCTGCGCCGGCACTCGGTGGTCGCCACCCGCCGCCTGGTGACTAGGGACATGGAATTCCATGGCGTCCGACTCAGGAAGGGCGACTACGTCGAGTGCGATACCTGCCTCGCGAGCACCGATCCCCGGGCCTTCGACAACCCGTTGCAGGTGGACATCGGCCGCCGGCCCAACCCGCACCTGGCCTTCGGCGGCGGGCCACACCGCTGTTTCGGCTCCAATCTTGCCCGTGCCGAGATGCGCATCGCCCTGGAGGAATGGCTGGGGGAAATCCCGGATTTCTCCGTCAAGCCGGGCAGTCAACTGAGTTCGCACGACGGTGTGCGCGGCCTCGATGCCCTGATGCTGGGTTGGTGACCGGGAGGCAACCTGCGCGGGAAACCGGCGCCGGGTTGAGCCATGGGAAACCGCCCCGCTCGCCGACCGGCGAACACGGGAATCTTGAATGGCGAAACCGATTTTGAGAAAGAGCTTGAATTCCAGAAAACGACTTCCCGGGACCCCGGAACCGATGATGTTCCTGCCGGGCAAGGACGGGCTGAGCATTGCCGCGGACTGCTGGGGCAAAAGCGATGATCCGCTGGTGGTGCTGCTCCATGGCGGCGGGCAGACACGGCATGCGTGGAAGGGAACCGGTGAAGCCCTGGCGAAAACCGGTGTGCGCACATGCAGCCTGGATGCCCGCGGGCACGGCGACTCCGGCTGGTCGCCGGCCGGCGAGTACGAGCAGGATGCGATGGTGGGGGATCTCGTCTCGGTGGTCGAACACCTGGGAGACCCGCGGCCGGTGCTGGTCGGTGCATCGATGGGCGGCGGTGTGGCGCTCTGTGCGGTTGGCGAGCGGCACATCGACGCCCATGCGGTCGTTCTCGTGGACATGGCGCCGCGCATAGAGAACGCCGGTGCGCAGCGCATCCTCGACTTCATGCGGCAGAAGCCGGACGGCTTCGAATCGCTGGAGGAGGTAGCGGAGGCGATTGCCTCCTATCAGCCCCACCGCCGGCGTCCCCGGGTGCTGGACGGCCTGAAGAAGAACATCCGCCTCGACGGGAACAATCGCATGCGCTGGCACTGGGACCCGGCCTGGTTGGGCGACAAGCGGCGTATCGGCGAGATCGATGCGCGGTGGGAGCGGCTGCAGAAAGCCGCGGAAAAGCTGGCTGAATCCCGGGTACCGACGCTCTTGGTGCGCGGCGGGCTGTCGGATGTGCTGAGCGAGGCGGGCGCCCGGGAGTTTCTCGAAACCTGCCCGCACGCGGAGTATGTCAACGTGGCCGATGCCGCACATATGGTCGCCGGAGACCGCAACGACCGGTTCACCCACGCCGTGGCCGAGTTTCTGCAGAAACTGCCGCGGCAGGTTTCAGGGTCTGCCAACAGGCCTTGATCCAACGGTGTGACGAAGCGGTTGGCCCCGAACGCAAAAACCGAATGAACGCGTTTGCCGACCTGCGCCTGCCCCTGTTGCAGGCCCCCATGTTTCTCGTGTCCTCCGCAAGGCTGGCAGGCGCCTGTGCCAGCGCCGGCATTGTGGGCGCCTTTCAGTTGGCCAACCCGGCGAACGAGGCCGAACTCGAGCAGTGGCTCGATGAACTCGCGCAGACGGAGGCCGCGCGACGCGCCAAAGGTAAACGGTTCGGGCCTATCTGCGTCAATGTCAACGCCAGGTCCATCCACCGACCGGGGTATCGGGAGCGTTTCGCGTGCGTGGAGCGTGCCGGGGTGCCGTTGATCCTCAGCAGCATCGGCGATCCGGCGGAGGTCGTGGCGCGCGCCCACGCCTGGGGCGGCCGGGTCATTCACGATGTCACCACCCTGCGCTTCGCCGACAAGGCCATCGAGGCGGGCGTGGACGGCCTGATGCTCACCTGCGCCGGCGCCGGGGGCCACAACGGCAGCCTTGCGCCGTTTGCGTTCCTGCCCCAGGTGCGGGACCGCTTCGATGGCCTCGTGGTGCTGGCGGGAGGCATCGCCGAGCCCAATGGCATTCGCGGCGCCTTGGCGCTGGGCGCGGACCTGGTGTGCATGGGCACGCGCTTCGTCGCCACACGGGAATCGGCGGCCCCGGAAGCCTATCGGCGCATGCTGGTGACCGCCGGCACCCAGGACGTGCTGGAAACCGACGCCATTGCCGGGCTCACCGCCAACTGGCTGAAGCCCTCGATCGTCGCCCAGGGCCTCGATCCCGAGAACCTGCCGGCGCCGTACGGGTTGCATCGCCCGAACCTGCCGGCGGGCGTGAAGGCGTGGCGCAACGTGTGGAGCGGTGGCCACAGCACCGGCCTGATCCACGACGTGCCGACGGTGGCGGAACTGGCGGTGCGTTTCGAGCAGGCGCTGGCGGGCGATCTTGTACCCGGCTGGCAAGGCCGCGTGGCCGGGCGGCTCGGGTTGCCTGCTCCGGCTCCTTCCTGACTGTCATGCTCTACGATGCCGATGGCACGCGCGGCCGGTTGACGCGCGAGTGGTACGAGCGGGGCTTCTACTCGGAGGAGACGCTGCCCCACGCCCTTGCCGCGGGCTGCGCGAGATACGTGGGGCGGAAGCTGGTTTTCCATTCGCAGGGGCGCACGCAAAGCCATGCGGTGGAATCCCTCTACGAGCAGGGCCGGTCGATGGCGGGGGCGCTGCACCGGCTGGGGATAAGTCCCGGCGACGTGGTCGGCATCCAGGTGCCGAACCGGGTCGAAGGGTACGTTTCGTTCCTTGGGGCGATACTTGCCGGTGCCGTCGTTCTGCCCATCGTGCATATCTACGGTGCCCGGGAGGTGAGTTTCCTGCTGCGCGAAAGCGGCGCCAGGGCGCTGCTCGTGCCGGACCGGTGGCGACGCATCGACTATCTCGAACGGCTGCGGGGCTTGAGCGATGTGCCGCAACTCGACCATCGCATCGTCATCGGCGAGGAAGTCCCCGCGGGCTGCATCCCCTGGAGCGAACTGCAGGCCGCGGGCGAGTTCACCCCGCCGCGGTTGCGGGCCGACGATGTCGCGCTGATCCTGTTCACGTCCGGGACCACGTCGCACCCCAAGGGTGTGCTCCACTCCCACAATTCCCTGCTGGCGGAACTGCGGGTCGCGTTCAGGCCCGAGGGCACGCGTTCCGTGGTCCTCTCGCCCTGGCCGGCCGGCCATATCGCCGGCGTGCTGTCGGTTCTGCGGCTGTTCTTCAGCGGCGAAGAGTCGGTGCTGATGGATGCCTGGGACGCCGATGCCGCGGCGGCGCTGGTGGAGCGATTCCGGGTCACGCGTTCCTCGGGGACGCCGTATCACATCAATTCCCTGCTCGATGCGGCCGAGGCCGGCGGCCGGAACCTTTCCAGCCTGTCCGATTACCTGGTCGGGGCGGCCGCGGTACCGCCCGAGGTGGTGGAGCGCTGCGAGCGCGCGGGGATCGTGACCTACCGCTCCTATGGTTCCACCGAGCACCCCACCGTCACCTCGGGTACACCGGAACACGGCATGCAGCGGCGCGCGCGCACCGACGGCGCCCTCAACCCCGGTTGCCGCATCCGTATCGTTGACGACGAAGGCGCCGACGTACCTCCCGGCGAGGCAGGCGAGATCGTCTCGCAGGGGCCGGAACAGTTCCTTGGCTACCACCGTGCGGAACTGAATAACGATGCCTTCCTGCCCGGCGGCTGGTTCAAAACCGGCGATATCGGGCGCCTGGACGCCAAGGGTTTTCTCACCGTCACCGACCGGAAAAAAGACATCATCATCCGCGGGGGCGAGAACATCTCCTCGAAAGAAGTGGAGGACTACCTGGCCAGGCACCCGGCGGTCGCCGAGGCAGCGGTGGTGGCGGCGCCCGACGAACGCCTCGGCGAGCGGGTATGTGCGTACGTATTGCTTCGACCCGGACAGACGCTCACGATCGACGATGTGCGGACGCACTTTGCCGGCCTACAGGTTGCCAGGCAGAAGACGCCCGAACGGCTGGAGATCGTGCCGGCCTTGCCGCGCACACCGTCCGGCAAGGTCAAGAAGTACGAGCTGCGGGAACGCCTGCGCGCGCCCGGTGGGTAGCCCCGATGGGGGGATACCCGCGAAAACTCGATCGAACTCCGGATTTCCCGCCGTGCGGCGGTTGTGGCAGGTGCGGCGTGGCGTTTGTGGAGTCGTCCGACTATTATCTAAACAGGTTAACGCTTTAGGGGGCTGAAATGGGCCGAAGCCGACGCTTGAACAAAGCGGTGTCAGCGGCGCGGGAGTACGACCCTTACACTTCGGAGTGGCTGAAGCACGAGTTTGAAACCTACGCGCTGCTGCGCGAGGAACTGCCCATCGCCAGGGTGGAATCGCGCGGCCGCCCTGAGCGCGGCGACACCGGAGGGTCGTGGCTGCTCACCCGATACGATGACGCCTGCTCGATACTCAGCCACACGGAAACCTATTCCAGCCAGGCCAGCAGCTATCCGGAGCGGCCATGGATACCGCAGGCCATCGACCCGCCTGCGCATACAGCCTATCGGCGCATCCTGAACAAGTGGTTCACGCCGGATGCGATGACGGCCATGGAGCCACACCTGGAGCAATATGCCGGCGAGCTTCTGGACAGGATGCTGGAGAAAGACGAGTTCGATTTCGTCGCGGACTTTGCCGATCCGTTTCCCACCGTCATCTTCTGCGAGCTGTTCGGATTCCCCCTGGAAGACTACGCGCAGCTCATGGACTGGAAGAACACCCTTATGCATTCCTCCGACGGGCACTCCAGGGGGCGCGCACTGGCGCTGGCCAAGGCAGAGGAACTGGGCATCGAACGGGACGCCGACGGCGGAATTCCGCAGGACGGGCTGATGCAGGTATTCGGCAGCACCGGCGCCTCGATCTACGCGTATTTCGGTGAGCTTCTCGAAAAGCGGCGCAAGGAGCCCCAGCACGACATGATCAGCCAGCTCGTCGTCTCGCAGTACGAAGGCGAACGCCCGCTCACCCAGGAAGAACTGTTGGACACGCTGTTTCTCATGTTCATGGCGGGCCTCGACACGGTAGCCTCGGCCCTGGGCCTGATCGTCAAGGGTTTCGCCGAGCAGCCGGAGAAGCGCAGGGAGTTCATCGAACTCATGGACGATCCGCGGCGGTTGATGCTGGCCGTCGAAGAGCTGGTCCGCTATCACTCCATCGTGCTGCTGCCCCGCCGCGTAACGCGCGCCGTCGAGTTCGAAGGGGTGCGTTTTCACACCGAAGACCAGGTGAACTGCCCGACGATGGCGGCCAACCGGGACCCGGAGCAGTTCGAGAATCCTGACGAACTGATCTTCGACCGGGTGCCGAACCGGCACATGGGTTTCGGGCACGGCCCGCACCGCTGCCTGGGTCTGCACCTGGCGCGGCGAGAGCTGCGCATTGCCCTGGTGCTGCTGCACCGGCGGCTGCCGGACTACGAGGTGCATCCCGACAGGAAACCCGAGCTGTTCGGTGGCATGAAGGGGGCAAGCTCCCTTTGGCTGCGCAAGGCCTGACCGCGTGCATGTCAAGATCATCGCCGAGCGCTGCCAGGGCCACGGCATGTGCAACATGGTGTGCCCGTCGGTGTTCAAGTACGACGATGACGGTTTTGGTTATGTGGTGCCGGGGCTGGAACAGGTTCCCGCGAACCTTGCCGATGACGTGCGGTTGGCGGAGATCCAGTGTCCGGAGCGCGCGATCGTCATCGCGCAGTGACCGTGCTCCGATGTTGACTGCGGACCACGCCTTGCTTTGGCCGGCACGGCGAACGCTGAAATCATGGAAACTTGCGGGACAGCACACCGGGAGGGATTGTGCCCAACGTCGATGAACTGACCGGCTGGGTGGTGGAACCCGCCGACGACGACTTTCACGATGAGGGTGACGGCGCCGACCATCCCTGGTGGATGGAGACGTTCTGGACGTCCTTCAGTGTTCCCGAGCGCAGGCTGGGCGGCTGGCTGTACAACCAGGTGCTGCTGAACCAGGGCGAGCACGGCCTGTGCAACGGCGGCGCCTGGGTATGGGACGACAGTGCGGCGCCCGCGCTTTACGAACGGAACCAGAGCGGCCTGCCGCTGCCGGGCGGCCCCCGGAGCTTGCGCGACATCGCGCTGCCGAACGGCAATCGCATAAAGATGCTCGAGCCGTTGACCCGATACCACATGACCTATTCGGACCCGGGGCGTTTCGAAGCGGACCTCGAGTTCGCCGCCATCATGGAACCCAATCCGCACCCGGCAGGGTGCGCGCCGTTCTGGCGTGGCCGCCATTGGGACCAGGCCATGCATGTCACCGGCGAGATCGTGCTGCACGGCGAGGCGATTCCCATCGACTGCTACTCGGTGCGCGACCGGAGCTGGAGCCCCCGCAAGCCGAGAATCTCGCGGCAGGCCAACGACTCCAGTCGCGGCAAGGAACCGCAGCGCAAGCCCACCGAGCCCGGCGGTGAACACTCGGACATTACCAGGCCGCTACGCAAGCCGTTCAACATCGGCTACATCTTCGGCACCGCCTCCCCGCGGGATGCGTTTCTGGTGTATACCATGGTGATCGAGGGCGAGGAGGACCGGGGCGACTTCACGAACACCGGCTACCTCATTCGCGATGGCAAGTGGGCGCATCTGGTGGAAGGCAAGCGCGAGTGCCTGGTGGACCCCGACAACGGCTGGATCTGGCGCATCGAGTACGAGGGCAAGGATACGCTCGGCCGCCGGCTGCATGCGATCGGTGAGCAGGTGAGCAATCACGGCACGGCAACGGGGCTGTTTCACTGGCGCTGGGATGGGGCGGAAGGCTGGGGCGAAAACCAGGGCGGCATCGCGCCGTCCTATGCGCGGGTGCCCAGAGGCTGACGGGACGACGCTACAGGCCGGTGAGGTTGCGGCATACGGTTGCGAACCTGGCTGACTTGACCAGTGTCGTCCGCGATCTGCAGGCTTAGGCGGGCTACCGCTTCAACGGAAAACTTGGAACTGGACCAATGAACTGGAATTACGAACTGTTTATCGACGGGAAATGGACCGGCGGTACGGCAAACCGCACGATCACCGTGATCGACCCCGCCACGGAAGAGGCCATCGGGCAGGTGCCGGACACGTCGGTGGAAGATGCGCGCGCGGCCATTGCGGCGGCGCGCAGGGCCTTCGACGAGGGCCCCTGGCCGTACATGAAGCCGAAGGAGCGCGGCGCCGTGCTGCGGCGCATGGCCGATGCGCTGAAAGCCCGCCACGACACCCTGCGCGAGATCATCGTCGCCGAGGCGGGCGCCGTCGGGCCCATCGTCGATGCGATTCAGTGCGGCGGCTCCATCGACATCGGCTATTTCAATGCCGACCGCGCCCAGGACCTGGTGCATTGGGTGGAGACCTCCCCGCCGACCGGAGGGCCGGGAGGCATGGGCGGCAATGCCCTGGTGCGCGAGCCGGTGGGCGTGGTGGGGGCGATCACGCCCTTCAATTTCCCGTTCATGCTGAACATGGTGAAGGTATTCCCCGCCATGGCCGTGGGTTGCAGCGTGGTGCTGAAGCCGCATCCCTGGACGCCGCTCAATGCCTTCGAGATCGCCGGCGCCGCGCAGGAGGCGGAACTGCCGCCGGGCGTGCTCAACGTGATCACCGGTCATGCGGAAGTGGGCGACGAGATCTCCGGAAACCCCGATATCGACATGGTGACCTTTACCGGGTCCACCGCCACCGGGCGGCGCATCATGTCCCGCTGCGGCGACCACATAAAGCGCGTGCAACTCGAACTTGGCGGCAAGAGCGCCCAGGTGGTGCTGGACGACGTCCCGGAAGACGTGGTGCGCCAGATCGGTTTCGGCGCCGTGCTGGTGCACTGCGGCCAGGGCTGTGTGCTGCAAACGCGGCTGTTGATGCCCGAGCACCTGATGGATGCCTACCTCGAGGGCGTTCATGCGGCCAGGGACAACGTTGTCATCGGCGACACCCGCGACCCGGCGACGGTGCTCGGCCCGCTCATCAGCGAACAGCAGCGCGACAAGGTGGCGGGCTACGTGGAATCCGGGCTGGAACAGGGTGCGGACCTGATCACCGGCGGCAAGCGCCCCGGCCACATGGAGAAAGGCTTCTTTTTCGAACCCACGGTGTTCGTGGGGAACAACGACATGCGCATCGCCCGGGAAGAGATCTTCGGTCCCGTGCTCACGGTGATTCCCTATTCAGGCAAGGACGAAGATGCCGTGCGTATCGCCAACGACACCATCTACGGGCTCGGCGGCGGCGTCATGGCGGCCAATACGGCCAGGGCCTTCAACGTGGCGCGCCGTGTACGGGCGGGCAGCATGACGGCCACCGGGGTAGGCCAGGTGGCCGCGGGCGACCCGGGCCCCGGCGGCGGCCAGGGTCCCGGTTGGGGACAACCCGTTCCGGGCATCGCCCAGGCCGGGGCGTTCGGAGGTTTCAAGCAGAGCGGCATCGGCCGCGAGTGGGGACGCCATGGGCTGGAGGACTTCACCGAGGTGAAGTCCATCACCTGGACTTAGCCTTCTACAGATCCGGAACAGGTTATAGCCAGATGATCGTTTAACTAAGTTAGCTCTTTTGACTGTGACCCTGCTTTGCTCTTTAATCGGCGCGAATCAGTTGCTTCTTGGACCACCGGGAATTCGCACAATATGGAGACTGCGGTCAAACCGCCCCTACCGATTCCGGACGAGTTGACGGAGTTCTTCTGGGAGGGTGTGCGGGCGCACAAACTGATGATCCTGCGCTGTCGGAGCTGCGGCCATTTCATCCACTACCCCCGGCCTGTCTGTGAGAAGTGCCTGTCTGAAGACCTGGCTCCGGAGCAGGTCTCCGGGCGGGCCACGCTGTACAGCTACACCATCACCATGAAGCCCTGGCATCCGTTCTGGGTCGACAAGGTGCCCTATGTGCTCGCCACCGTCGAGCTGGCGGAGCAGAAGAACCTGAAGGTGCTGACCAACCTGGTCGAGTGCCCGCACGACACGATCGAGGTCGGCATGCCGGTGGAGGTAACGTTCTGCGAGGTGAGCGAAGAGCTTACCTTGCCGTTTTTCAGACCTGCAGGCGCCCGGGAAGATGCCTGAAACTCCCCGCGTGGCAGCGGTCGGGGTCGGCTACTCGACAACCGGGCGAAGGACCGGCCTGACTTCCCGGCAACTGGCCGTTCAGGCTTGCAGGGCAGCCATGGCCGATGCGGGTATCGACGCGGCGGGCATCGACGGCATAGCGGTGCTCTGGAATCCCGCGGGTCCGGCGCCGCCCGGCCTCGATGAGGTGAATGCGCTGGACCTGGCGCAGATGACGGGCTGTGTTCCGGTCAACTGGCATGTCAACGGTGTGGGTCCGGCCTACATCGGCCCGGCACTGCAAGCCATCGCCGCCATTCGCGCGGGTTTCTGTCATACCTGCATAACCGTGCGGGTGATCAACCAGCGCCTGAGCGGGTCGGAACTGCAGGCTGGGGCTGACTCGACGCCGTCCTCGGGGGACGAGCAGTTCCGGCGGCCGTTCGGGCAACTGCTGCCGTTGCAGGCGATTGCGGCAATGCCCATGCAGCGTCACATGGCGGTATACGGAACCACCGAGGAGCAGTTCGCGCAGCACGCCGTGACCCAGCGCTACCACGCAACGTTGAACGAAGACGCCATCTTCCGCGATCCGCTCACGGTCGACGATTTCCTGGCCATGCCCTACCTGTGCACGCCGTTGCGCATCCTGGACTGCGACTACCCGGTCGACTCGGGGTCGGCGGTGATCTATACCACCGAGGAGCGGGCCAGGAACCTCCGACAGAAGCCGGTTTTCGTCGAGTCCGCGGCGTTTTCGGGTACCGGTTACATGGCGTTCGAAATCGAGGACATGGTGAAAAACGCGCCGTTTCACACCGGAAAACACCTGTGGGAGCGAACCGACCTCAAACCGGCGGACGTGGACTGCGCCCAGCTCTACGACGGCTTTTCTATCATTACCTTCCAGTGGCTGGAGGGGCTGGGCTTCTGCGAGCCCGGAGAGTCAGGGCCCTTCATCGAAGCCGGAAACACCCGGCTCGGGGGCAGCCTGCCGCTGAACACCGATGGCGGAGCCTGCAACGTGGGCCGGCGCCACGGCACCAACTTCTGCATTGAGTCGGTACGCCAGCTTCGCGGTCAGTGCGGTGCGCGGCAGGTGCCCGGCGCCAACGTGGCGGTGTGGGCGAACGCGGTCGGCCCTTTCGGCGGCGCCGTGCTGATGATCGGGGAATAAAGATAGAGCAAATTTCCCACGGTCTTTTCAGCCATTGCCCATAGCGCGTGCCCTGGCACTTGCCTGATGCTGCCCAAGAACGAGCACCCGGGAGCAGTGTCTGGTGAATACGGTCAGTCACGATCAGAACTTCAAGAACCTGATTCTCGACTATCCGCGCGATGCCCTGGCGTTTTTCGCCCCTGAAGAAGCACCCGCCCCCAACGATCAGGTGCGCGTCGTCCCGGCGCGGCAGGAACAGCTCAAGGAACGTCTGGGCAATCGCTTTCGCGAACTGGATGTGCCGCTACTCGTGGAGTGGGCCGACGGCCGCCGGGAGGCGGTGCTGTTCGTGCTCGAAGAAGAATCCGACGCCCGGCGCTTCTCCCTGCACCGGCTGGCGCACTACTGTCTCGACCTCGCCGAACTGTTCGAGACCGACCGCGTGGTGCCGGTCGCCATCTTTCTGCGGCAAGCGGAGACGGCTCCCACGTCGCTCAACCTGGGCACCGAACGCCGTCGCTATCTCACGTTCGACACGCTCGCCTGCAAGCTCAGGGAGATACCCGCCGAGCGCTGGCGGCAGAGCGACAACCTGGTGGCGCGGGTCAACCTGCCGAACCTGCAAAGCCCGCGAGGCCGTAGGATTGAGGTCTATGCCGAGGCGGTCCGGGGATTGCTGGCGTTGGAGCGGGACGGCGACAGGCGGGCCAAGTACATCGAATTCATCGACATCTACGCCGGCCTCACTGACAATGAGTACCGGCGCTATCAACGGCAGTATCGCGAGGAGAGTTCCACCATGGCAGGAGTCATCGCACGGGCCCGCGAAGAGGGCATGGAGCAGGGCATGCAGCAGGGTCGCGTCGAGGGGGAGCGTGCGCTACTCGAACGGCAACTGCGACGGCGGTTCGGCCTCCTGTCGCCCAAAGTCGCTGAAAGGCTGGGTCAGGCGTCCGCCGCCGATCTGGAAACCTGGGCCGAAAACGTACTTGACGCGCCAACGCTTGACGACGTATTCGAATCCACTCGGTAGCTTGGAACTTCGGTCGAGGGTTTCATCCCCCGTGCAGTTGCATACGGGGAACCCATGAACACGGTCCCGCGGGTCAGTCCAAGCCGAGCATCGCCTTGATCGGCGCCGATTCGAACGCATCGGTGGCGCCTGCGCCGACCTGCCCCTGATCCACGAGCAGGTTGGCGCCGTTGATGCCGCTTGCGGCATCGCTGCCGAGAAACAGGAGCGTGGTCGCCATCTCGTCCGTGGTGAGGGTCGGCACGCCGGCGGCATCACGATAGTCCTGGCCGAAGGCGAGCCAGATGTCGGCGTTGGCCCGGGCCAGTGGTGTGTCCGTGGGGCCGGGTTGGATGGCGTTGATGCGTATCCCCCGCTGGAGCATGGGGAACGCCTGGCGCGCCACGTAGGCGCTCATGGCCATCTTGCTGAAACTGTAGTTGTCGGTGCCTTCGTGCGCGTCGATCCAGGCTGTCGCCGCTTCCCAGTCGGGCGCATCGAGAAAATCCAGAACACCGGCCAATTGCCGTGTCCAGGGAAGGCCGGCCACGGAGGAAATCATGACGATGGAGGCGCCGCGCCCGAGTCGGCCGCTGTCAGTCAACGCCTCGACCAGATACCGCTGCGAGGTAAAGTTGATCAGGACGATGTCGGGTGTGCCGTCGGCGACCCCTGCGCAGGCGAACACCGTGTGAATTTCGCCGTCGAGTTGGCCGATGGCCTCATCGACGCTCGCCCGGTCGCGCAGGTCCACCCGGACGGCGGCGTCCACGGCGTAGTCGATCTCGGCCACGTCCATAGCCGTGACCCGCGCCCCCTGTGACCTGGCCTGCCGTGCGGCGGCCGCCCCCATGCCGGTGGCGGCCCCGACCACCAACACGTGCTTGCCCTCATAGCCCAGGAATGTATCGCCCATCATGGTCCCCGATCAGCTAACGTCTCTAAACAAGTACACAACAAACATCGGGGATCGGCAACCCGGACGTTGAATGCCGGTGCGACAGCGAAAACGCTCGCCGGCTTTTGCTTTTCCTTGCGACCCTGGCATACATTACGGCACTGCGCTCGTTGGCGGAAGAATGAAGAATCAGGAGACGGCAGAGGCAACGTCGGTCACGTTCCAGGCAGCCGTACAGTTGCGCAAGCGGGCGCTCGCGGTGGAAGAGGGGAGCTTTCTCGGCTCTGAAGAGGAACTGATGGAGGCGCTCGGCGTGAGCCGGCCGACCTTCCGCCAGGTGGCGCGCCTGTTGGCCCACGAACAGGTTCTCACCATAAAGCGGGGTGTCGGCGGCGGGTTCTTCGCCCGGCGTCCGACGCTCAACACCGTCAGCCGGGCGGTGGCCGCCTACCTCAATTCCCGCCAGACCTCGTTGCAGCAGGTTCTGGAGGCCGCCCAGGGCGTGTTTCGCATGGGAGTGGAACTGGCGGTAGCGAGTGACGATACGGCGGCGAGAAAGCGGTTGGCCCGATTGCGGGAAAAACTGGTTGCCGAGGACGGGCGCCAGCAGTCGGCGCGGCAGCTATTGGCATTGGAATCGGAACTCGAGGGCATTCTTGGCGCACTGAGCGGCAATCCGGCCATCGAGTTGAGCCTGACCATGTTCAACCAGTTCGGCGCCGAGCAGTCCACCACCAAGCTCTATGCCGGTCATCCCGAACGCATACAGGCATGGAACAGGGCATCGATTGGCTGCGTGGATGCGATTCTGGCGAAGGATCAACGGGCCGCGCGCAATCGTTTTGCCGAGCGGTCCGACTTGCTGCAGCAATGGATTGCCGCTGAACTCGGCGATGCAGGCAAGCGGCCGAGGGCGGCCGCGGCCAAGTAAACCTCGTATCAGTGACTTTTGCCGTTGCCGGAGGCGCGCCGGCCGGCAGTGAAAACAATCAACCAGGGAGGGCGACCGTGATCGACTTCGAGATTCCTGAAGAACACAAGCAACTGGGGCTGCGCTACCGCGAGTTTGTGGAAACGCATTGCGTACCGGCAGAGGCGCAGTTGCGCAGCCGCCCCGTCAAAG
Organism: Gammaproteobacteria bacterium; assembly: GCA_028821125.1. Lineage (GTDB taxonomy): Bacteria > Pseudomonadota > Gammaproteobacteria > Pseudomonadales > Azotimanducaceae > Azophilus. Next base: position 47,171 of record JAPPHD010000070.1, read on the forward strand.
AAATTCTCAAGGAACTGCATGCCCAGGCGAAAGCCGATGGCCTTTGGTGCCCGCACATGCCGAAGGAGTGGGGCGGCCTGGGCCTGGGGCCCTTGGCCATGGCCATCGTGCAATACGAACTCGGCGGCAGCCCGCTGGGCGACCTTGCCGTGAATACGCAGGGGTCCGATGACGCCACCATGCTCACCATCGCCCGCTACGGTACCGAGGCACAGAAGAAGAAGTACCTGGTGCCGCTGGTGAACGGCGATGCCCGGGTCTGTTATTCGATGACCGAGCGCGCCGCCGGCGGCGATGCGACCGGGCTGCAGACCACGGCGGTGCGCGATGGCGGCAACTGGGTATTGAACGGCGAAAAGTGGTTCACGAGCCTGGCCAACATCGCCGACTTCGCCGTGGTGCTTGCCAAAACCAATCCCGACAATTCGCGCCACGAGCAGTTCAGCGCCTTTCTGGTGGATCTGCCCAATCCGGCCTACGAGGTGCTGCGCAACATTCCGGTGATGGGCCACGACGAGAAGCACTACGAGGAGTTCGGCGGGCATTGCGAGATCAGGATCGACAACCTGGTGCTGGCGGCCGATGCCATCCTTGGGGAGCCGGGCCAGGGATTCGCCCTGGGCCAGCACCGGCTCGGCTATGGCCGGTTGCGTCATGGCATGCGCAACATCGGGCTGGCACAGAAGGCGCTGGACCTCGCGGTGGGCCACGCAACGCAGCGGGTCACCTTCGGGCAGCCCGTGGCCGACCGGCAAGGCATCCAGTTCATGCTTGCCGAGTGTGCCGAGGAGATCTATCAGGCGCGCCTCATGGTGCTGCACCTCGCCTACAAGATGGAGAACGGCAAGGAATTGCGCCAGGAGAACTCGATTGCCAAGGTGTTTCTGCCGCGCATGATCCACAAGGTGGTCGATACCGCGCTGCAACTGCACGGCGCCCTCGGCTACACGCACGATACGCCGATTGCGCGCTGGTACACCGGGATTCGCGCGCAACGGCTGGTGGATGGGCCGGATGAAGTGCACAAGTGGCGGATCGGGCGCAATGTGGTCAAGGCTTTCGAGAAGCACGGCACGACCGCTTCGGCCTGCGGCGGCGACCTGTTCTACTAGCTTTCTCGCTCGCGGATCAGGGTATTGAAAGAGCCAGGTTTGCACCCGGTCACTGCTGCCCCGTCGGGCCGGGGCATAGTCCGGTTAGATTTTTCAACTATTCGTTCGAAAGGAGCACGGTTGTGGATGAGCATGCGATAGCGAGCGTTTTCGACATGACCGGCAAGGTGGCGCTGGTCACCGGTGGCAGCCGGGGGCTCGGCAGGGAGATGGTGCTGGCGTTCGCCAGGGCCGGGGCCGATGTCGTCATTTCCAGCCGCAAGCGCGGCAACTGCGAAGCGTTGGCTGCACAGGTCGAGTCCACGACCGGAAGGCGGGCGCTGGCGGTCGGCGCGCACACCGGCAACTGGGAGGACATGGAGCGCCTGGCCTCGGTTGCATACGAGGAGTTCGGCCACGTGGACGTGCTGGTGAACAATGCCGGCATGTCGCCGATCTACGACCGCGTCACGGACGTAACCGAAGCGCTCTACGACAAGGTGATGGCGGTGAACATGAAAGGCCACTTCCGGCTGGCGGCGCTCATCGGCACGCGCATGGCCGAGGGCGATGGAGGTTCCATCATCTTCGTCTCCAGCGGCGGAGCCCTCACGCCCACGCCCAACATCATTCCCTATGCCGCGGCGAAAGCCGGGCTGCATGCCATGACCACGGGCTTTGCCTGGGCCTTCGCCCCCAGGGTGAGGGTGAACTGCCTCATGCCGGGGCCCTTTCTCACCGACATCTCCAAGGCATGGGACCTGGAAGCTGCGACGGCGCGGGCCCGGGAGGGCCACGTGCTGCAGCGGCTCGGCAAGCCCCACGAGATTGTTGGCGCCGCCCTGTTTCTCGCTTCGAACGCCTCGAGTTTCACCTCGGGGAGTGTCGTCTCGGCGACGGGGGGATCCGAGTTCAAGCACTGACCGGGTGCAATCCCGGCTCAGTCAGGCACTGTTTTCCGCCGGGAATCAGTACGGTCGCGCGCCAGCCGGTTCGACCCTCTGTCCGGTACTGCCCGACCCTGGGTCAGGAGTTGGCGGACCAAGCCTCGAGTATCGACCGGGTAGGCGTCACACGAGCCAGGTACTTGATCGTGTGCCGCATTACCTGGTCCTGGTATTCCATGGGCGTTCCCGCTACCGCGTCGGACGGCACCACCACGTCGTAACCCCGGTTGGCGAGATCCATCACGCTGTTGGTGATGCCCACGTTGAGCGAAACGCCGACCACTACCACGGTGCTCACGCTCAGGATGCGCAGCACCGGGTCGATGCCGCTGTCGTGCACCGCGCCCATGCCGTGCAGGCGGGTCATGACCAGGTCGCGCTCGTCCGGGCCCAGTTCGGGCACCACGTGGCAACCGGGCTGAAGCCGGCTGTCGGGGTCGGGCGGAGCGTCCGCATCGGGCAGCACGCCACGGCGCTGGTAGAGGACGATGTTGCGATTGCGCGCCAGCGAGTCGCGGCGGAAATGCTTGACGGCGTGCAGCACCGGTACGCCTGCCCGACGGGCCGCATCGGCGAGGCTGACGATGTTGCCGAGGATGCTACGGGCGTTCTCGGCCAGGTCGCCACCGGCATCGAGGACGCTCGACTGCACTTCGTTGGTGAGCAGCGCCGTGTGGTTCGGGTTGACCAGGGATGTGACGTCGAATGGCATGCTGTGACTCTTCTGATCGGCGCCGATGCGCAGCCGGCGCCGGATTGGTCCGGCCGGGCAGGTTAGCACACCGGTGCGTGCGGCCATCGACGCGGGGACGAGCGCCGCCCGAACCGGACTCTTCCCAAGTGGCGGCCGTTTGCGCACCATGTCGGCAACCGAGACTCGACCCGATCCAACCGCGAGGGAGGCGACCATGACGCCGGAACAGGCATTGGCCCGCGAGGCCATCAGGCACACCATGTCCATCTACAACACCGAAGGGGACAGGGGCCGCCTGGAAGGCCTGGCCTCCGCGTTCCTCGAGGACGGCGTGCTCGAGACCGGGTCGGGCACGTTTCGGGGGCGGGCCGCCATCGTCGAAGGACTGGGAACGGGCATAGCCAAACGTGCTGGCGACCCGGAACGTGGCGTGGGGTTCGTGCGTCACAACCTGACCACCAGCCGCATCGAGTTCGTCTCCGACAGTGAAGCCAGGTGCTGGACCTACTTCATCGTCTACACCCGGTTCGGGCCCGACCACATGGGTACCTATGTCGACCGTTTCAGCAAGAGCGGCGAGCGCTGGCTGATCGCCAACCGGCGGGTGAAGCTGCATTGGAACAACCCTGCTTCCACCTATCACGACGGTTAACGAGGTGATGCTGCTGACCAACGAGAGGGCGGTCGTCGGCCATACCGTTGATTCGTTTGCAATCTTGATCCGTGGACAAGAGGAGCAGCCGGGTCGGCTGGGGTCGACCGCCCGGCCGCCTTGACTCAATTAGAGAAACCCTATTTTAATTAGTTATACGAATTCGAATGGCTATCCGCCCGGCAAGGACCTGGGTGGCTTTGACCGACACAATCGCCGCACGCGTTGGGAGCCTGAATGAACCCGCCGGACAGTCCCCACGCCGGGCCCCGGGCCGATTGGCGTACACTTGCCGAGCTTGCGGGAGGCGCGTCATGAACCTGGACTACACCGGGGAGTATCTGGTCTTTCAGGAGGAAGTGCGCGCCTTCCTGGCGGAGAACTGGCCGCCGAAGGGCGTGGACCTCGACCTGGACCGGGCAGCCGCGGTGCGGGCGTTCCGGCTCAAGGCCATCGAGAAGGGCTACCTGTACCGGGGCATTCCCCGGCGCTTCGGCGGTTCGGAACAGGAAGCCGACCCGCTCAGGGCGCGCATCATCACCGAGGAGTTCATCGCCGCGCGTGCGCCGCGGGAGATCGAGGGAAACGGCATTTCCCGGGTGGTGCCCACCCTGCTGCAGTGGGGCAGCGAATGGCAGAAGGAGAGGTTCATCCCGCCCGCCATTCACGGCGATCACATCTGGTGCCAGGGCTACTCCGAGCCGGGCGCCGGCTCCGACCTCGCCGGCTTGCGCACCCGGGCCGAACTGGTGGGCGATGAGTGGGTGATCAACGGCCAGAAGGTGTGGACGAGCCGCGCGCACCTGTCGGACTACATGTTCGCCCTGGTGCGCACCGAACCCGACGAGCCGCGTCACGCCGGCATCTCCTACCTGCTGTTGCCCATGGACCAGCCCGGCATCGAGGTGCGGCGGCTGCGGCAGATCACCGGCGGCGCCTCGTTCAACGAGGTTTTCTTCACCGATGCCAGAACCCGCGCCGACTGGATAGTCGGCGAGCGAGGCAAGGGTTGGGAGGTTTCCCGCACCACCTTGAAGTTCGAACGCGATCAGCTCGGCGGGCCGGAGCAGGGCCGCGAGCTGTACCGCAAGATCGTGGGTCTCGCCCGGCGCACCGCGCGCAACGGGGTGCAGGCCATCAAGGACCCGGAAGTCCGCCAGTGGCTAGCCCGAAAATCTCACCAAAAAATTGGAATGGGATCTCGATTTGTCGGATA
>JAPPHD010000005.1 GCA_028821125.1 Gammaproteobacteria bacterium
TTCGGCTATGCCACCGGCGGCATGGCGTTCTACGGATTCATGGGCTGGGTGCCGGAATTCATCCGCCGCAGTTACGGATGGGACATCTCCGATGCGGGGATCGTGTTCGGCACCCAAATCATGGTGCTGGGCACGCTGGGCACCTACGCCGGCGGCTGGTTCTGCGACTGGCTCACGGCCCGCGGCTACAAGGATGCGGCCATGCGCTCGCTGGCCGCGTTCTTTGCGCTGGCCATGCCGTGCATGGCCATCGCACCCCTGATGCCCACCGCACAATGGGGCATTCCGGCGCTCGGCGTCGCGGCATTCGCGCTGTCGCTGCAACAGGCGCTCTCACCCGTCGCGATCCAGCTCTTCACGCCCAATCAGATGCGCGCGCAGGTGGTGGCGGTGTTCTTCGTCATCTCCGTGTTCTCCGCCATCGCCGGCGGGACGCTGTCGGTGGCGGTGGTTACCGACTACGTGTTCCGCGACGAGAACGACCTGGGTTATTCGCTGGCCATCGTCTCGGCGGTCACCATGACGCTGGCGGCCATCAGCCTGACGCTCGGCATCAAGCCGTACCGGAAGAGCCTGGAACGGGCCGAGGCCTGGCGCGAAGAATGACCGGCAACGCCCTGCGCCGGCTGCCGGGAGAATCAGGCGCCGTCTCCGGCCGTTTCCGGTTGCCGGAAAACCTTGATCTCCGGGAGCGGGTCAGCGAACCGCTCTACTTCCACCAGGCAACTGTGCGCCGTCGGCCCCTGGGCGATCCTTGAGGTTCCGGCATCGCGGGTGAGCACGTTGGGGTTGCCGTGCACTTCCAGCGAGTCTTCACTCACCGGGTCCTCCGGGTCGTACCAGGCGCCGGTGGGAAGCTCGATTACGCCCGGGCGGATTCCTTCATGGAGGACGGCGGAGGCAAGACAGGCGCCGCGCTCGTTGAACAGGCGCACGATTTCGCCGTCTTCGATACCCCGGGCGGCGGCATCGGCCGGGTTGATGCGCACGACCTCGCGCCCATGCCGTTTCCCGTCGCGGCTCGTCACAGCGTGGTCCAACTGGCTGTGCAGGCGGGTCCTGGGCTGGTTGGAAATCAGGTGCAGCGGGTATTGCCTGGCCCGTACGCCGCCCAACCATTCCACCTTGTCGCGCCACACCGGATGGCCGGGGCAATCCTCATATCCGAATGACGCGACGGTTTCAGAGAAGAGTTCGATCCTGCCGCTGGGGGTACGCAGCGGATGGGCGACGGGGTCACGCCGAAAGGCTTCGAGAGTGAACTCCTGTTCCTCGACCTGGGCTTCGAAGCGGATCTGTTCACCAGCCCAGAATTCCTCGAACGGCGGCAGCGTCACACCGGTCCGGGCCGCATTCTCCCGCGTTGTCTCGTAGAGGGTTTCGACCCAGGCCATCTCGTCCCGGCCCTCCGTGAACGCCGACGCCTTGCCGAACCGGTCCGCAAGCGCCGCGAAGATCTCGAAATCGCATCGCGACTCCCCAAACGGCTCGGCGGCCTTGCGCATCGGCGTAATGAAACAGTCCGCCCGGCCCACAGCGAAGTCGTTGCGCTCCAGGGGAACGGTGCAGGGAAAGACAACATCGGCATGCCGGGCGGTGGCGGTCCAGAACGGGTCGCTGACGATAACCGTTTCCGGGCGCGCCCAGGCGCGCCGCAGGCGGTTGAGGTCCTGGTGGTGGTGGAAGGGGTTGCCGCCCGCCCACAGGATGACCCTGATGTCCGGATAGGCCAGCCGTTCGCCGTTGTAGTCGAAGGCGCCCCCCGGGTTCTCCAGCATCTCGGTGATGCGCGATACGGGAATGTAGCGGTTCAGCGGCGGCTTTCCCTGGTTCATGGCGGCCGTGCGGAACGCCGGTTGCCGGCGGCCGGCGAAACCGATGTTATGCACGGAACCGTATCCGTAAGCGACGCCGCCGCCGGGCAGGCCGACCTGGCCGAGCATGGCGGCCAGCAGGGTGATCATCCAGTAACCCTGTTCGCCGTGTTCCGCCCGTTGCAGCGACCAGCTTATGCCGAGCAGCGTGCGGGCGCCGGCCATGCGGCGGGCAAGGGCCCGGATGTCGGCGGCTGGAATCCCCGAGATGCCCGCCGCCCAGTCGGCGTCCTTGGCCCGCCCGTCGGCGCGTCCGGTCAGGTAGGGGACGAACCGCTCGAAGCCGACGCAATACCGGCCGAGGAACGCCCGGTCGTGAAGGCCGTCGCTGTACAGCGTATGCGCCAGGCCCAGCATGATGGCCACATCCGTGTTCGGCCGGCACGCCCACCAGTCGGCGCCCACGAAGGCTGCCATGTCCTCGCGCAACGGCGACACGTTCACGAATCGCGTTCCCGATCGGGCAAGCGCCGTGAGCTGATCCTGCGCGGTATGGGCGCCCAGGCCGCCGTCCGTGACCTGGGTGTTCTTGAGCGCGATGCCACCGAAGCACACCACCAGGTCCGTTTCCCTGGCGATGTCGTCGACGGTCGGCGCCTGCACCATCAGGCTCTGGAAGGGCATGCCGAGGATGTGCGGGACAATCACTTCGGCGGCGCCGGCCGAGTATGAGGTGCGGGAATGCACGAATCCGCCAATGAGGTTCAGGAAACGCTTGAGCTGCCCCTGGGCGTGGTGAAAACGGCCGGCACTGGCCCAGCCATACGAGCCGCCATAGATCGATTCGTTGCCGCCGGCATCGATGGCCTGCTTGAGCGCATCGGCGGCCAGGTCGAGTGCGGTGTCCCAATCGACCGCCACGAAAGGTTCACGGCCGCGGCCGGCGCCACCGCCCTGCCGGCTCCCCTGCAGCCAGCCGAGGCGCACCATGGGCACCGGCACGCGGCAGGCGGCGTCCTGGGCATCGAGCAGGGACTGGCCGATGGGGGTCGGATTGCGGTCCGCTTCGTAATGGTGCACCGCGACCACGCGGCCGCTACGGCTCTCCAGCAGGTAGTTGCCCCAGTGGGTGCTGGTCGGTGTCAGGTTCCTGGAAGGCATCCGCTTCCGGTCTCCCGGTACGGCCGGCGATGCGCCTCCGGCCCGATCCACGATCGGCCATTGAAAGCCGGCGATGACTGCATGGGCGTGACCATGTCGATACCGGCTACTTGAGCAGTTCCTCGGCGATGATCACTTGGCGGATCTGGTTGGTGCCGGCGCCGATCTCCATCAGCTTGCCCACCCGGTAAAGCCGATTGATCTCCAGATCGCGGATGTACCCGGCGCCGCCGTGCACCTGCACGCCGTTGTCGACGATGCGCATCAGCGCACGCCCCGCGTGCAGCATCACGGCGGAGGTGCGCATGTGCGCCTCGCCGCGTCCGCCGCCACCGATCTCGAGATCCGCCACTTCCTTCGCCATCTGGTAACTGAAGGCGCGCATCGACTGCAGGTCGGTGTACATGTCGGCCAACAGCCCCTGCACCAACTGGAAGCGGCCGATCGCCTGCCCGAACTGCTTGCGGTCGGCGGCGTAGTCGAGCGTAATGTCCAGGGCCCGCTGGGCGACGCCGATCATGTGGAAACAGAGGATTACGCGCTCCATGTTGAGGCCGCTCATGACGACCCCCACCCCGCCGTCAACGCCGCCGATGACATTGCCGGCAGGCACCCTGCAGTCGTCGAACACCAGTTCGGCGGTGGGAACGCCGCGCCATCCCATCTTGTCGAGGTGCTGCGCCACCTGGAAACCGGGCGTTCGAGTCTCGAATGCGAATGCGGACACGCCCTTGGGGCCCTTTTCCGGAGCCGTCTTGGCGTACAGCAGGATGATGTCCGCCACCGGCCCCAGTGAAATGAACATCTTGCGGCCGTTGATGACGTAGTCGTCGCCGTCCCGCTCGGCTCGGGTCACCATGGAACCCAGGGCATCGGAGCCCGCCCCCGGCTCGGTCAGGCCCAGCGCGCCGATCAGGCTGCCGTCGCAAAAGCCGGGCAGGTAGCGCGCCTTGAGGGCGTCGTCGGCATTGCGCACGACGTTGTGCAGGCAGACGCTCTCGCTACCCATCCAGGCGGCGCCGAAGCTGGCGTTCCAGTAGGAGAGCGCCTCGGTGATCAGGCACTGCTCGATGAACCCGAGCCCCTGGCCGCCGTATTGCCCGGGAACGGACGTGCCGAGCAGCCCGATCTCGTGCAGCGAGCGGAACTGCGCCTCCGGAAACCAGTCGTCGCGGTCCATCCGGTCGCAGAGCGGGTGCAACCGCTCACGGCTGTACCGGTACACCATGTCGTAGATCTGCTGGTTCTCTTCGGAATAGCCGTATCTGGCGAGATCGGGCACGGTCATGGGTTCATTCTCGGTGGGGATGCCGGCCAAGTCTTGTCAAATCGGGCAGCGGGCGTTTCCCCGTTGCACCGGGCAAGTCAATCCCAATTTGGCTGGGCAATGGGCCAGCATCGCCCAACCATTAAGTTACATTGTGGTATTCTTTCTGAAACGCAGACATGAAGATATCACAATGAATTTGGAGGAAGCCATTCGCGTTCTGGTCATCGGCCCGGGCCGTCGGTTTCCGGCGCTCAGCACCGCGGGCTTGCGAACCCTCTTCCACAATGACGATGACAACGCCTTCCGGAAAGGTCTGCGCAAGCTCGTAGGCATCGGCCTGATCGAACGGGTCGCCCGCGGGCTCTACCTCAACCTGGCACACCCCCATATGGGCTTCAGGGGCATCGGGGTCCTTGCCCGGCGCCTTCGCCCGCGCCATCTCTCCTACCTCAGCTACGAATATGCCCTGTCGCAGCACGGCTCCATCAGCCAGGTGCCGATGGTTTACATCATCGCCACGACCGGTCGCCCGGGCAAGCACGCCACCCGTTACGGAGACTTGGAATTCTCCCACTCCAATCGGGGCGAGGCCGAGATACTTCGGGGCACGGAAATGGACCCCGCCACGGAAATGCTCATCGCCTCGCCCGAACTGGCAGCGGACGATCTGCGCCGTATCCGGCCTTGGAACCTCAATTTGATCGACGATGAAATGCACCAGGACGCTATCGCGGACTGGGAGAGAATGCTGGCCTCCCCGCCCCTACCGGAGAGAAGGGAACATGCGTGACTTCGCGGCCGTAGCCGCCGAGATCATCCGCAACGACCCCGAGCTGGCGGCCTGCGCACCGGCCGTGGAGAAGGAACTGCTGCACCACGAGTTGCTAGGCGCCATGAGCGAGGCCGGCTTTCTGCACCGCCTGGTATTCAAGGGAGGCACCTGCCTGCGCTTGTGCCACGGAGGGCTGCGCTTGAGCGAGGACTTGGACTTTTCCGGCGGAGCGTCCTTCGATGACGCCATGATGGACGGCCTCGAAAGCCTCTTGGTGGATAGGTTCGCCAATCGCTACGGACTCGAGGTGTCAGTGAAGCCACCGAGAGGAAACCGGGAGGGCTCGGAATCTGACGTACGCCGGTGGGTGGCGCGGGTAGTAACCCGTCCCGCTGGCCAGGCAAGCCGCTTGGAGGGGGTCCAGCGCATCAAGATCGAAATCGACAGGCGCGACCACCACCCGCAAGGCACGATGACGCTGCCGCTCCAGCAGCGCTACGCCATGCTGCAGGCCAACGACCCGGGATCTCCCATACGCGCGGCTTCGATGACGGACATTGGCTCGGACAAGCTGATCGCGCTGCCCATGTCGGTGATGACGCGGAACAACCCGCGCCACCGCGACGCGTGGGATCTTGAGTGGATCATAGAGAGAACGGGCGACACCGATGGATTGGCGGCAGAAGCAGCAAGGAAGGCGTCCTCACGCGGTATAGGGGAACAGTACGTGAACGCATTGAGGCAGACCATGGAACGGGCAGGCGAGGTCATCGAGTCCGCGGGATTCCAGGACACGCTCAGGAGATTTCTACCGGAACGGGTAGCGGCCAATACCGTTGGCGCCCGTTGGCACAGGCAGCGCCTGACCGCAACCGTTCAGTCCCTTTGCTCCAAGGCGCTTCTGATGCTGGACAGCGAGTAACGACGGCTCGGCCGCCAAGACGCCCCGCCCCAGCGCCACGTTCGATGACGATTCGGCGGACCCGCCGAGCCCCGGACTTCCGCCCGGTGCAGCGGGTAATCGCCGGTGACGCCCTGTACAACTTGGCCGCCGGTCTGGCGGGCACCATGACCAATGGGGCTAACCCGACTTCCGCAACTCGGCCGAGATCGAGTCGAATTTCACCATGATTTG
>JAPPHD010000012.1 GCA_028821125.1 Gammaproteobacteria bacterium
GCGCGGTAGAGGGTCGGGTATTCGTCGTGATCTACACGATGCGGGGCTCGACGATTCGCATCATTTCCGCCCGCAAGGCCAACCGCAGGGAGGTTCGAGAATATGAGCAGAACACGGTTGACGATTGATCCCGACAGCCCGCAGGGTCTTCCGCGCGGGCGGGTCAGCCACAACATGCTGGATGCGACCGGCGAGGAGGACATCGCCCGCCAGGCGCGCGATGACGACGCCGAGGCGATGCGCGACATGGGGCGCTTCGCCCGCCGCGTACGCCGGCGTCTCGGATTGACCCAGGTCGAGTTCGCGCGGCGCATCGACGTGCCTCACGAGACCATCCGCAACTGGGAACAGGGAAAGCGCGGGCCGACAGGTGCGGCGAGGGCGTTGCTCAGGATCCTCGACAAGGCGCCCGAGACGGCGCTACGCGTACTTGGCTGACGCAGAAACGTGGTCGCGAACTTTCGTCAGCGAAGCCCGGTAAGCCTGGCCGTAGAGAGTTTCACTTCATCGATGCTGTTGATCGTCTGCACACGTTTATCGCTGGTGCGGCGGGGCGTAGCGGCCTGACGCCGAGCGCGCTTCACGACCACTGGCGAAGCAGCGACCAGACGGCCGGAGATCCGTCTTCCCCGCTCAGCTCGGCGCTCACGAAGGCAGCCAGGGCTTCTTCATGGGCGAGGAACTCCCCGGCGATATCGGCATAGGCCGCTGGAGCCCGCCGCGCCGCCGCGCGAATCTCGGGCACGACCCTTCGCAGTTGCGGCATCAGAAATTCCATGTTGGACCGCCAGGGTTTGCCCGCCATCTTGCGCGCGTACTCGACATAACCCGAATCGGAAGACAGGTCAGGGAGCGCGATGGACGCGGCTGCGCATGCCTCGCTCAATCGTTGCGCCATCGTCGACTCGAGCCGCCCGAGCAAGGACCATTTGCCGGCCTCGTCATCGCTCTGTGCCCCGTCGGCCAGCGCATCGAAGAACGCTGCGCCAGCGATTTCACCCTGATACCAATTCCGAAGCTGCAACTCGAACTCGCTCACGGCATCCTCCTCTCGCCCGGTTCCTGCCAGCCCTTGCGAATGAAACCGCTGTCGCCGGGGTTCAAGACCAGCACGGAACCATCGTCGTTGGTGATTTCGACCTGCCCCGAAACCAGCGTGAACATTTCGTCCGCCGGGTAGCTGCCAGTCCGTCCATGGCTCTCCACTGTCAATCCGGGGTACTGCCGGCGGATTTACTGCTCCGCCGACGCCCTTACTGCCGCCGTAAGGGCTGCCTGCTCCTCCGGCGAATACACCCGCTCGTGAAAGTCGCGGTAGTAGACGATCTTGCCGCCTTTCACTTCGTACACGCCCACCCAGGATTCCGGTCCATCGGGGCCCTGTTGTGTCCACATTCCCCAACCGGTGCGCTCATCGGCGACCAACCGGTCCAGCGTGCAGCAGCCATCCACGACACCGTCAAAGAACTGCATGAAGCGCCCGGCCGCCTCCCGGCCCTCGTAGCGCCCCCAGATGGGGTCGATGAACACGATGTCGTCCGCGAACAGCTCCCGGGTTTCGCCAAACCGGTTGCTCTCCACGAGATCCCAGAACTCCAGCATGACCCGGTAAGCTTCCGGTTCCGCCCCGGTGTCCCTCGCGTCTGCCGCCGCACACAGCGCGATGAACGCGCCCGCCACTCCCATCCGCCATTTCACGGCCATTTTTTTGCGCCCCCACGGTATCTGCTTAGCTGCGCCTTCAGTAAAATCATCTTAATACGTTTAACAACTGGCAGCCAGTCAACCCGTTTACGATGCCCCGCCCAACGGTAGACAATGCCCCCGGGCCGATTGGGGGACATGTCGTGCAGATCGCATTGGTCAGCGGAGCCGCGCAAGGTATCGGTCGAGACTATGCCTGTGCGCTCGCGGCGCGAGATTTCTCGGTGGTCGATGGGGGCGGGACGTCCCGGGTGGCGTTCTAGTGCTGAAGGGCGCACGCATGCTCATGACCGGAATGACCGGGCAGGTGGGTGGGTCGATCGCGGCACAGCTCGCTCCGCACAACGAGATCCATGGGCTCGCCCGGTTCAGCAGGCCGGAGTCGAAGCAGGGCGTCGAGGCCATGGGAATCGAACCCATCGCCTGCGACTACACCGAAGGCGACTTCACTGGCGTCCCCCGGGACTACGACTACGTGCTGCACCTTGCAGCCGACGTATTTCCGGACACCATCGACTCCGGCGTACGCCAGAACGCGGAAGGAACGGGGTTGCTGTTCAATCACCTGCACAGGGCAAAGGCCTGGATCTACGTGTCGACCACGGGCGTCTACTGGGATCACCCGGACCCCTGGTATCGCTACAAGGAGACCGACCGTCTGGGCGGCAGCACCCGCATTACCGGCCGGTTTGCCTACGGCACGAGCAAGTTCGCCGGCGAAGCGGTGGCCCGCACGCTGTCGCGGATTCACAACGTGCCACTGACCATCGGGCGCCTGAACTGGTCCTACGGCACCCACGGACACGGCGGCCTGCCGGTCGGTCTGATGCGGCGCCTCGCGGCCGGCGAGCCGGTCGACATCCATCCCGACTGGGAAATGGTCGGCGGCCCGATCCACGAGGACGACCTGTCCGAGCACATCGAGGGTTTTTTCGACGCCGCCTCCGTGGGAGGCACGATCACCAACTGGGCCGGAGACGATGCGGTCTCGGTAGAGCAGGTCGTGCCGTGGCTGGCCGATGAGATGGGTGTGCCGTACCGCTTCAATTCCACCCGCGTGGCCACCGCCTATCCACGCGCAACGGACAACAGCAGGCGGATCGCAATGGTCGGCAAATGCCGGGTGGCCTGGCAGGACGGTTTCCGGCGCATCCTGAAGGAGCTGTTCCCGCAGTTTGTCGAAGGCGGAAGGTCATGAGCCTCCCCGACGTCGACGGGCTGCTCGACCAGGCAGCCCGGGACACCGGCCTTGCGGATTTCGGGGAACTGCCCTATCGGGAAGCCCTGGAGGCCCTGCACTACGGATACACCCGGGATTCCGGGCTGCCGCCACCCGTGCAATCCGGGTTGCTCGGCGGTCTGGCGGGATTGCTGGCCAAGCGCCTGAAGCTGGTCGAAGACCGCAGGCGGTACCCGAAGATTGCGGAGGAAAGGGTCGAAGCGCCAATCGTCGTTGTCGGTCTGCCGCGTACCGGCTCAACCCACCTGCACGCACTGCTGGCCACCAGGCCGGGTGCGCGCGCCCCTCTGCAATGGGAAATGAACGAGCCCTCGCCGCCGCCCATGGCCGCCACTTTCGAAAGCGATCCCAGAATTGCGATGGTCCAACAGCAGCTCGATGCACGCCCGAACGCCGGCGAGCTGATGAAGGCGCATCCTTTCGGTGCGACCCGGGCGGAGCAGTGCATCGGCCTCATCGACTGGAGCTTCATCAACTCCGCGGCAGCGGCCACCTGCCGGATGCCGTCCTATCTCGACTGGTTCCTGAACGCCGATCACCGTATCGCCTACGAGCACCACTACCACATGCTCCAGCACCTGCAGTACGGCGTGCCCGGCGAATGGGTGCTGAAATGGCCGAAGCACCTGTTCTCGCTGCCGGCGCTGTTGTGGAAATATCCGGATGCCCGCATCGTGTGGACCCATCGGGACCCGGGCCAGGTGCTGGCATCGGTGACCAGCTTCGTGGGCGCCATCCGCCGGGGCCTGGATCCCGGCTTCGATCCGGTGCGCTTCGGCGCGGAATGGGCCGCGCTGGAAGAGATCGGTTTGCTGCGGGCCATGGCGGCCCGTGAGGCCCTTGGCGATGGCCACCGGTTCCACGACGTTCACTACAACGATCTGCTGGCCGATCCCGTCGGCACCGCTTGTGGGATCTACGATCACTTCGACGTTGCAATCGACGACACCGTCCGCCGGAAGATCGCGGCGCATCAGCACCACAATCCCCAGAACAAACACGGTCGGCACCGTTACGTCCCCGAAAAGTACGGGCTGAACATGCACGCGCTGCGGGAGCGGTTCGCAGCGTACATCGAGCGCTTCGCGGTAACCCCCGATCGGTATCCATCGGCATCCCCCCGTGCCTGAGGCGAGCCTCCCGGGGCACCTGCTCCTGCTGTTCACAGCCCAACAGGGAGCTCTGGAGCAGAAACGCTGTGCCGGTCATGGGCACCCGCGGGAAAAAACCGGCGGAGGAAGGCTGCCAGGACGTGGCCGAACATGACCGGAGCACCCGTCACCTTCACCCTCGACACCCCCGGTGCGGACTACCCGCACGATGTCGACGTTCCGGTGCCCGGAGATCGCGACCGGGCCGATCTGCACGAGGCGCTATGGGTGTATGGCTACGATCGGGCCAGCAGCATCGGCTACTACGCCTATCTCGTGCATGACGACAGCAACCACGCCCGGCGCCGGGAGACCGTTTGCGTGTTCCTAGCCGATGGAACCCGCCTGGTTCACACGGGCGAGGGCGAGAAAAGCACAGCAGGTTGCGCCGCGGGGGACTGTCTGTCACTCACCTGCATCAAGCCCTTCCGGCGCTGGCGCGCCGAGTTCGAAGGCACCATGGCCAGGCTGCCGGCGAACCCGGCGGCCGCGCCGGGAAACCTGGAGCCAAGCGTCGCCACCAGGCTCACCCTCGACATCGCCGAACCCGCAACGCCGGCCTGGAACGTGGAGCGTGGGTGGGGCGATTCGCTCCCCGCCTTTCGGTATCACCAACTGCACCGCGCCCGGGGCATGCTTTCGGTACCGGGCCGCACTCATGCGCTCGACTCGATCTGCTTTCGCAGCCATTCCCTGAGAACGCGGGACCTGCCGGGATTCGCCGGGCACGCCTTTGCCAACGCGCTGTTTCCCGGCGGCCGTGCGTTCGGGCTGTTGCGCTACCGCGCGACCGACCGGCTGCCGGAACGGGGCCGTGGCTTCGTATTCGTCGACGGGGTGCTGCACGAGGCCGAAGTGCGCGCCTGGCCGCATCTGGTCAGCGATCGATCCGAAGGCGAAGCGATTCTCGTCGCGCTCGACGGCAGATTCGGAATCGAGGTCGTTGAGGGCGTAACCATCGGCTCGGTCTTCTCCACCATCGGCGCAGACGGGCGCGCGTGGGGAATCCGTGGGGGCGGGAACCGCGGCTATGTGCTCTCTTCCGCTTTCGCCAGCTACACCTGGCGGGGCGAATCGGCCATCGGCCAACTCGATAGATCGGCGCCGCGCAGCAGATTCGCAGCCCGTTGACCGGGTCAGGGACTAAATGTCCTGGCGGCCCTGCGTGAACACGGCCTTGCGGTGACTGAAGGACTCGAAGCTGTGGCGGCCGTGGTATGCCCCAAGGCCCGACGCCCCCGTGCCCCCGAACGGCATCTCGGGACTCGCCGCGTGCAGCATCGTCCCGTTCACGCAGGCGCCACCGGAACTCGTTCTGGAGAGCACCTCGTCTTCCACCTCCTGGCGGCGCGTGAAGAGGTATAGCGCCAACGGCCTGTCCCTCCGATTCACGAATTCGATGGCCTCCCCGATGCTGTCGACGGGGAGCACCGGCAGCACGGGGCCGAAGATCTCCTCCTGCATCAGGTCGGAATCGGGTGCAACGTCCTGCAGGACCGTCGGCGCGATATAGCGGTCCGCCGCTTCCGCCTCGCCTCCGAATGCCGGCCGCCCGTCCTTCATGAGGCGCGCGATTCGTGCGTGGTGACGCTCGTTGACGATGCGCCCGAAATCCGCGCTCGACCGCGGGTCCGTTCCGAAGAACTCCTCCGTGACCCGGGCGAGCGCCGCGACGAGTTCCTCTTCGCGCTCGCGCTTGACGAGCACGTAGTCCGGGGAGATGCAGATCTGTCCGGCGTTGAAGTACTTGCCCCAGGCGATGCGTCGCGCAGCCTTGTCGAGATCGACATCGTCATCGACGATGCACGGGCTCTTGCCGCCGAGTTCCAGGGTGACGGGCGTGAGCTGCCTGGCGGCCGCCTCGGCAACGACGCGCCCCACCGCTCCGCCACCGGTATAGAAGATGTGGTCCCACTGCTGTTCGAGGAGCGCGGCCGTCTCGTCGGCGCCTCCCTCGACGACCGCCACGGCATCAGGGTCCAGGAATTCGGGAACCGTTGCCGCCATGAGCGCCGAACAACGCGGGCTCAGCTCCGACGGCTTGAGTACGGCGCAATTTCCCGCGGCCAAGGCGCCGACCAGCGGCACGACCAGCAATTCCACCGGGCAGTTCCAGGGGCCGACGATCAGGACGACGCCACGGGGTTCCCGAACGATGCGCTGCCGCCCCGGAACCGGCTGCAGCCCGACGGGTTCGGGCCGCATCCAGCTCTCGAGGTTGTCGAGCGCATAGGAGGTCTCGTTGGTGCAGACACCCAACTCCATGCGGCACTCGAGTTCGGGCCTCGTTATGTCCGCCCTCATGGCCTCGACCATGTCGTCGCCGCGCCGTTCCAGCATCTCGCCGATCGCCTGCAACTGCCCCCGCCGCCACTCCAATGGGCGGGTGCGGCCGCTGTCGAAGGTGCGGCGCAGGCGCTCGACGGTTCCTGACGGGGAGGCGGCCTCGATCATGTCTTCAGGCTATCCCGGCTCGCGCACCATGAGCGTGAACGTGGGCGACGTCCCCACCTGCACCACCTGCATCACCTCGAACCCGTGGCGCAGGTAGAACGGTACGTTGCGGGGGTTCGATGACTCCAGGAAGGCCAGGGCGCCATCCGCATCGACCTTGGGAAGCTGGTGTTTCATCAGTATGGATCCGAGACCTTCATTCTGATGATGGGGATCGACGCCGATCGCATGCAGATACCAATGGGGTTCGTCGAGATGGTAGTTCCCCATCTTGTCGAGCGCGGCGAAGAGATCGTCGTTGCCGTCCCTGCTGGCCGTCTCCCGGATCAGCGCGTCCATCTTTCTGCGCCTCGCCGTCCCGGCCTCGACCTCGGCGTCCGAATCGGCCGGCGGGAACCAGATGGTGGCGGCGCTGAAGCCCTCGACGAAGTACGCCGAGCGGGAAGCGATCGCGGAGGGCATCTGGGTGCGCATCATCTCGGGGAAATAGGTCATGTGGTCCCGCGGATCCGGATAGAACGACCGAACGGCGGGGTCCGTCGCGAAAGCGAGCGTCAATGCCGCGATCGCCTGTTCGGCATCGGCTTCCCCAACGGTACGAACCCTCGGGCGCGTCATCGTCAGCCTCTCACGGTTCCAACAAAACGTTTAATGATTGTACCATGTTAGATGATGCGTCGCGCTCGACGTCGTGTTCCGGTCGAATCGTTGACTGCCTACTGCGATGCGCTCGCGCGGAAGAGTACAGAGGATGAGCCCTGCCGTTCCCGGATCAGGCCACGGCTGACCCGGGCCGGTCCCAGACGAGCGGCAGGGACGGCGCCGCGATCAACCCCGGATACACCGACAGATCGGCGTCCGGCTGCATGGCAAACGGCGGAACGCGCGCGAACCACTCTTCCAGCGCCACCCGCAGTTCCCGCCGCGCGAGATGCGAGCCCATGCAGCGATGCGGCCCGCCGGCCAACGTGAAGTGGCGGATCGGCTTGCGGTCCAACTGAATCTCCCGCGGGCAGGAGAACTCGGCGGGGTCGAAGTTGCCGGCCGTGTTCAGGCACACCATGTAGTCGCCTTTCCTGATCTTCACGCCGCGCAGTTCCGTGTCCTTCTTCGCCCAGCGCGAAGAATTCACCAGGGGTTGGGTGCGCAGGAACTCTTCCACGGCATTGGGGATCAGGCTCCGTTCCTTACGCAGCCGACGTTGCATCCGCGGATCCATGGCCAGGCGGCGAAAGATGAGCGACAGCGATGCGGCGACGGTATCGAGGCCGCCGACCCACAGAAAGAAAATCATGCCGATCACCTCGTCGTCGGTGAGCGGCTTGCCGTCGATGCTGCCGGTGACGATATAGCTTGCCAGGTCGTCGCGCGCCGCCGCCCTGGTTTCCTCGATGAACTCGCGGATGTAGCGGATGGCGTTGCCGGCACCGTATTTCACCTTTGCCGGGTCGCGATTGCTGTGCAGGATCGAATACTCCCAGTCCAGGAAATCGTCGAACCTGGACAGGGGGAACCCCATCAACTCCAGAAAGATGCGCACCGGGAACACGCGGCCGAAGTCCAGGCTAAAATCGCATTTGCCCGCATCGGCAAAGGCATCGATCAACTCGTTGGCGACAGCCCGCATGCGCGGTTCCATCCGGTCCACGGCCTTGGGAGAGAACCACGGGTCGAGAAAGTTACGGTACTTCCTGTGCTCGGGCGGGTCGATGCCCAGCGGAATCATCGGCCAGGTCTCGCCCACCGTGGCCTGAAAACCGGCTGCGCCGACGTTCGACCAGACTTCGGAATCGGTATAGACCCACTTGATGTCCTGAAAGCGGGTGGCGATCCAGGAGCCCCTGCCGCGCCAGATGGTGAGCCCCGGTGCAAAGAAGACGGGCGGGATGTCCTCGTCTTCGAACACCCGTGCCGTCTTGCTGAACGGCTCCGCCAGGGCGTTGGGCTCGAACGTCTTCAGGAAGTCGTAGTCCCGGACCAGTTCCGGCGGCACGTGGTCCGGTACCTCGAAGTCCTCCGGCAGCGGGATTTCGGTGTTGTACGTTTGCGTCATGCTGATATCCCCATCCTTGCTACGTCCATTCACGAACAGGTGCGGCCGGAATCATTCCCGGATTTCTCCGCCGTCACGCAACTCGAGCACGTCGATACTCGAGTCGCGCGGCAGACACAGCATGTGCACTATCGACTGCGCGGTGGTTCGCGGGTCGATACCATCGCCCTCATGCTCGATGAACCCACCGGCGTACGCCTCCTTGAAGAACGCTTCCGCCCGTTCCGGGTCCCACCGGGTGCCGGGTTGCCGGTCCGGCACCGCCACGCGCCCGGAGCGCAGCACGCCGACGCGTATGCCGAGCGGAGCAAGCTCGCGTTTAAGGCCGCGGCTCAGCGTCTCCACCGCCGCCTTGGTGGCGGAATAACCCAGCAGGTACGGAAACGGCCGCAACACCGCCTCGGAAGTAATGTTGACGATGTCCCCCAAGCCGGCCGTGCGCATCCGCGCGGCGGCTTCCCGGATGCAGTACATCACGCCCAGCAGATTGGTTTCCACCGTGGCGTGCAACTCTTCGTCCGAGGCATCCGCGATCCGGTAGATGGAAATGGTGGCTGCGTTGTTGACCAGCACGCTGACGTTTCCGAGCCCTTCATCTACGCGGGCGAACGCCGCTCGGACACTGTCCGGATCCCGGATATCGCAAACCACCGGCAGGACATCGCCTGCGAGTTTGCCCGCCGCCCGCTGCAGTACCTCATTGCGTCGGGCCAGAAGCGCCACACGCATGCCTTCGTCCAGCAGCGCTTCGGCAATGTAGTATCCAACGCCGTCATGGCCGCCGGTCACCACGGCGACGCGGCCACTCAGCCCTGATTCCCCGGACACTGTCATGCACGCCTCCCTTCGGGGCGGCCAATATATCTAACGTATTTACCTTTGTGTATAGTCGCACCCGAACTTGCGTTGTTGGAGGCAGGGTTGCGGGCGATTTGCGACAAGGCGATCTGCCAGGGGCACGGCCGCTGCGAAGCGATGGCGCCGGAAGTCTACGTACTCGACGACAACGGCTACCTGGCGGGCGCGGAGATCGAGGTGCCGCCCGGGCTCGAGGATGCGGCGCGGCTGGGCGCGGCCTCCTGCCCGGAAGAGGCCATCACCATCGTTGAGAGTTGACCAAACCTTGCCTCGAACCAACGGCAAGGCGATCATCAGCCAGCCGGTTGGCTTATCTGCAGGCCGGATCCGCGAACAAGAGGTTTAAACAAGCACCTCTACAAGCGTGTCGGGGCTGACGGTCTTGAAGACGATCTGCGCGCTGCGCTTCAAGTGGCTCGTCATATGCCGCTCGGCGCCGTCCGCATCACCCGCTTCCACGAGGTCGACCAGTTTTTTCTCCGACCGCACGCCGAGCTTTGCCTTTTCCACATCGTAACCCCTGCCGACCACATTGAGCAGATGCGCTTCCCAGACCTCGTGCATCACGTGTCCGAGCAGGGTCAGGGTCTCGTTGCCGGAACCTTCGATCACCCTCAGGTGGAATTCGGCCGTATGGTGGGAATAGGCTTCCGGGTCATCGATCTGCGACTCGATGTCGCTGATGTGCTCGCGCAGTTGTGCAATGATGCGCCGGGGCCGGCGCACTGCCAGGAGCCGCGCTGCCGGAGGTTCCACGAGCAGGCGCGCATCGCGAACGTCCCGCACCGTGGTTTTGCGCGTCTGCAGATACAGGCCGGCGTACCGCGCCACCAGTTCGACTGCCGGCAAACGCACGCGGGCCCCGCCGCGGGAGCCGCGGGAGACGCTGATCAACTGCTCGGTCTCGAGAATCCGGAACGCTTCGCGCATGGTGGGCCGGGAGATGCCGAATTCCTCGATCAGGGTCGACTCCGGGGGCAGGTTGTCCTCTTCGGTCAATTCACCGCGAACGATGCGGCGGCGCAACTCGGCGGCAACCAGTTCGGCTGTCTTCGGCACCCGAACCGAGCCGAGCCCCCCCCCGCGCCGCAACTGTCCCCGCGCTGTTTTGTTCAAGCTTGCGTGGCTCCCTGGAACGATCTTAATTGTGTCAATTATCTACACGTTTCGCCGCATAGTCCATTACGGCGTCTTTTCGCAAATAATTCATCTAACTTAGTTATATGTTGTTGACTGGGAGGCTCGTGCCGCTATGCTGCCCTTCCCACCATTCGAACTCAAGGGACGGCTATGGCCACGGCAAAATCAACGGTGAGCGATGCCTTCAAGGTCGACGAAAAGCTCGAGAAAGAGTTCGAGCAGGCCCTCAAGTACGAATTGAAGGACGAAGACATCGAACGGGCCAGGCTGCTCATCGGCATCAACGTCGCCAGCAAAAGCCGTGAACTCTTCTCCGAAGCCACACCCGACGCCATCCGCAACTGGGCCCAGGGCATGGGTGACGACAACCCCCTGTACACCGACGAAGGCTACGGCCCCACCACAAGGTGGGGAACGCAGATTGCCCACGGCACCATGGTCGGTCATGTGAGAACCCCCATGCTGGGCGACCCGATGCCCGAGGAAACGAAGAAGGCCGCCAGGGGCCTGTTCCGCGGCGTGCACGTCTTTGTTTCCGGGGGCACCTGGGACTGGTACCGGCAACTCCGCCCCGGCGACCGCGTCTTCACCTACCAGGGTGAAGAATCCGTGGAGGAAAAGAAGTCCGAGTTCGCCGACCGTTCCGTCATTCGCGTGAGCCGCAGCGTGAACATCAACCAGCGCGGCGAGGTGGTGGGCGTGTACCGCACGCTGCGCGTGGAAACCGAGCGCAGGAAATCCCGAAGCAAGGGCAAGTATGCCGACATCAAGCCGGCCGACTACACCGATGAGGACTACGAGCGCATCGACGCCATCTACCAGGCGGAGCGGCCCCGGGGCGCCGAGAAGCGCTATTGGGAAGACGTGGGCGTGGGCGATGAGATGCAGCCCATGGTGAAGGGCCCCCTCACCGTCACCGAGGTCATCGCCGTGCACGCCGGCGGTTACGGCTTCGTTCCCTACGGCCTCAGGTCTTCCCGCCTCGGCTACAAGAACCGCAAGCGCATCGCGCCGTTCTACATCAAGAACGAGATGGGGGTGTGGGACGTGGCCCAGCGCCTGCACTGGGACAACGAATGGGCCAAGGCCATCGGCAATCCCCTGGCCTACGACTACGGGGTGATGCGGCAGTGCTGGCTGTACCACATGGTGTCGGACTGGTGCGGCGACGATGCCTTCATCGAGCGCCTGGAGGATTCCATCCGCAAGTTCAACTACCAGGGCGATACCCAGTTTCTCACGGGCAAGGTGGTGAGCAAGCGCGAAGACGGCGGCCGCTTCCTGGCAGACCTGGAAATGCGCATGGTGAACCAGCGCGGCACGGAGACCGCCTACGGCTCGGCCACCGTCTCCCTGCCGTCGAGGGAAGCCGGGCTGCCCCCGTTGCCGGCGGTACCGGTGGACCTCGAGCGGGAAGCCGCGCGGATGTTCGCGCGGCACAACGAGCTTCTGGCGGAAAAGCGCGGGGGCAGATGAACCACCCGGACTCCGTGTGGGTATTCGATGTGGACGGGACGCTCATCGGTTCGGTGCGCAGCGACATTCTGCGGCCGGGCGCCATGGAACTGCTGGACCGGCTGCGCGATGCCGGGGCGACGCTTGTGCTGTGGAGCGCCGGCGGCGCCGATTACGCGAAAAACATGGTCGCCCAGTTTCATATCGACCACTATTTCGCGGCCTTCTACCACAAGGACCGCCGGGGTCCGGACGGCCGCTACGTGGTCGATCACCTCCGGCCCGAACACCGGCCTGGCACGCTGGTTGACGATTACCCCGGCGATCTGCCGGACGGGCCGCGCGTCATCGGCGTCTCGCAGTTCCTGGGCGGCAACCCCCATGACCTGGGACTGAACGACGCTCTGGAAGTCGCCCGCTGCCTGCAGCCACCGGCTACGGCCGGCAACGCCTGAAGGGCAGGCCCATGAGCCAACCGCTGGTGCTCTACGAGGAGCGGGGCCCGGTCGCCCTGATCACCTACAACCGCCCCGAAACCCGCAATGCCTGGAACGTTCAGATGATCCGGCAAGTCATGGCGGCGGTCGAGCGCGGCAACGGTTCCGAGTCCGTGGGCGCCATCGTGATCACCGCGACGGGGTCCGTGTTCTGCTCTGGAGTCGATTTCAAGTCGCCACCCGAGCCAAAAGACCCGGAAACCGGAATCCGCCCCAGGGTCTCCACCATCGGCATGGCCCACGACACCAGTTGGCTGCACCTGCTCGCGCGCTCCAAGCCCAGCATCGTCGCGTTCAACGGTCGCGCCATCGGCCTGGGCGTCACCCACACGTTGGCCGCCGACATTCGTATCGGCGCGGCTTCGTCGAGCTACTCCTTTGCGTTTCTGGAGCGCGGCACCATGCCGGAGTTCGGGTGCACTGCCCTGCTGCCGCGAATCGTCGGCTATGGCCGTGCAATGGACATCTGCGTCAGCGCGCAAACCCTGACAGCGCCCGAAGCTCGTGAGATCGGACTGATCACCCGCATCGCGCCAGACGACGAACTGCTGGAACAGGCCCTGGCGCTCGGCGAGCGTCTCGCGGGCTTCCCCGCACTGGCCATGGGGTTAACCCGACAAATGTTGCAGGCGAATGCGACCGAAAGCGACCTGAACAGCATGCTCGAAACCGAACGGAATGCGTTCGTGACATTCATCAAGGCGGCGCGCAACCGCAAAAGGGCTGCTACCACGATCGAGCCGTCGAAGTAACCGCCGGCTCAACCTGCATCCATCACCGACTTCCATCGCGAGGACGTCGGGGCGCCGTGTCAGCGCCGCCTTCCATCTTCAGCACCACCTTGCCCATGGTCTGCCCGCTTGCCACGGCCTCCATCGCCGCAACGACCGCGCGCAACGGGTAAACCGCGCTGACTCGCGGGCGCAGGCCCTCCGCCACCAGTTGCCCGAGCTTGGCCTCGGCATCGGCTGCCCGGTGCGGCGCGTTGTCGGCAAAGGTTCGTATGTCGAGGCCCCGTATCTGCACCCCTTTCAACAGCACCAGGTTCAGGGGAATGCGCGGGATCTCGCCGCAGGCGTAGCCGACGGTGACAAAGCGGCCGCCGAAGCGCATGGCGCGCAGCGCCACCTCGGCAAGCGCGCCGCCCACCGGATCGATCACCACATCGGAGCCGCCTCCCGTCGCATCGCGAATGGCGTCCTTGAGGTCTGCCCGCCCCGACAGCAGGGCGGCATCGGCCCCCCAGTTCAGGCATGCCGACACCTTGGCTTCGGTGGACGCCAGCGCCAGGGTGCGGCAACCCAGGCGCGCGGCCACATCCACGGCCGCCGAGCCGACGCCGCCCGCCGCCCCGGTGACGGCCACCCATTCACGCGGCCGTGCCTCGGCCACGCCGACCAGTGCCGCACAGGCCGTGCGCCCGGTAACGCCGAAACTCGCGCCTTCGACAAAGTTCATGGCCGCGGGCAGCGGGCTCAGACGATCGCGGGGCAGCGCCACCTGCTCGGCAAAAGCGCCCACCATCTGCGACCCCCGCACCCTGGCGCCCGGCGCCAGGTCGGTGACCCCGTCGCCGACCTCAAGCACCTCGCCGGCAAATTCGCTACCCGGCGTGAAAGGCACGGGCACCGGCACCTGGTAGCGGTTGGCTGCGATGAGCACGTCCGGGAAATTGACCGATGCCGCGCGTACGCCCACCAGCACCTCACCCGCCTGGGGAACCGGTGCCGGCATCTCCTCCAGGACGATGGTTTCGGGCGGCCCGTGCGCGTACAGGCGTGCTGTGAGCATTGTCAGCCGAGAAACTGTGCGGCCCAGTCGAGCAGCCGGGGAATGTTCTCCTCCATGCTCGCCGTGTCGACGCCTTCCCGGGCCAACCGGCGGTTGTTCTTGACGATGAGCGCCGATGCCGCCGCCTGCTTGTAGCGCACCAGGGCAGCGAACCAGCCGAAATCCCTTACCGAGCGGCCGGATGCCTGCTCATAGGCGCCGGCAAGCTCGTCGACCGGCGGCATGCGGTCACCGCCCGGTTTCCGGTTCGGGTGGCGCCAGTCGCTGTTCAACAGGAACCAGGCCAGGTCCAGCCGCGGGTCGCCCAGGGACCAGATCTCCCAGTCGATGAGCGCTCGAATCTCTCTGCCCACGCACTGCATGTTGCCCAGACGATAGTCACCGTGCAGCACCACCGGGGGCAACTTTTCGGGCAGTGCCGCTTTTAATGCGGCGTTGACATCGTCTGCCCGGCCATCGCCTTGCAAACCGCGGTCTACCGTGGAGAACGCCCGCTCCCAGCGCCCCACCTCACGCTCGAGATCCGTTTCCCGTTCGTCTTCGAACTGGCCGGCATCCGCCCGCTGCAGTGCGGCAAGCATCCGGGCCGCCGCGAAGGCACGAGTCAGGACCTCTGCATCGCTCACGCCCGGATTGCCGCCACGGAGCACGGGCTCGTAACTTTCCCCGGCCTCGAAGCTCATGACCATGAGCGGCGGAATCTCCGGCGGTGCTCCGGCATCGGTACCGAGGACAGCCGGCACCATGACCCCCGGAGCATCGGCCAACCCGTTGAGCACCTTCGCCTGACGCAGTACGTCACGATTGCGCACGGGTTCCAGCCCCGGTGGAGCGACCTTAATCACCACCTTGCGGGGATTGTTTCCGTTCAGTTGCGCGGAATAGGTGAAGCTCGACGACCCCCCGTGCAGCGTCTCCACCCGGTCGATGTCGGCGCCCACTGCCGCAGACGCTCGCAGCGCCAGCTCGGCGGGGTCCGGTGCGGTGACTTTCCTCTCGCTCAATTCAGGCACCCATCAATGCAGACGTGACCGGGTTGCGGCCGCACCGCTCCCGGCCAGGACGGAACGGAGTCACTCGCGCGCCTGTTCTATTGATCTGCGGGCGCCGTAACACCGACGATGTCCTCGGAGGTGACAACTTTGCCCGGCGCGTAGCCGCGCGGCGCGATTCCGGCCAGTGACCTGGGCTCGGTGTCCACGTTGGATGCCAGCTTGCGCAGTGCGCCCACCGTGCACTTCTCGCGGCCACCCGCCTCCGCCATGCCGTCGAAATGCCAATGGCGGAATACGTTCTGATGCGTGATCTTGTCGATCTCGTCATCGGGTATGCCCCCGGGCACCGATTGAATGCTGCGCCAGAGCCCTTCCGGATAGTCCGGCCACAGGCAATCCGAGTGCGGGTAGTCCACTTCCAGCGTGATGTTGTCCATGCCGATGAGATGGCGGTTGAGCAAGCCCACGTCGTCTTCGATGAAACAGGTGATGATGTGCTCCCGGAAGACTTCGCTCGGCTTCTTGTCGCCGTAACTCTTGTTGGTCCACTCGCCGTGATGGCGGTTGGTGAAATCGGCCCGCTCCAGCAGATACGGCACCCAGCCGATGCCACCTTCGGAAAGCGCCATCTTCAGGTTCGGGTAACGCAGGAAGGCCTCCAGCGTAATCCAGTCCGCCGCCGCGTTGGAGATGGACATGGGCATGGCGGTGATCCAGGCCTCGATGGGCGACTCGGGGGAAGGATGCGGCAATGGCGTGCCGGAGCCGATATGGCAGTTGAGCATCACGCCCTCGCGGTCGCAGATCTCCCAGAGCGGCTCCCATTCGGGCCGGTGAATGCCCGGCAAGCCGATTCCCGCCGGATTCGAAGCGAAGCTGATGGCCCGGCAGCCTTTGTCCAGCACGCGCTCGATCTCCGTGACGGTGTCACCGATGTCCCACATGGGCACCAGTGCCAGGGGGATGAAGCGCGTGGGGTGCTTGCCGCACCACTCGTCGATATGCCAGTTGTTGTAAGCCTTGAGCACCTCATAGGCGTTGCCGGGGTCCTTGCGGGCCCGATCGATGAACATGGCGCCGTGAAAGCCGGGAAAGGTGGGAAAGCCCAGCGAGGTGAAGTTGCCGTTGGCATTCATGTCGTCCACACGCGCATCGACGTCATAGGCCGCCCTGCGCATGTGATCGAAGCGTTGGGGCTCCATGCCCCATTCGTTCTTGGGACGGCCCACCACCGCGTTCAGGCCGATATTGGGTTTCATCAGGTCATCCCACACCCAAATCTGACTGCCGTTCATCTCCCGGATTTGAGGAGCGTTCTCCCGCTGACTCCTGGTAAGCTGGTTGTCGAACATGTCCGGTGGCTCGACGATGTGGTCGTCCACGCTGGCAATGACCATGTCCTCGATTCGCATCCGATTTCTCCCGGCGACTTATCATCACAATAAGTTAACTTTATTATGCCAGTTTTGCTGGAGACCGGTATCGACGCAACTGGCTAATCCCATCTACGCAAAGCCGGCACGCGGCGGCTGCATGTTACCGTCGCCCGTGTCCTGCCCCAAAAGATTCTTGCATTTCAAATTGCCGCACGGGGTCTGCGACAAGGCGAGCAGCGCGAGTTCTGAAACGCAGATTGCTTGTGAGACAGGACACTGGTGCACCATGATGCTTCGCTTCGATGAACGTCCGCAAGCGAGAGGTTTCAGAAGACCATGGCAGAACTGGCGCCCAAGGTAGCCGCCTGGATCGAAAACGCGGTGGGCGGCCGGATTGACCGGGCCGACCGCATCCTCGCCGGCGGCCGGTACGGCTGGTACATCGACGTAAAGGATGCCTCGGGCGCAGTCCGGGAGCTGTTTCTCCAGCAATCGCGTACCGAAGCCGGCGACCCGGGCCGGTCGTCGTTCAACTCTTCTCGCCTGGAAGGGGAAATCTATTCGGCCCTGCACCCGCACATTCCCGTGCCCAGGGCCTGGGGCGTCAACGAGGAAATCGGCGGGTTCCTGGTGGACCGCATCCCCGGGGTAGCCTGGATGCACCCACCAGCCGACCCCGACGAGCAGTTGAGCGTGGCACAGGATTTCATTCGCCACATCGCGAAGCTGCACACGCTGGATCCGGACGCACTGGAGCTGCCGAGCTACAAGCCGGTGAAAAGCGCCCGGGAGCATCAACTGGACCGCTTGCGGGTGTTTCGCGCCCAGGCCGAGTCCGGCGGCGAACCCATCGAGCCGATGCTGCGCATTTCGCTAGAGTTTCTGGAAAACAACATTCCGGATTACGACGGACCGGTGGTGCTGGTGCAGGGGGATACCGGGCCCGGCAACCTCATGTATCGGGACGGCAAGGTCACCGGCATCATCGACTGGGAGCTCGCCCACCTCGGCGACCCCATGGACGACATCGCCTGGATGTGCTGGCGCACCGTGCAGCATACGTTCACGGACTTCGCCGCGCGCATGCGTGAATACGAAGCGCTTTCCGGCCACCGCATCGATGTGGATCGCGTCGACTATTACCGCGTCAATGCCTTCGTGGTCTTGTGTGCAGCTTCGAGTTCCCAGGCGGGGGGTTTCGGACTGCCGGGCATGACCGAGGATTCCGGCGACTCGGGAGCGGCCCGCTCGGCAAGCGCGGAATCGGAACGCTTCGCCGACGGCAGCGCATTCGCCATGACCACCCTGCACCGCCGCATGCGCCTCACCGCGCTGGCGGACGCCCTGAAGATTGCGCTGCCGCCGCGCCGGGTGCGGGGCGAAGCCCCGGCACGCCCCGAATACGCGAGCTACGACGATCTGCTGGACCGGATGCGCGTGATCGTCCCGGAGATCGGCGACGCCATGGCCACCCGCCACGCCAAGGGCCTCGTGCGCAAGCTGAAGCATCTCAAGGAACTGTCCCGCAACGGGGCCTTGTTCGACGGTTTCGAACTGGACAACATCGCCCGTTTGCTCGGCAACCGACCCGCCTCACTCGGCAAGGGCCGCGCTGCCCTTTACCGGGCGGCCCTCGCAGGAACGATCTCCGACAAGGACTACATCCTCTACCACTGGGACCGGCTCGTGCACGACGAGCACCTCATGCAGTACGCCTCCGGCACACTCTCGCGCCGCGACTGGCCGGCGCTCTACTGACCTCGATCAACCCGGGGGACACCAGCGATCGCGGTGGCCAAGCCTCCGTTCCGGATGCAGAGCCGACCCGGCCGAATCCACGCCGGGTTTCCCGGTCGATCCTGCATGCCCGCTCACTCGTCGGAAATGGAAATCTCCTTGGCGGTGATGAACTCCAGGAGCGCGGGCCGGCCGTTCTCCGTCGCCTCGATCCCGCGCCTCAACGCCGCGGTGATCTCCCCGGGATCGGTGACCCGCTCGCCGTAGGCGCCGAACGCCTTGGCCATGTCGGCGTAGTTGCCGGAGATTTCCGTGGCGCCGTACTTCTCCTGGGATACCGGCATGATGGGGATCTCGATGGCCATGGAGAAGTTGTTGAACAGGATCGACAGAATCGGGATACGTTCCCGGGCCGCGGTTTCGAAGTCCATTCCCGTGAAGCCGATGGCCGCGTCGCCCCAGAGGTTCATGCAGAGCTTGTCCGGATGGGCGAGCTTGGCGCCCATGGCGAGCCCGAGGCCGTAGCCGAGCTGGGTGGTCTTGCCCCAGCCGATGTAGCTGAGCGGCGCCGTCGCTTCCCAGAACGGCGTTGTCTGGTCCCTGGGGCTGCCGGCATCGTGGGTGATCACGGTGCGCTCCTTGTCCACCATCCGGTTCAGTTCCCAGATCACCCGGTAGGGGTTGATCGGCGTCTCGTCGCTTTCGAGCTTCGGCAGCCATTCGCCGAGCCAGGTTTGCCGCATGGCGGCGATGCGCGCCGGAACGTCCGCGCGCGCCTCGGCGGTGCGCCGGTCGAGGCCCGCCATGGCGGCTTGCAGCGCTTCCAGCGTCAGGCGGGCGTCGCCGATCAGACCGTACTGTGCCGGGACGTCCTTGTTGAGGTCCATGGGATCGAGTGTGGCGTGGATAATGGTCTTGCCCCGCGGCATCTGGACCCCGAAACCGGTCAGGGCGAAGCTGCAACCGACGCCAAGAATGACATCGGCTTCCTTCAGCCAGGTCGTCACCGTACGTGGGTTCGCGCGGCCGCCGGAGCCCAGCGACAGCGGATGGTTTTCCGGGAAGACGCTCTTGCCTTCTATGCTGGTCGTCACGGGGATGTTCCAAGCCTCGGCAAGCGCTTTCAGCGCGTCCCAGCCGCGCGCGTAGTGGACGCCCTGCCCCGCGTAGATCACCGGCCGCTCGGCGGCGGCCAGCACCGCGGCGGCTTCCTCCACGGCAGCCGGATCTGGAGCGGTGCGGGTCTTGAAGCTTGGCGCATGAGTCCACGAATCGGGCACGTCTTCTCCGAACACGTCGAACGGAACCTCGACAAGCACCGGTCCCGGACGGCCGTTGCGCAACTGAAAGAAGGCCCGCCGCATCACCTCGGGCAACGCCCGCCCCATGGTCAGGGGCTCCGCCCACTTGGTGACGTGGCGCATGTTCTGCGTGGAATTGAAGTTGGGATAGTAGTTGGCGAGGCGCCGCGGGTAACCGGCCGGCATTACCAGGATCGGCACGGATTCCGAGTAGGCCTGGGCGACACCGCCAAACGCATTTTCGGAGCCGGGTCCGTGCTGCATGCAGAATACGCCGATGTTGTCCCCGGACGACAGCCGCGAATAGGCATCCGCCATGTGCAGCCCGATACGCTCCTGGCGCACGATGATGGTGCGGATATCCTCGGCGGCTGCCGACTCGATGAGCGGGTTTACCGGATAGGCGAACAGGATCTCGACACCTTCCGCCTTCAGGACCTTTGCGATGCCTTCCGCAACGTTCATTGCGCGCCTCCCTTGCGATTGCCGCCGATGATAGCCTGCCGCATCGACAATGATCTATGCTTCCCGGATGCTCCGGCGGCGGCATTGGCCAGTGCCCAGGATGGCGCCCCGGTTGCAGGTTCCGACATCAATTCAGCTTTGAGTGCGTCTGATGAGTCCAAACCGAACGTGAGCGAGCTCAGCGACTTTCGCGGGGAAACCCGTGCCTGGCTACAGGAAAACTGCCCTCCGGGCGCCAGGGGCCCCGGCCAGGTCGCCTGGGGCAGCAACCGGATCGAACTCGAACCGGACACGCGGCTCTGGCTCGAGCGGATGGCGGGGCGGGGCTGGACGGTGCCCACCTGGCCCCGGGAGTACGGGGGCGCCGAGCTCACCCGGGACGAATACCGCGTACTGATCGAAGAACTCAAGCGCATCGGCGCCCGCACACCCCTGACCGGACGCGGCGTCAACTATATCGGCCCCACCCTCCTCGAACTCGGCAGCGAGAGCCAGAAGGCGCGCTGGCTACCGGGCATCGCGCGCGGCGAAGGGGGCTGGGCGATGGGCTACTCCGAACCCGGCGCCGGTTCCGATCTGGCGAGCCTGTCGACCCGCGCCGTGCTCGACGGCGACCGCTTCATCATCAACGGCCGCAAGACCTGGACCTCGGACGCCATGGATTGCGACTACATCTTCGTGCTGGCCCGCACCGACCCGGAGCGGCCCAAGCACCAGGGCATCAGCCTGATCCTGGTGGACATGAACCAGCCCGGGGTCAAGGTCAACCCGATCCGGCTGATTTCCGGCGCCTCGCCGTTCAACGAAACCCTGTTCGAAGACGCCGTGGCCGAGGCAGACGATGCGGTCGGCGGCCTCAACAACGGCTGGACCGTGGGCAAGCGCCTGCTGCAGTTCGAACGCTCCACCCACGCCGGCATCAACATTTCCGGCTCCCAGGGCGGGCGCACCTCCGGCAGCCGCATGCCCGAACGAATCGGACGCTACGTTTCCCGCCACGGCGGCAAACTCGCGGATCCGGACATCCGCGACCGGCTGATCTGCTACGAACAGAACGGCGCAGCCCAGCGGCTGACCCAGAGGCGTGTCATCGAGGAAATGCAGGCGCGGGCGCCGGGCTTCGCCTCTTCCGCCGTCAAGCTCACCGGCGCCCTGCATGCCCAGGAGGGCCATGAACTTCTGCTAACGGTAATGGGAACCCAAGGCATCGGTTGGCAAGGCGGTTCTTTCGAGCCAGCGGAAGTCGAGGCGACCCGGGATTGGCTGCGGCAGAAAGCGCTGACC
Source organism: Gammaproteobacteria bacterium (assembly GCA_028821125.1). Classification (GTDB taxonomy): domain Bacteria; phylum Pseudomonadota; class Gammaproteobacteria; order Pseudomonadales; family Azotimanducaceae; genus Azophilus. The sequence goes on from JAPPHD010000012.1 coordinate 21,502, forward strand.
ATCGCAGGCGGCACCAAGGAAATTCAACTCAACATCATCGCCAAGCGGGTGTTGGGACTACCTGACCTAACGCCTCATCGTCATTAAACTATGATATCCGCTAATCAGAAGTAATTCATTCTGAGGTGTCGACGGTTTTTTGTTATAATCGCGAAATGATTCATCAATTCTCCGTTGCCAACTACCGTTCAATCAGAGACGAAGCGATTCTTGATCTCCGCATTCCGGGAACCACTCCCCAACTCAGTTGCTATCGTCTCAGCCAAGCCCAACCTGATGTGCGCCTGCCGACAGTAGCAGTTCTGATAGGTCCAAACGGGTCCGGCAAAACCACTGTTCTACGGGCACTGGTAAATGCGTTGCAGATTGCATCGGCTCGTATGGACCAAACGAAGCAGATTGCCAACGTGGTTCCCTTTCTGTCCAACAGGTGCGCAGCGGCGCCGACACGTTTCAGTATTGATCTGGAGAGTGACTGGCTGGCGCCCGGCGAGAATCCGCGAATGTTCCGGTATCTACTCGAAGTCAAGCGGGAAAACGAATCCAGCAACGGCAGCTCAGTGATCGAAGCACTTATGCGCAACCCAGCGTCAATTGGTTATGAGGCATTGTTGCATTTTCCAAAAGGCCGCCCCCGGCGGCTGTTCGAACGTTCCGCATCAGACAATTCCATCTATGTGGCCCCCGAGTTCGATATGCGACCCGGTGACGACAGATTAAAGGCCGTACGCAACGATAGCTCGGTGATTTCCACGCTCAACGCACTCAACGTTGAACTCGCTGCGCGCATCGCCGCGTCGTTCAATGGCTACTTGTACGCCACGAACCTGGACTCAAGCGGTAAGTTGAATGACAGCACATTGATTGAAATGTTCGACATCGCACCCCAACTGCTTGAACGGATTGGGGTCGAACTCCAATGTAGCGATCTGGGCATCCGGGGTGTCAAGTTGGCGGAAGTCGGCACCAGCACCAGGACGTTCAGGTTTGATCACAAAGGCATTGAGGAGTCGATACCCCTTGTTTGGGAATCTGACGGAACACAGCGCCTATTCGGCCTGCTGCCACAAATCGGGCTAGCGCTCGACGACACGGGTCTCGCAATTTTCGACGACATCGACAACCGCCTGCATGTGGAAATTGTCAGTGAAATCCTTAGCTGGTTCAGATCTCGACAGCGCAATCAGCAAGATGCTCAACTACTGGTTACCTCGCACAATGTTGGACTGCTCGACGACCTGGAGAAAGAGGAAGTATTTATCGTCGAAAAGGACACTGATGGCGTTACTCACGTTCACGGTGCCCAGGATGTGGCAGGGTTGCGCCGCGATGCTCGTTTGTATCCGAAATATCGTGCAGGCGTACTCGGCGGAATTCCGAAAATCGGGTAAAGCGAGATGCGCCGCGGTACCCGGATTGTTCCCAAGCGGGCTGTTTTCGTTGGCACCGAAGGACTGAGTGAAAGAGGTCTAGCGAGACTTGTCCAGCATTGTTGCACAATTGCCGGTGTTCGAGTCCACCTACAGATCAAGGCCGGAAACGGCGGGGATTCGCTGTCAGTCGTAGAAGATGCGGTGCGGTATCTGAAAAGGCACAGGCATGCCAGGGAATTCAGCACAAGACTTGTACTATTGGACCATGACCGCCTTGCGCAAGACCAGCAAGCGGGACGAGATCCTATGCGTTTGGCTCACAGCCACAACATTCAACTTGTATTTCAGAAACCGAATCTGGAGGGGTTGCTCATCCGTCTTCATTCGGGCCAGGAGCGGAGGAGAATTGCTGCCCGCACCTCGTCAAGCGAGTTGCGGAAGGTTTGGCCGGAATACACGAAACCGCCGACCACGCAGGACTTAATCCGACGATTCAGCCTATCCGATCTTCAACGAGCGGCTAAGTATGACTCCGAGTTGCAAGAGTTACTTGAAATCGTTGGTCTGAAACCCTGAGCCAACGCTACGCACAAATTCGATCCAGGAGCGTCTAACTGGTTGGCCGCGGGACTACGGCGGCGCCAGGCTGTACAGGTTCGATGGCCGCTTCGCCATCTTTCGCCTTGCGCCATTGGGCGCGCCGCGCATCCGCGCCGTCAGGCAGGAACGCAAACACTTCCGCCGCGAACGGTGCGTCCGCCGGATGCCGGTGCACCGGGTCGGCCACCGCTTGCCGATACCGGGCCCGATGGCTATAACAACGACAATGGTCGCATCTTGAATCCGAGGGATACGCGATACTCTCTTCGCGTCGGACCGCGGGCGAGAGGAGAAGCACCTTGAAAGGCATCGACAGCAAGTCGCAGTTTCTGGACTCCTGGGTCACCCCGCGTTTCACGCAGCCCGCCAGCTTCATGCGCGCGCCTTTCGCGACCGATGACATCGACATCGCCCTTGTCGGGTGCCCCTTCGACCTCGGCTCGGCCAACCGTGCCGGCACCCGCCACGGCCCGGCGCAGATCCGTGAGATGTCGCGGCTCATCCGCAAGGTCAACGGCGCAACAGGGGTCGCGCCGTTCTCCCTGTGCCGCGTCGGCGATGCGGGCGATACGCCGATCAGCCCGTTCGACGCCGGGCAAAGCCTTGAGGACGCGCAATCCTTCTACGCCGATCTGCACGCGCGCGGCATCGTGCCCATCTCCGCCGGCGGCGATCACACTGTGCCGCTGCCGGTGATCCGTGCCATCGCTTCGACCGAGCGCCCCCTGGCGGTTGTCCACTTCGACGCCCACAGCGACACCTGGGACACGCTCCACGGCAACCGGTACAACAACGCCACACCCTTCCGCCGGTTGATCGAGGAAGGCCTGATCGACCCGAAGCGCCTGGTGCAGATCGGCATTCGGGGCACGCTCTTCGCCCAGGACGACCTGGACTGGCCGGTGGCCCAGGGCGTGCGCGTGATCACCATGGACGAGTACGAGGACCTCGGCCGTGATCAGGTGCTGGCCGAGGCGAGGCGTATCGTGGGCGATGCGCCGGTCTACGTGACCTACGATGTGGATGGCCTCGACCCCGTCTACTGCCCCGGTACCGGGTCGCCGGAACCGGGCGGCCTGTCGATGCGCGATTCCCAGGTGATCATCCGGGGGCTGCGCGGCCTCGACGTGGTCGGAGGGGATGTCTGCGAAGTTTCCCCGCCTCTCGACCCCGCGGGCCACACCGCGCTCAACGCGGCGAACCTGATGTTCGAGATCCTGTGCGTGGCAGCCGAAGCGCAGGCGGCCCGCCCGGACCGCTGAGCCGGCACCCGTTCAGTTCTGCCAGGCTATCTGTCCGTTTTCAGCTCAACAGGTCACCGGGGTCGCCGGCAGACGACCCACGCATTCATGACGAAATCCACCCGTTCGCGGGCCCTGATGTCTTCTTGTTGGCGATTTCTGGATACAGCGTTGCCGGCCAGCCGCCTATGCGTCGCAAATCCGGTCGAGTAAGGGCAACAGGTATTCCATGAATCGCTCGGGGTTCTCGGACATGGGAAAGTGCCCCATTCCTTTCATTTCCGCCCAGGTCGACCCGGGGATGGCCTGGTGGGCGGCGTGCCCGAGTTCCGGGGTGCCGCTGTAGTCGTACTCGCCCGAGAGGATGTGAACCCCGACGCGACCGGTGTCGATGTCGCCCGCCCTGTCGGTGAGGTCGTAGTCCTCCACGTAGTAGTAGAGGTCGCCCAGGAACGCCGGCGGCCAGCACGAGGCATAGACGAAACTCGTCTCTTTCCGGTACGCCCTGGGCGAGGTGGGCGCCATGACGCTGTCCATCAGCCGCGCCTTGTACTCATTGCCGACCTGCGGGTGCCAAAGCTCGCTGTAATCCTCGAGGTCGCCGCCGATGCGCAGCGCCCCCTCCAGCGAGACCACCGCGCGGAACCGGTCCGGATGTCGGGCGGCCAGGTCCAGGGCCAAAAGGCCGCCGACCGAACAGCCCATGAATACCGGCTGCTCCAGGCCGAGCGCGTCCATGAGCGTCAGCGGCACCGAGCGCAGGAATTCGCCCTCCAGCCGGTAGTCCTCGGCCCACCAGGAGCGGGTCACCGGCGGCAGGGATTTCCCGTGGCAAGGCAGGTCGTAGGCGATCAGGCGAAACCGGCCGGTGATCTCGGGATACTCGAACAGGTGCCGCCATTGGCTGCCATGGGCACCGGCGGTGTGATGCAGCAGCAGGGGAATGCCCCGCCCCGCCTCCTCGTAGTAGATGCGGTGATCGTGCCCGCCCAGGTTCAGGTGCACATACCGGCCGACCGGGGCGTCGAAGGTGCCTTGCACGGCCGCCTCGTCGCGGGCCGGGTCGGGCTTGAGGCCCGCCGGGCGCAAAAGCTCGACCGCCCGCATGGCGGCCGCGTGATATTGGGCATGCAGCACCGGGTCGCCGCCCCGCTTCAGCCCCTGGCCCCAGGCAGCGCCGATGTCGTTGTAGAACGGCGGCGGCACCGGCGCCAGCAAGCGGGCCCACAACGAGGCGGGCGCCGAAAGCGTCATGACCCCGTTTTCCGATTCAGGCGCCCCGGGGGCGACCCGGCCTTGTTCCAGCCGCAAGGCGATCGATCGGTCGCCGATTTCCAGCACCAGTCCGCCGGTCCAGTGCCGCGCCGCCAGGCAAAATTCCCCGTCGGACGCGCAGCGAGCCGCCCATTCCACGCTCGCCGGAAGTGCTAGTCCCATATTGTCTCCCTGTTGGTTCTTTCGGCAATCCGGCCCGTGAGTATCCGGCCCTTGGACCGGCCCGAATCCGTGTGTTACAGGCCCATTGATCGCGGATCAATCTTTCAGACGGGTCAAGTTGGCGCCCGTCACCGACTTCCCGCCGGGCTGGAGCATCGCCCCGTCAACCCCCCGCCTCGCCGTTCACCCAGGACTTGATCAGGTGGTGCGCGATGGCGACGCTGCCCGGGACTTTCAGGTCGGGATTCTCCTCGTTCAATGCAGCACTCACTTCGTCGCGGGTGAACCACCGCACATCGGCCATCTCCGCATCGTCGATTCGGATCTCCGTGCTCGTCGCGCGCCCCAGGCAGCCGATCATGAGCGACGACGGGAACGGCCAGGGCTGCGAGGAGTGGTAACGCACCTCCCCCACTTCGATGCCGGCCTCTTCGCGCACTTCGCGGCGCACCGCTTCCTCGATGGATTCGCCCTGATCGATGAACCCCGCCAGGGCGGAGTACATCCCCATCCGCACCAATGGTCCCTTGGGCTGGCCGAGCAGGCAGCGCCCGTCATCGTGAATCAGCATGATGGCGACCGGGTCCGTGCGCGGGAAGTGCTCGGCGTTGCATTGCGGGCAATGTCGAACGTGACCGCCCTTGCGCTGCTCGGTTCGCGCACCGCACTGGCTGCAGAACCGGTGCGAGCCATGCCAGCTTAGCTGGGCGCGGGCCTGGGCGACGATGCCCGTTTCGTCCGCCGGCATCGCCATGGCGGCCATGCGGCAATCCTGGAACCGCCAGCCGTTCTCCAGGCCGAGGTCGCGGGCCGGTTGCTCCAGTTCCGAGATGTCCAGTGCGAAATGCGGGATGCCGTCGGCAAGACCGAGGAAAACCGGAGGTACATCGACATCGAGCCAGCGGACCGTCGAGGCGGGGGTCCAGCCGAGGGTGGCGCCGCCGGCGAGCAGCACATCGAGATTGTAGAACGGCAGGAAGCGGCTGGCGGGGTCCTGCTCCGCAGCGGCCAGCCACCCGTCGTCGCGGCGCTCTGCATCCGCCCGGTCCAGCGGATTCCCGGCAAATCGGTGAACGAGTGTCATCCCACCCTCGAAGGCGAAACGGGTATTCTAGTGTCCTGTGTCACAAATACGCTACCTTTCAGCGTGCCGCACAAGGGCTGTGGGCAGGCGCGGCCCGCCGGGCATATCGAGTATATGGCCAAGGGTCGCAACACCCCCACAGCCCTTGTGCGGCGCGCCCTTCGGGAGGGTGCAAAACCGCCGAGGGCAAGGCGCGGGCGGACGGACAAGCCCGGTGACACTTGTTATTCTAGGGCTATCTCCAACCACTGGCGCCACGCTGATCCGGTCTTTCGTCGCCCAATTTAACTCCTTTACCTTCAATATCTTGCGATCTGTACTTCAACTCGTCTGCATCATCGCACTCAATGCAGGCTGCGACCGTTCGCCGGCAGATTCCGCCCCTGAACGCAAGGGTCGCGACAGCATCGATCCCGTGGCGTCTGCGCTGGTCACTCCGGTGCATGTGCGGGTGCGGCCCGCATCGGTGGCCGATATCGGCCGGCAGGCGACCGCCGCCGGCGTCGTGGAGGCATTCCGCACCGCCACGGTTGCAGCGGAGACGAACGGCCGGGTGGTGTCCCGGTCGGTGGAGCCGGGCGACCCGGTGCGGGCCGGCCAGGTGCTCGTCGGGCTGGACAGGGAACGGGCGCTGATCGCGCGTGACCAGGCGGCGGCCCGGGTGCGCTCGCGCGAGGTCGATCTCGAACAGGCGGGAAACGAGTTGCAGCGCGGGCGCGACCTCCACGCTCGGGAGTTCATCAGCGAGGATGCCCTGGAGGACCTGGGTTTCGCTGCAGCCCGTGCGCAGTCCGCGCTGGAAGCCGCACGAGCCGACCTGGCCGCTGCCGAGCGGGTGCTGAAGGACACGGAGGTGCGCGCTCCGTTCACGGGCATCGCCGAAACGGTGCACGTGCACGAGGGCGACTACCTGAATCCCGGCACACCGGTCGTGACGCTCGCCGACTTTTCCAGGGTGCGGATCAAGGCCGGCGTGACCGCCCGGGAAGCGGTATTGCTCCGGGGTGCCGAGCGTGCCGAACTGACCATCGACGCATTCGGTGCGGAAACGTTCAACGGCCGGATCAACAGCCTGGCCCGCGTTTCCGACATCGCCACGGGTACCTTCGCGTTGGAGATCTGGCTGGACAGCCTGCCCGGCGATCTGCCCGAACGCCTCCGGGAAGGCATGCTCGCCACGGTCTACCTGCCCTACCCCAATGCATCCGCCCCGCTCACGGTACCGAGCGCTGCGGTGTTCCGGCGCGGCGGCGCCATGCACGTTTTCGTGGTGAACGCCGGCCGCGCCCTGCTTACGCCGGTCAGCACGGGGCGCACGAACGGCCCCACTGTCGAGGTGCTCGGCGGGCTGGCGGAGGGAGACCTGGTGGTGACCGACGGCCAGTTTGCACTCCGCGACGGCGCCCGGGTAACCGTCGAAGACTGAGCCCATGGAATCCATACTGCGCTTCTTCATCGAGCGCCACCTGCTGGTCAACATCATTGCCGGATCGCTGGTCGTTCTCGGCTACCTGTCCGCCACCGGCCTGAACCGCGAGTTCGTTCCCGCCATCAAGTCACCGCTGATCTTCATCACGGCCAACCTGCCCGGGGCAAGCGCCCGGGACATGGAAACGAAGATCACCATCCCCATCGAGGAGGCGCTCGAGGGCCTGGACGGAATCGACTATTTCACGACCATCGTTTCCGACAACACCTCCTACACGTCGGTAAGGCTGTACGACGATTACGACACCGCCGAAGTCGAGGCCGCCGAAACGGACCTGCGCGCGGCGGTGGACCGCATCACGGACTTCCCCGACGAAATGGAGGACGAGCCGGTTTTCGAGCAGCTCAATCCGGGGCGTTTCATCGTGATCGAGGTCATGCTCTCGGGCCCCGAGCCCGAGCTGAGCCGAACCGCGGAAGACCTGGAGAACCGGCTGGAGCGGCTGGACCTGGTGGGCGACGTGGTTGCGGTGGGCCTCGCCGATCCCGAGGTGCGCGTGCTGATCGACCCGGTGCTGGCCAGGGAACACGGTGTCACGCTCCTGGACGTGATCGCCGCCGTGCAGCGCCGCAACGTCTCGAGTACGGGCGGCATACTCGAAAGCCCCTCGGACCGCCGCCAGGTGGTGATGTGGAGCCGTTTCGAAGACCCCGCCGAGGTTGGGGAGACGATCCTGCGCTTCCGTCCCGGCGCCGGCGCCCTGCACATCCGGGACATCGCCCGCATCGAAAGGAGCCGCGAGGACACCGGCCTGATCGTGCACGCCAACGGCCGGCGGGGGGTCTCGCTACTGGTGAAGAAACGCGAGGCCGCGGACATCATCGACACCGTCGAGCAGGTGCGGGCCGCCCTTGCGGCGGCGCCCGTTCCCGACAGCATCGAGATGGCCCCGATCGGCGACGAGTCCGTCATGATTTCCAACCGGCTGGAACTGATGTTCACCAATGGCCTGATCGGGCTGGTGCTGGTCACCGTGGTGCTGTTCCTGTTCGTCCGGCCGGCTCCGGCCCTGTGGATACTGGTGGGCATTCCCGTCGTCTTCATGGCCGCGCTGACGCTGGTGGGCCCTTTCGGCATGACGCTCAACCTGATGGCGCTGACCGGGTTCATCGTGGTGCTGGGCATGGTGGTCGACGATGCGGTGGTCGTCTCCGAGCGTATCGCCCTCAAACATGCCCAGGGCCTGCCGCCGCAGGAGGCGGCGCTGGCGGGCACCCGGGAGATGCTGGCTCCGGTGACCGCCGCGGCGCTGACCACCATGCTGGCTTTCCTCCCGCTGACCGTGCTCGGCGGTCTGCCCGGCAAGATCATCTGGCAGATTCCCGCCGTGGTGGTGCTGGTGCTGCTGTTCTCCCTGTTCGAGTCGTTCTTCATTCTGCCGGCCCACCAGTCGACCCTCAGCGCCCGGGCGAACCTCGAGAAACGCCGCTTCATGCTCGTTCTCGAAGCGCGCTACCGGCGAGCCGTGCAATGGGTGCTGGCGCACCGCCTGACGACCCTGGCGACCGCCCTGGCCGTGTTTGCCGTCATCATGGTGTTCGTACGGCCGATGGTTCCGTTCGTGCTGTTTCCCCAACAGGACGCAGACCGCCTGATGATCAAGGTCACAACACCCCCGGGCACCTCCCTCGAACAGACCGAAGCTGTCGCCAGCGACCTGGCGGCTCAGCTTCTCGAGATCACGGCAGACGATATCGAGGCGATTACCAGCCGCATCGGTCACCAGAACACGGACGCCCTCGAGAAGGGCTTCGGCGAAGCGGACAACGAGGCGCTGCTGATCCTCCAGTTCCGCCGCTGGCCGCGCAGCTACACCAATGCGCAATGGATCGAACTCCTGCCGGACTCGCTCCGGGTTCCGGGCAACGTGCGCGTGCTGTACCAGTCCGAGTACTTCGGCCCGCCCACGGATCTTCCGGTTACCGTGCACGTACTCTCCAACGACGACGAGGTCCGGCGCGGCGTGGCATTCGAGATCGAGCGCTACCTGCAGGCCACGCCCGGCGTCATCGAGGTGCAGGTGGACGAGCGGCCCGGCACCCCCCAGCTCGAACTGAACCTGAACTACGAGAAACTGGCGTTGCGCGGCCTGGATCCGGAAACCGTCGGGCAGACCCTGGCCGCCGCCTTCTACGGCATCGAGGCGAGCGAGCATCGCGACCTGGACAACACCACCGAACTGCGGGTGCAGTTCGACCCCGCCGCGCGGGGCGACCTCGACGCGCTGCTCGAGGTGCCGGTGCGCTCCGCCACGGGCGAACTGGTGCGCCTGCGCGATGTGGTCGAGCCCATCGAGGTCCCCTCCCTGACCCGCATCTATCACCGGGACGGCTACCGGGCCGCCACCGTTCGCGCCAGTTTCCTGGAATCGAGCGGGCTTACGCCCCTGAGCTTCGCCGCGCGGATGGAGGCGGAGCTGTTCCCCCGATTCGAGCGGATTCCGGGGCTCTTCGTATTCAACGGCGGCGAGGCGGTCGAAACGCAGAAGACCACGGCGCGCATGGGCGTCGCGGCCCTTCTGGCCGTGGTGGGCATCGCCCTGGTCATCTGGCTCATGCTGGGCTCGCTGCTCGAGGCACTGTTCGTGATGCTGGTGATACCGCTGGCCGTGGCCGGGGTTTTCCTGGTCTTCTTCCTGCACGGCAAGCCCATGACCGTGTTCGCCATGCTCGGCGCCATCGGCCTCGCGGGCATCGTCGTCAACGGCTCCATCGTCATGGTGGATTCGATCCACCGCAGCCTGCAGGGGACCGCTGAGTCCGCCCGCGGCGAGGCGGCCGAACGCATGGTCGGCGCGGTGGTGGAGCGGCTGCGGCCCATCATGGTGACCACGCTGACCACCCTCGGCGGCGTACTGCCGAGCGCCTACGGCATCGGCGGCTACGATCCGATCGTCAGCATCGTCTCGCTGGCCATCGGATGGGGCCTTGCGGTGTCGACGCTGGTCACCCTGTTCCTGGTGCCCGTTCTCTATTCCCTGGCAGGAGACCTGCGGCGGCTGACGTCCCGCGCAGTTGCGGGCCCGTCCCGTACGCGAGCGCGCTGACGCGCAAAGCCTGTCGGCAGGCGCCGCCGTTCAGTCCCATCCCGTGTGCGCGCACCGACGACAAACCCACGCCGGCAGGATCCGGGCCAAGGTTCCAGCGCTCGCCTGCAAGCCGTTTCCATGGTTAGATGCGCGGTTTCGCCAATCAACCCACGAGGAGCACCCCCGCATGATCAGCAGTGGACCCATCGAGGACCGGCTCGCCATCCGCGAACTGGTGGATTCCTACAACGACGCCGTCATGCGCTTCGACGGCGATGCCTGGCAGGCCAACTGGCGCGATGACGCCGTCTGGTCGTTGCCCGGCGCGGGCCCCATCGCCGGCAAGGAGAACTTCTACCCGATCTGGCAACAGGCCATGGCCGGCTTTTCCTTCGTGGGATTCTTCGCATCCGCCGGGCCCATCGTCGTTGACGGAGACACGGCTCACGGAACCTGGTACCAGCAGGAAGTGCTGCACCAGAAGGACGGCGGCAAGCGCTACGTGACGGGCCGCTACGAAGACGATTACGTCAAGGTGGACGGGCGCTGGTATTTCCAGAAACGGGACTACAGCATTCTCAATTCCGAAGAGACGGCCTGACACGGCCGCACCGAACGGCAGGGGTTTCGGGCAGGAGATTGCGCTCGCCGACCCATTGCGGTGTTCCGGCCCGCTCCTGTGCCCGGCGCCGGGCCGGCGCCCGGTCGGCGACCAACCCAAACCGGTCCATCGCCCTGCAGAAAGGGAACCCGGACTTTGAAGGAGACCCACATGAACATGCTTGAACGCTTCCGCCTCGACGGCAAGGTCGCGGTAGTCACCGGCGGCGGGCGCGGCATCGGCCGCGGCATCGCGCTTGCGCTTGCCGATTGCGGGGCCGATGTCGCGGTCGTGGCCCGGCGCCTGCACGACGTGGAGGCCGTGGCGGGTGAGATCGAGGAACGCGGCCGGCGCGGGCTGGGCCTGTCGGCGGACGTGATGGATTTCGAGTCCATTCCCAAGGTGCTCGACCGGGTGGTCGAGGAATTCGGCGGCCTGGACATCATGGTGAACAACGCCGGCGGCAACCTGGACCGCAAGATGTACTCCCTGCCCGAGATTTCCCTCGCCAAGTTCGACGAGCAGCTCGCGCTCAACATGAAAACCAAGTGGTGGGGTTCCCAGCAGGCCGCAAAACGCATGCAGAACGGCGGGCGCATCATCAACATCATTTCCATCGCCGCGCACAGGCCCACTCCGGGTTTCGGCGTTTACTCCGCCGCCAACATGGGAATGATCAGCATGACCCGCACGCTGGCCGTGGAACTCGCACCGAAGGGCATCACCGTGAACTGCATCGCCCCCGGCGTGATCGTCACGGAAATGCTGGTGGAGACGATGAAGATCTCCGAAGAGCAAGCGATTGCCGCCATGGCGCCGCAGATTCCGCTCGGGCGTACCGGCACGCCGGAAGACTGCGCCGCCGCCGCCGTGTTCTTCGCCTCCCCCGCCGCGGAGTGGACGACCGGGCAGTTCATCGACGTGGCCGGCGGCCAGCCCACCTGATGCGGGCGGACGGGCGAGAATCGCAATGAACGGGACCAATGTCCTGATCGTCAGCAAGGGGCACGACTTCGACCACAACGCCTTTCTCGCCATGTTCGACGGCATGGGGGGCGTGACGGCCACCCTCGTTCAGCAGCCCGCGGCCCAAGTGCTGCTCCGGCCGGATAACGCAGGGGTTTACGATGCCGTGCTCTTCTACGACATGTCCGGCATCCCGGGCATCGGGCTCCTGCACGACGGCGCCAACGATACCGGCGTTCCACCGGAGGGTTACCGGGCCGGCATCGAGGCGCTCCTGGATCGGGGAACCGGGCTGGTGCTGCTCAACCACGCCACGGTCTCCTGGCCGCTCTGGCCGCTCTGGCGGAAGATCACCGGCTCGTCATTCATGCTGCAGGCCGGCGAACTCGACGGTGCCGAAGTGCCCGGCTCCGGCTATCGAGGGGGTCATGGGCCGCATCCGAATCCGACGTTGCGCCTGGTGCCGCAATGCGAGCACCCGGTGCTCGAAGGGCTCGAGAACGGGTTCGAGATCACCGACGAGATCTATCTCAAGACATCCGGATTCGAAAACGGCGTCACGCCGCTCCTGCGCGGCGATTACGACTTCAAGGCAGAGAACTTCACGCCGCCCCCGCTGGCGCCGCCCGACGAGCAGGCGGCCTGGAACCACCCGCCCGGCAGTGACCTGATCGTCTGGGCCAACCGCGCCGGGTCGAGCCCGGTCGTCGCCTCGGACGTGGGAGACAGTCCCGCCGCGTTCGACAATCCCGGTTTTCGGCGGCTGCTGGGGAATGCGCTCAGATGGGTGTCGTCTCAAGAAGCCAGGAACTGGGCCCGGGACGGCAACGACAAAAACACCTGAAACGCATCTGTAACCGCAACCGGCGGGCGATTTCGCGCGTGGTTTACTCCACGTGGCTCCTCGGGCTCGAGCCGCCGCGTGTCGGGCGGAATGAGTGATGCCGCCACCGGGTACCAAATCCCGTGTTTGGCGTTACCGGCCCGGAACAGCGTTTCGCCTCCTCACCAGCAGGGTCACTTCCTGGGTCAGCACAACGGCCCCCCGGTCGTCGGTGACCCGGTCCGCAAGGGTGACGATCCCCGCATCCCCGCGGCTGCCCGACTCGCGCTTGCCGATACAGCGCGTCTCGTAGATGAGCACCCGCCCCGCCCGGGCCGGGTTCGGCAGGCGCAGCTTGTCCTTGCCGAGCAGGGCGATGGCCTGAATGCGGTCTTCGTGATCGGTGAAGAGCCGCGAACAGATTGCAAAGAGGTGCGCGGACGAGGCTACGAGACCGCCGAATATCGACTCCGCGGCCGCGACGGGGTCCGTATGGGCGGGCTGCGGATCCCAGGCGGTGGCGAACTCGATTACCGCGGCTTCGGTGAGCGGGAAGCTCCCCACCACGCTGTGGTAATCGTCGGGTATGTCTTCGAAGAAACGCATTCGAGTGCGTCGCCGGTTGCCGCCGCGAAGTTGCCTGAAAACCTGCGCTATCATACCCGCCGCCCCTCAAGGAGTACCGACCATGCTCGAGTTCCACGACCCGCGCGCGGCGATCGGCGTCGAGCGCGAACCCTACGGCCTCGGAATCGACCTCATGCGCATGAACGACCCGTGCATGGCGTTCCTGGCCAACGGTTTTCCCGATTCCGAGCGCTTCCTCGAAAAAGTGGCTGAAGCCATGGAGCGACTGTTGCCGCGCCTGACCGTGCGCACCTACAACAAGGGCAACGCATCCATCCCCGCGCCGCCGGAGATGCTCGAAGAGATCGGCGAGAACTGTCATGCGGCGATTGCCGCCTACGGCCACTGAGGCAGTTGCACCACCGGCACCGTGCGTGACGGCATTGCAATCGCCCGGCTGGGCATTCCGGCGGTATCGCTGGTCACCGAAGACTTCTGGCCTCAGGGCGACTTCGTGGCGGAGTCCCTGGGCATGCCCGATGCGCCTCGGCTACGCCTGCCGCATCCTGTCGCCGGTACCGGCGAGGCGAATCTGAGCGCCGTGGCCGAAGCCATCGCCCCGAAAATCGTCGAGGCGCTGGCCCACTGATTTGTGGGTAGAGGTTGCCGATTGAGCCAGGTTCGCACCGCCGCGGCGCTGCGTCATCGTGCTGCGGCACTGACTGGTTGACGTGTTGACCGGCCTGTTGCAAGCGGTCGACGAAGCGGCCGCGGTGGAACGCCTGCACGACCTGGAGTGCACCGACGGGCTGCCCGTCATCGTGCCCACCGAAGCACGGGTCGCACGCATGGCGCTGGCCGCCGGTCTCGACCGCGACCTCGTTCTCGGCCGGATGGGGCCGGCCGGAGGGATCGCCACGGTCGAGAAAGTCGCGGTTGCCGCTGTCATGGCCGGCTGTCTACCGGACCATATGCCGGTGGTCATCGCCGCCGTGCGGGCCGTCCTCGACCCCCGGTTCGATCTCACCGAAATGCAATCCACCACTCACTGCACGGCGCCCCTGATCGTCGTCAATGGCCCGGCCCGGCAGTGGTGCGGGCCCATCGCCTCCGGCTTCGGCGCCTTGGGGCCCGGACACCGCGCCAATGCCTGCATCGGCCGGGCGCTCAGGCTCGCCATGATCAACATCGGCGGCGGGCGGCCCGGAACGTCGGATATGGCGTTGCTCGGGCACCCCGGCAAGTTCACCTACTGTCTTGCCGAGGACGAAGAGGCGAGCCCGTTTCAGCCCCTGCACGTCCACAGCGGATTCGAGGCCGATGAGAGCGTGGTGACGGTGATCGGCGCGGAGGCGCCGCATTCGGTGCTTTTCAGCGGATCCGGTGACGACCCGGAACGTCATGAGAGATTTCTGGAAATACTGGCTATCGGACTGGCCAACCTGGCGACCAACAACGCCGGGCTCAGGGGCGGCGCGGCGGTGGTCGTGCTGAATCCGGAACACGCCGCCATCCTGGCGGGCGCCGGCCTGTCCCGTGTTCAGGTTGCCGAACGCCTCTGTGCGCTTGCGAGCCATCCGGTGGCGGAGCTTGCGCGCTATGAGCCGGCATTCGCGGGCAAGCCGGGAACGCGGGAACGATTGCCCTGTTTCGACCGTCCAAGCGATATTGTGATGCTGACCGCCGGCGGTGCGGGGCTGTATTCCATGGTCATGCCCACCTGGTGCGCCGGGCCGCACAGGAACCGCGCCGTGCAGGTCAGGATCGACACGGACCAGGTCTGCGAGGTACCCGGTGCGGACTCCGGTTGAACCGTCGGCAAGCCGATGAGTGAAACAGCGCTTGCCCCGGAGTCGGATATCGAGGGATTCAGCCTCGAATGCCCACCGCCCGGATTCGTCCGGGACCCGTTTCCATGGTATGCCGCGCTCCGGGAACGGCGGCCCGTACATCGCCTTGGCGACGGCTCCTGGCTCCTGACGAGGCACGCGGATTGCGTTGCCGTCTATCAGGGCAGTACGTTCAGTTCCGACAAGCACGATTTCTTCCGCCCGAAATTCGGCGATTCCCCGCTCTACGAGCACCACACCACCAGCCTGGTGTTCAACGATCCCCCCTACCACACGCGGGTTCGGGAGACCCTGGTCAACGCGCTCAAACCGAAGAACATCCAGCCCGCGGTGGCCGCCCTGGAACACTTCGTCACCGAGCGCATCGCCAGCTTGCGGGAACGCCGGGAATTCGACGCGATCGAGCACTTCGCGGCCGCCGTGCCGGTGGAGATCATCTGCATCCTGCTGTCGGTTCCGGCCTCGGAGCGCGCTCATCTCAGGCGCTGGTCGCTGGCCATTCTCGGCGCGCTCGAGCCCGCGATCTCGCCGGAGCAGGCGCGCATCGGCAACGAGGCCGTGGGGGAGTTCATGGCCTACCTGCGCGAACTCATCGCCTACCGGAGGCGGCGGCCGGCGCCTGAGCGCTACAACGTGCTGAGGTCACTGGTGCGGCAGGCGGACGGCGGCGATCTCAGCGAAGCGGAACTCCTGCATAACTGCATCTTCCTGCTGAACGCCGGGCACGAGACCACCACGAACCTGATCGGCAACGGCATTCACATGCTTGCCCTTTACGGCGATGCTCGGCGGCGGCTGCGAGAACATCCGGCATCGATCCGCCAGGCCGTGGAAGAGATTCTCCGGTATCAGAGCCCGGTGCAATTGGGGAACCGACAGGTCACCGCGCCCGTCACCATCGGCGGGCGCGACTTGCGGCCCGGAGACCAGATCACGCTCTGCATCGGCGGCGCCAACCGCGACCCGCGCGCCTTTGCCGACCCGGAGACCCTCAACATCGACCGTACGCCGAACCGTCACCTCGCCTTCGCGGCAGGTATCCACCAATGTGCCGGCATGTCACTTGCCCGCATCGAGGGCCGAATCGCCCTGGGCGCGTTTTTCGAAGCATTCGACGCACCGGAAATCCGCGTCGATCCCGCCTACCATCCCAGGCTCAGGTTCCGCGGTTTGAAAGCACTCGAGATGCGCGTATGAAAACGGCCTACCTGAACGGTTTCGGCAACGAGCATGAGTCCGAAGCGCTGCCCGGCGCCCTGCCCCGCGGCCGATTCAGCCCTCAACGGCCCGCCTACGGGCTCTACGCCGAGCAGTTCAGCACAACGGCCTTCACCGTGCCGCGCGCCACCAACCGGCGCACCTGGTTCTACCGTATCCGCCCGTCGGTGCTCCAGGGTGGCTATCGGCCCATCCCTCACGATCGGCTGAAAACGGCGCCGTTAGCCGGACGGAATCCGCCGCCGGACCCACTGCGCTGGGACCCCCTGGAGATTCCGGACAAACCCGCGGACTTCATCGATGGCCTCGTAACCCTGGCGGCCAACGGCGACTGCGCCGGCCACACGGGCATTGGCGTCCACGTCTACCTGGCCAACCGTTCCATGGCCGACCGTCATTTCTGCAACGCCGACGGCGAGCTGCTGCTGGTGCCCCAACTCGGCGAGCTGATCCTGCACACGGAATGCGGCGTGCTGGAGGCGGGCCCCGGCGCCATCGCCGTTCTGCCGAGAGGCATGAAATTCCGTGTTGAACTGGCTGCGAAACAAGCCCGGGGTTACCTCTGCGAAAACTACGGCGCGCCTTTCGAACTCCCGGAACGCGGACCCGTAGGTGCGAACGGCTACGCCAACGACCGCGACTTCGAGTACCCGGCCGCGGCATTCGAGGACCGGAAAGGATCGTTCGAACTCATCACCAAGTTCGCCGGCAACCTGTTCGCCACCGAACTCGACCACTCGCCACTGGACGTGGTGGCCTGGACCGGCAATTCCGCGCCCTATCGCTACGACCTGGCGCGTTTCAACGTGATCGGATCGGTCAGCTTCGACCACCCCGACCCGAGCATAAATACCGTACTGACCTCCCCCTCTCCCGCGCCGGGCACAGCCAACGCGGATTTCGTGATCTTCCCGCCACGCTGGACCGTCGCGGAGAACACCTTCCGGCCGCCCTGGTATCACCGCAACGTGATGAGCGAATTCATGGGCCTGGTGCGGGGCGTCTACGACGGCAAGGCGGAGGGTTTCCTGCCGGGCGGCGCGAGCCTGCACAACAGCATGACCCCGCACGGCCCGGATACGGCAACCTTCGAAGCCGCCAGCCGCGCGCAACTCAAGCCCAGATACCTCGAAGACACCCTGGCATTCATGTTCGAGTCGTCACGCGTCATAGAACCCACCCCGTTCGCGCTCACCACCCAAGCCCGCCAGACAGACTACGCCGATTGCTGGCGGGATCTGAAAAAAAGGTTCTCCGGCCCCGCCAAGTAAAATCAAAGGGTTACACATTGTTCCATGCAAGTTCCCAACCCGCCCCGCCGGGACGCTGACGTTGAAGGAACAACACCTGGTTTCGGGAAAGAGTTCGTATGCGGCGCTTCCCTTTCGGCGCGTTAAGCTCGTCTGAGATCCTTGAATGCAGCAGGATGATGTGGCCGTGCGCCGAAAGGGAAGCGCCGTATGCGAACTCGCTGGTGAGATTGAAGATATTATGTTAAATAGAAATTTTTTTAAAATCAAAGGTTTGCGATTTGTTCCATGCAAGTACACCGGCGGAGCTTCAGGCTTCGTCGGCGAGCCCCCGAATCACCCCGTACGTACGTAGCGGCCGGATGCGCAGAATGACCCGCCCTTCCTGCTCGAGCCATCCTTCGAGGTCTTCCGGTTCCTGATAGGGCGTGTCCCTTATGGCGGCAAACACCAGTTTCGTCGCGGGCACCAGATCGTTCCGCTCGATGCTGCAGCACCCTTCCACGGCGACGAAATCGAACGGTTCCCGGCCGCTCAGAATGCAGAGATTGACCCGCTCGTCCCGGGCAATGGAGTCGTGCTTGAAGGTCGCAGCCCGGGTACTGACCACCAGTTCGTCACCGTCCGCCGCGTAGGCCACCAGCGAACTGACCGGCGCCCCGGTGCGCCTCAGGCTCGTCAGTACCGCCCACCGGTGCTCCCTGATGAACGCCTCCCAGGCGGGATCGCTCGAGATCAAGCGCCGCCCCGCGCCCGATCGCGCGGCATGCCGGCATTCACCCGCTCGCGCAGGTTCTTGCCGGGCTTGAAGTGGGGAACGTACTTGCCGGAAAGGCCCACGGACTCACCCGTCTTGGGGTTGCGCCCGATCCGCGGGGCCCGGTAGTGCAGCGAAAAGCTCCCGAATCCGCGGATCTCAATGCGCCTGCCCTGCGCCAGGGTCTGGGACATGTGCTCGATCATCGTCTTGACGGCCAGCTCGATGTCGCGCACGGGAAGCTGCGCCTGGGTGGCGCCGATCTTTTCGATAAGCTCGGACTTGGTCATCGCGTTGGTTTTCAGCCCTCTTTTTCGTCGTCGTTCTGTCGATCGCGCTGGCGGTTGCCCATCTGCGCCTTGATCAGGTCGCCGAGCGTGCTCGAACCCGCGCGCGTGCCTTCCTGCTTCCGGTGCTCCTTGACGGCCTTGCGTTCCTCGTCGATCTGCCTGGCCTTGATGGAAAGCCCGATCACGCGATTCTTGCGGTCGATGCTGATGATCTTCACGTCGAGTTCCTGCCCTTCAGACAGTTCCTTGCGCGCGTCCTCCACCCGGTCGAAGCCGATTTCGGACGCTTTCAGAACGCCGATGACATCTTCCGCGAGCCTCACCTCCGCTTCCTTGGGTTCCAGGGTCATCACCACGCCCTTGACGGTGGAACCGCGCTCGTTGGCGGCCACGTAGTCGGTGAACGCATCCTGGTCGAGCTGCTTGATGCCGAGCGAAATGCGCTCGCGATCCGGGTCGATGGACAGGATGACCGTCTCGATCTCCTCGCCCTTGCTGTAGCGCCGCACCGCCGTCTCGCCGGACTCCTTCCAGGACACGTCGGAGAGGTGCACCAGGCCGTCGATGTCGCCTTCGAGCCCGATGAAGATGCCGAAATCCGTAATTGACTTGATGGTGCCGGTGACGCGCTCGCCCTTCTTGTGGTTGACGGCGAATTCTTCCCAGGGATTGGGCCGGCACTGCTTGATGCCGAGCGAAATCCGCCGCCGCTCCTCGTCGATGTCGAGCACCATCACTTCCACCTCGTCACCGGCGGTGACCACCTTCGAGGGATGGATGTTCTTGTTGGTCCAGTCCATCTCGGAGACATGGACAAGGCCTTCCACGCCCTCCTCGATTTCCGCGAAGCACCCGTAGTCGGTGAGGTTGGTTACCGTGGACATCACCCGGGACCCTTCCGGGTAGCGCCGCGTCAGTTCCACCCAGGGGTCGTCGCCGAGCTGCTTCATGCCCAGGCTCACCCGGTTCTTCTCCCGGTCGAACTTGAGGATGCGCACCTCCACCTCATCGCCGACGTTGACCATCTCGCTGGGATGGCGGATGCGCCGCCAGGCCATGTCGGTGAT
Source organism: Gammaproteobacteria bacterium (assembly GCA_028821125.1). Taxonomy (GTDB): domain Bacteria; phylum Pseudomonadota; class Gammaproteobacteria; order Pseudomonadales; family Azotimanducaceae; genus Azophilus. The sequence goes on from JAPPHD010000012.1 coordinate 41,143, forward strand.
GTGCAGCAGGCCGTCGACCCCGCCGAGGTCGACGAACGCGCCGTAATCGGTGAGATTCTTGACGATGCCCTTGAGCGTCTGCCCTTCCTCGAGGGAGGCCAGCAGTGCCTCCCGCTCTTCGCTGTTCTCCTGTTCGAGCACCGCGCGCCGGGAAACCACGACGTTGTTACGCTTCTGGTCGAGCTTGATGACCTTGAATTCCAGGGGCTTGCCTTCGAGATGCGTCGTCTCGCGCAACGGCCGGATATCCACCAGGGAACCGGGCAGAAAGGTGCGGATGTCGCTGATGTCGACGGTGAAACCGCCCTTCACCTTGCCGTTGATGACGCCGGAAACCACCTCGTTGTTCGAGAAGGCTCCCTCGAGCATCTGCCAGGACTCCGCCCGGCGGGCCTTCTCGCGCGACATGCGGGTCTCGCCGCTGCCGTCGTCGACGATTTCCATGACAACCTTGACCTGGTCGCCGATGGCCAGGCTGAAATCCCCGGTGTCGTTCAGAAACTGGCTCTTGGGGATGTTTCCTTCCGATTTGAGACCGGCGTGAACGACAACCCGTTCGTTGTCTATGTCCACCACCGTTCCGGTGACGATGGAACCGGGTTCCATCTCTATGGTTTCAAGGCTCTCCTCAAACAGCTCCGCAAAACTTTCGCTCATCTAGTGGCAATCTCCTGTCGCCGCGGTGGCCGGCGCGGCCTCAACGTGCGACAACTCCTGGTTGCACGGGCCTTGCGGCCCATTGGTTGACGTCATGCGCGGCGCCGCTCATCGATCAAGGCCACGCTCGCGCACCAGCGCCAGCGCTTGCCCGAGCACCTCGTCGAGGTTCATGGCCGTGCTGTCGATGACGACGGCATCCCCGGCCGGTTTCAACGGTGCGGCAGCGCGCTCCCTGTCTCGCGCATCCCGTTCGTGGATGCCGACGAGAAGGGCGCGAAAACTAACATTCAAGCCTTTGTTTTTCAACTGTTTATTACGGCGCTCCGCGCGAACCTCCGGGTTCGCGTCCAGATAGATTTTCAATGGCGCGTCCGGGAACACCACCGTTCCCATGTCGCGGCCGTCGGCAACCAGGCCCGGCGGCCGCCGCGCCGCGCGCTGGCGGGAAAGGATGGCGCTGCGCAATTCCGGGTAGGCGGCGATGGTGGATGCGGCGGCGCCCACCGGCTCCGAACGTATGTCCGGGCCGGGCGCTTCGCCGGAAACGGCGGGGTCGGCGTCCTCGAAACGGAAGTCGAGGCGCGCCGCCAACCCGGCAAGCGCTTCCCGGTCTTCCAGGCTCATGCCCCGTTCAAGCGCCGCGGCAGCGACGAGCCGATAGAGCGCGCCGCTGTCGAGGTGGCGCCACTGGAGCGAGTCCGCGAGGAGCGCGGCCAGGGTGCTCTTGCCCGACCCGCCAGGACCGTCCACGCAGATGACCGGCGCGGCCGGATCGCCGCCGTCAGGCGCCATCGAACTCGCGGCGACGATTCGCCGCCGATTCGAGCAGGGTGCGAACCGCCTCGGTGTCGTCACGGCGAATGGCGGTCTCCAGCTCCCTGATCTCGTGCCGGCAGGCCTTGAGAGCTGCCATCAGCGGCGCCTTGTTGAGCCTGAATATCTGCTCCCAAAGCGTCGGGCTCGATGCCGCGATGCGGGTGAAATCGCGGAAGCCGCCTCCCGCAAGAGACAGCATGGACGGCTCCACGCCATTCATGTAGGCGAACGAAAGCAAGTGCGGGAGGTGGCTGGTAACCGCGAGGATCCGGTCATGTTCCTCGACGGTCATTGTCCGCACATGTGCGCCGACCGCCCGCCACATGACCTGTACCACGCCGGTCGCCGACGCGTCCGTTTCCGGCTCCGGTGTCAGAATCACGGTCTGATCGTGAAACAGGTCGATCTCCGCCTCTTCGGGACCGCTGCGTTCGGAACCGCAGACCGGATGTGACGGCACATAACGCGGCGGCAGGCTCTTGAGCCTGTGACGCACTGCCTTGACGATGGGCTGCTTGACGCTCGCCACATCGAACACCACCCCCGGATGATCGGCGAGGTCGCACACCCAGGACGCCACCTGATCGCTCGGCGGCGCCAGCAGTACCGCCGCGGCATCGTCCGGCACCCGATCCACGGCAGCGTCCACCAGGCCCAGATCCAGCGCCTTGCGAGCCCGCGCCCGGTGCTTGTCAAGGCCCACCACTTCCGCGAACAGGCCGTGATCGGCGGCCGTCCTCGCAAAGGAACACCCGATGAATCCGGTACCGACAATCGCCAGTTTCATGGAACCCGCACTTTCGTTAGAGGATGGAGCGCGGATAGGAGCCCAGCCTGCGTACCTCCAGCGCGACTTCGCCCACCTCGGCCAAGGCGCGTTGCACGGTGTCGTCTTCCTGATGGCCGTCGAAGTCGATGAAAAAGACATACGACCAGTCGCCGGACCGCGCCGGACGGGTTTCGATTCTGCTGAGCGAGATGCCGTGGCGCTCGAAGGGTTCCAGCACCCGGTACAGCGCTCCGGGGCGATTCCTCGTGGACACCAGTATGGATGTCTTGTCCCGGCCGCTCGCGCCGACGGTCTGGCGGCCGATGACCAGAAAGCGGGTCTTGTTGTCCGTGCGGTCTTCGATGCTGTCGGCAACGACCTTCAGCCCGTAGCGCTGCGCCGCGATCTCGCCTGCCACGGCGGCAAGCCCCGGGTTTTCGGAGACCTGGTGTGCGGCTTCGGCATTGCTGGCAACAGCGAGCCGGTCTACCCCCGGATAGTTGGTATCGAGCCAGCCTCGGCACTGGGCCAGTGACTGGGCGTGGGAAACGATCCGCTCCACCCCTCCGTCGCTCTCGGGATGAACCAGGAACGCGTGGTGAATGGGCAGCTCCACCTCCGCACAGATCCGGATTTCCGGCGGCGCCTCCATGAAGCAGTCCAGCGTGTGGTTGACCATGCCCTCGGTGGAATTCTCCACCGGCACCACGCCGTAATGGGTCTTTTCGGTTTCCACGGCGCGGAACACCTCATCGATACCGGCGAGGGGCTCGGTCCGTGCGAATTGGCCAAATTGGGCGAGCGCCGCCAGTTCGGTATAGGTTCCCCGTGGGCCGAGGTACGCCACCGACAACGGCTGCTCGAGAGACAGGCAGCAGGAGATGATCTCGCGGAACAGGCGCGCCACGTCCCCGTCGGACAACGGCCCCCGGTTGCGCTCCTTGAGGCGGGTGAGAATCCTGGCTTCGCGTTCCGGCCTGAAGTACACGGGCGTTTCGCCGTCCAGGTGGGCCTGTTTGACCTTGCCGACCTCGAGGGCCAGATCCGCGCGCTCGGACAGGAGCTTCAGCAGCTTGTGGTCGACCTCGTCGATGCGGTCCCGGATGCGCGCCAGCGCCGCATCATCCGTACTCATTCTGGAACTCTGTCATGAACTCGACCAGCGCCTTGACCGCTGCCTCGGGCACCGCATTGTATAGGCTTGCACGCATGCCGCCGACACTGCGGTGACCTTTGAGGTTGAGCAGGCCGCGCCCGTTCGCCAGGCGGAGAAACTCTGCGTCCAGCGACGGGTCGGGCAGCGTGAACGGCACGTTCATGATCGACCGGTTCTCCGGCGGAACGGGGGAGCGGTAGAAATCGCTGCCGTCGATGCAGGCATAGAGCCGGGCCGCCTTGGCGGCGTTTCGCTGCGCCATCGCCGCGACGCCCCCCTGGGCCTTTACCCAGCGGAACACCAGGCCGGCGATGTACCAGGCGTAGGTGGGCGGGGTGTTGTACATGCAGCCGAAACCGGCGTTGACGGCATAGTCGAGCAGGCTCGGGGATTCCTGCCGGGCCCGGCCGATCAGGTCGTCACGCACGATCACAAGGGCGAGCCCCGCGGGCCCGAGGTTTTTCTGCGCGCCGGCGTAGATCAGGCCGAACCGGGAGATGTCCACAGGCCGCGAGAGCAGTTCCGATGACATGTCGGCAACCAGCGGAACCGCCACGTCCGGAAAGTCATGGAACTGCACGCCGCCGACGGTTTCGTTCGAGCAGATGTGCAGGTAGGCGGCCGAGTCGTCCAGCCGCCAGCCCGAGAAGGGGGGTATCCGGTCGAATTTGGTTTCAGCCGAGCTCGCCGCCACGTTGACCGAACCGTATTTGCGCGCCTCGCCGATGGCCTTGGTGGACCAGGCACCGGTTTCCACGTAGTCGGCGGAGGCCTTGTCTCCCAGCAGATTGAGGGGCACGGCCGCAAACTGCATGGTGGCGCCGCCGTGCATGAAAAACACCCGGTAGTTCCCGGGGACCCGCAGCAGTTCCCGAAAATCGCTCTCGGAGCGTTCGGCGAGCTCCATGAAGGCGGAGCCCCGATGGCTCATCTCCATTACGGACACACCGCTGCCGCGGTAGTCGAGCATCTCGGCGCGGGCCTCTTCGAGTACCTCCCGGGGCAATGCCGCCGGACCGGGGGAGAAATTGAACGGCCTGGCGCGGCTTTCCCGCCATTCCATGGCCGCGGCCGGCGATGCGCTAGCCATCTTCCTGCTCTCCTTCTCCGCTTGCTCTTTCTCCGCTTGCTCTTTCTCCGCTTGCCTCTTCTCCGTTTTCGTCGTTGCCGCCGTTGTTGGCGCCATTCGATTCAACAATGCGCGCAACGCTGTTCAGTTGTTCCTCGCCGCGCAGCTTGATCAGACGCACCCCCTGGGTATTGCGGCCCACCACCGAGACCTCGTCGGCGCTCGTACGGACCAGCGTGCCCATGTCGCTGATCAGCATCAGTTCATCGCCCTCGAATACCTGCACGGCGCCCACCATGTCGCCGTTGCGGTCGTTGGACCGCATGGCGATCACGCCCTGGGCGCCGCGGCCCTTGACCGGGAATTCGCCGACGCGCGTCCGCTTGCCGTAACCGTTGGCGCTTGCCGTGAGCACGAAGCCGTCCTCGCTCGGAATGATGAGCGAGATCACCCGGTGGCCCCCCCGCAGGCGGATGCCTCGCACACCGCGCGCCGCGCGCCCCATGGCCCGCACATCGGATTCCTTGAATCGCGCGGCCTTTCCCGAACTCGAGGTGAGCAGCACGTCGCAATGCCCGTCGGTGATGGCGGCGCCCACCAGGGTGTTGCCCTCTTCCAGAACCAGGGCGATCAGCCCGCTCGGCCGCGGACGGGAGAAATGCGACAGCTCGGTCTTCTTGACGGTTCCATTGGCCGTCGCCATGAACACGAAGTGGCTGTCGTCGTATTCCCGCACCGGGAGCAGCGACGTCACCCGCTCGTCGGGCCCAAGGGGCAGCAGGTTCACCAGCGGGCGGCCCTTGGCGTTGCGGTTGCCGCGGGGAATCATGAACACCCGCAGCCAGTAGACCTTGCCCACGTTGGAGAAGCACAGCAGCGTGTCGTGGCTGTTGGCGACGAGCAGGTTCTCCACGAAATCCTCGTCGCGCACCGTGGCCGCGACCTTGCCGCGCCCGCCCCGCCGTTGCGCCTGGTAGACATCGAGGGCCTGGGTCTTGGCGTAGCCCTTGTGGGAAATGGTCACCACGAGGTCTTCCTCGGGAATGAGGTCTTCCGTGGAGAGATCCTGTTGAGTGGTGAGGATCTCAGTGCGGCGCGGGTCGCCGTAAGTTTCGGCAAGCGCTTCGAGTTCTTCGCGGATGACCGATTGCAGGCGTTCCTCCGACCCCAGGATATCCTGCAGGTCGGCGATCTCGTCGAGCACGGCCTGGTAGTCCCCCACCAGCTTGTCCTGCTCCAGGGCAGTGAGGCGGTGCAGGCGCATGTCGAGTATGGCCTGGGCCTGGGCCTCGGAGAGATGGTAGACGCCGTCGCGCAGCCCGAAGCGCTCCTCCAGGCCCTCCGGCCGGCACGCATCGCTGCCCGCGCGGGCCAGCAGGTCCTGCACGCTCTCCGACGCCCAGCCGCGGCCCATCAGGGCGGCCCTGGCCTCGGGGGCGGAGCGGGATTCGCGAATCAGCTCGATCACTTGATCGATGCTCGCCAGCGCCACCGCCTGGCCTTCGAGCAGGTGCCCGCGCTGCCGGGCGCGGCGCAGCAGGAACAGCGTGCGCCGGGTGACCACCTCCCGCCGGTGCTGGACGAAAGCCTCCAGCATCTGCTTGAGGTTCAGTACCCGGGGCTGCCCGTCGACCAGCGCCACGCAGTTAATGCCGAACACGGATTGGAGCTGGGTCTGGGCGTAGAGATTGTTGAGCACCACATCGCCGGGCTCGCCCCGGCGCAGTTCGATGACGATGCGCAGGCCGTCCTTGTCGGATTCGTCGCGCAACTCGGTGATGCCCTCGATCTTCTTCTCTTTCACCAGTTCCGCGATCTTCTCGATGAGCCGCGACTTGTTGAGCTGGTAGGGAATCTCCGTGACCACGATGATGTCGCGGCCCCGCTTCTCGTCCTCGATCACTTCGGCCCTGGCGCGCACGTAGATGCGGCCCCGGCCCGTGCGGTAGGCCTGCACGATGCCGGCCCGGCCGTTGATGATTCCGGCGGTGGGAAAATCCGGGCCCTCGATGTGCTCCATGAGCCCGTCGATGCTGATCGACGGGTCGTCGAGCAACGCCAGCACGCCGGCCACCACTTCGTTGAAATTGTGCGGCGGGATGTTGGTGGCCATGCCCACCGCAATGCCGGAACTGCCGTTGATGAGGAGATTGGGCGCCCGGGTGGGCAGCACCTCCGGCATGGTCAGCGTGTCGTCGTAGTTGGGGACGAACGTCACGGTTTCCTTGTCGAGATCGGCGAGCAGTTCCGAGGCGAGCCGGTGCATGCGGACTTCCGTGTAGCGCATGGCCGCCGGCGGGTCGCCGTCCACCGAACCGAAGTTGCCCTGGCCGTCGATGAGCAGGTAGCGCATGGAGAATTCCTGGGCCATGCGCACGAGCGTGTCGTAGATGGCCAGGTCGCCGTGGGGGTGGTATTTGCCCATGACATCACCCACCACCCGGGCCGATTTCATATAGGGGCGTGCGTGCGTGTTGTTCAGCTCGCTCATGGTGAACAGCACCCGGCGGTGCACGGGTTTCAGGCCGTCGCGAACGTCCGGCAGGGCACGGCCCACAATGACGCTCATGGCGTAGTCCAGGTAGGACTGCCGCAGTTCGTCTTCGATGTTTACGGGGAGGATTTCCCGCGCTTGACCGGGGGTCGGGTCCGACATTTGGGCACGTGCCGAAAAGGTCATAAGTTTACCACGAACCGTGCCTCGAAGCGCGCTCCGGTCTGCACGAAAACGGCATTGGACGGGCGTTCCCGGCCCATGCTCGACCGTCGTCGCCCGACGGTTGCCGAACCGCTCCGCCGGTGAGCGCCGCTCCTCGCGTCGCGACGGAATTTCCGTGACGTATAATCCGCCGATGACCCCCTGCGATCTGCTGATTCAATGCCGCTGGTGCATACCCGTCGCGCCGTCCGGCACGGTCATTGAACACGCCGCGATCGCGGTGACGGGCGAGCGGATCGCAGGCGTCGGCCCGAGGGCGGAAGTCGAGGCCGGTTTCTCATCCGAAACCGTGGTCGACCTGGGCCGCCACGCCGTGATTCCGGGGCTGGTGAACGCCCACGGGCACGCCGGCATGACGCTGTTGCGCGGCGCCGCCGAAGACCTGCCGTTGCAGGAGTGGCTGAGCGAGGTCATATGGCCCCTGGAAGCAGCCAATCTGTCGCGGGAATTCGTGCGCGACGGCACCGGCCTCGCCCTTGCCGAGATGCTCTCTATGGGCATCACGACCTTCTCCGACATGTATTACTTCCCGGATGAGGTGGCGCGCTGCGCGTCGCGCGCGGGGATGCGCGCCGAGGTTGCGTTCCCGGTAGTGGATTTCCCCAACATCTGGAGCCGCAGCGCCGACGAAGCGCTCCACAAGGGCATGGCGCTGCATGACGAATACATGAGCGATTCCCGCATAAACATGGTGTTCGGCCCCCACGCCGCCTATACCGTTTCCCGGGGCGCCCTGGAAAAGGTCGCGATGTACGCGGAGGAGCTGAACCGGCCCGTACAGACGCACCTTCACGAGAACGCCGCGGAGGTGGCCGAAGCGCGCAGCCGCGTCGGGCAGTCGTGGATCTATTACCTGCACGACCTCGGCCTCCTGTCGCCGGCGCTCCAGGCGGTGCACATGACGCAACTCACCGGCCACGAACTCGACCTCGTCGCCCTGCACAACGTCAACGTCATCCATTGCCCGCACTCCAACCTGAAGCTGGCCAGCGGCATTTGCCCCGTCGAGCGCCTCACGGAAGCCGGCGTCAACGTTGCCCTGGGCACCGACGGGGCCGCCTCGAACAACGCCCTGGACCTGCTCTCCGAAGCGCGCCTGGCGGCGCTGCTCGCCAAGCAGACCGGCGGCGATACGACGAGGGCCGACGCGCCCAGCATGCTGCACATGGCCACGCTCGGCGGCGCCCGGGCCCTGGGCCTGGACGAGCAAACCGGGTCCCTCGAGCCGGGCAAGCTGGCGGACATCGTGGCCTTCGATCTCGGCGCCCCGCGATTCGTACCGGTGCGCGACCCGGTGGCCACCCTCATCCACGGCGCTCCGGCGGGTGCGGCCAGTCACGTCTGGGTGGGCGGCCGCTGCCTGTTTGACGACGGGGCCTACACAACCCTGGACATCGATGCGATCGGTGCGCGCGCCGAACGCTGGCGGGATATAGCGCATTGAACATCGACGACGCTGAAATCGGGAAATTCGAGGCGCTCGCGCACCGATGGTGGGATCCCAACGGGGATTTCCGCGCCCTGCACGACATCAATCCCCTGCGCCTCGGCTACGTCGATGACCGGGCGCCGCTGAAAGGCGCACGCGTAGTCGACGTCGGCTGCGGCGGCGGCATTCTGGCGGAAGCCATGGCCATGGCAGGCGCCGAGGTCACCGGCATCGACATGGCCGGAAAGCCGCTGGCCGTTGCGCGCCTCCATGCCCTGGAGACGGGCGCCGAACTCGAGTACCTCGCGGCCACGCCGGAAGACCTCGCCGGTGAACGTCCGGGAGCGTTCGAAACGGTCACCTGCATGGAGATGCTGGAGCACGTTCCCGACTACGCATCTTCAATAGCGGCCTGTGCGGAACTGGCGGCGCCGGGCGGGCAACTGTTCTTCTCCACCATCAGCCGCACCCCGAAGGCCTACCTGCTCGCTGTTCTGGGCGCGGAATACGTGCTGAACATCCTGCCCAGGGGCACCCACGACTACGCCAGGCTGATCCGCCCGTCGGAACTGGCCGGGGCCGTTCGACGGGCTGGGCTCCAAGTGAAAGATGTGTCCGGCATGGCCTACAACCCGTTCTCCCATCGGGCCCGGCTGACCCGGGATACGGACGTGAACTACCTGCTGCATGCTGTCAGGCCCTGAAGGGCTTGCAGGGAACGAACCACTAACCCGCATCCGTCACCAACTTCCGTCGCGAGGGCGTCGAGGCGCCGTCCTGCCTGGTCGCGCGGACCGGAAGCCGGTGCAGGCATACTCGACAGTATGTCAAAGCGGCTGGAGGGAGCACGGCCAGGCAGGGCGAGTGCATCGGCGTCCGCAGCAGGCAGTTGGTGATGGATGCGGGCTGATATGTTTTGACCTGTCAACCCCCCTCAAGGAATTTCCTCACGC
>JAPPHD010000041.1:0-28478 GCA_028821125.1 Gammaproteobacteria bacterium
TCGTGCACGCCGGCATGGCCCTTTCGACCTTCTATCAATGCGGCGAGGGCTACCGCCTCGACCCCTACACCCTGGAACAGCTCGGCACCGAACAGTGGGTGCCCGAAGGCGGCATTTCGGCGCATCCCAAGCTCGATGAACACAGCGGCGAGTTGCTGTTCTTCAACTACGCCAAGGAAGCGCCCTACATGCACTATGGCGTGGTGGGCGCCGACAACCGGCTCAAGCACCTGGTGCCGGTGCCGCTGCCGGGCCCGCGCCTGCCCCACGACATGGCGTTCACCGAGAACTTCGCCATCGTCAACGACCTGCCGCTGTTCTGGGATGCCGAGCGCCTGAAGGTCGGCCACCATGTGGTGCGCATGCACCGGGACGTGCCGAGCCGGTTCGGCATCGTCCCCCGCCTGGGGCAGCCGGAGGAGATCCGCTGGTTCGAAGCCGAACCCACCTACGTGCTCCACTGGGTGAATGCCTGGGAAGAAGGCGACGAGGTGATTCTCGACGGCTATTACCAGGAGCACCCGGAACCGCGCAGCCACCCCACGGCGCCCCCCGGCTACGCGCGCATGATGGCATACCTGGACGTCGGCCTGATGGCGCCGCGGCTGCATCGCTGGCGCTTCAACCTGCGCACCGGCGCGACCGCCGAAGAACGGCTTGACGACCGTACGCTGGAGTTCGGCACCATCAACCAGCGCCATGCGGGCCGCAAGTACCGCTACGCCTACAGCGCGTTCAACAAGCCCGGCTGGTTCCTGTTCAGCGGGTTCACCAAGCACGACCTCGAGTCGGGCAGCTCCACGTCCGTCGCCTTCGGCGAGGGCCGCTACGGCAGCGAGGCCGGATTCGCCCCGCGCACCGGCGCCACCGCCGAGGACGACGGCTACCTGGTGACCTTCGTTACCGACATGAACGAAGACCGCTCCGAGTGCGTGCTGTACGACGCGAGCGCCATGGCGGCGGAACCGGTGTGCCGCATCATGCTGCCGCACCGCATCTCCAGCGGCACCCATGCCACCTGGGCGCATGGCGAGGATATCCGCGCCAGGCGCGAGCCGGCCCGAAGCATGGCCACTACGCAGTAGCGAACCGGCGCGAGCCTGGCGTAGCGACGGGCCGACTATTCCGTTTCGTTACGGTTGCTGTAGCGGCGAGCTGTTTCCCGCCGCATAGGCCATGAGCCTATCGCCTGTGCCCGGGCGATGCTGGTGCCAAACGGTAGCCGTCGTCGAATCACCTGCGTGGTTGCGGACCCCGCTGGCGTCGCGGGGCATATGCGCTTCTTTCGTGAAGATCACTCGCGATTACACTGTAGATTTTGTACATGTGATCGCAAATCGGTTGGCCTGAAATATCCGAAGCTACCGAGAGCGGCTCAGTATGGTAAAAGAGAAACTGCTCTTCCTCGGACGACTCTCGAATCTGCCGCCTGAGTTGCTTGACCGCCGGGCCATGAGATTCGAATTCAAAAACGTCCTCGAGTGTTCTGCCAAGAACACTCCAATACCGTTCAATGAACCGCTTTGACAATAGGCCGTCACTCATGGAGTTACTGGCCTGAACAAGCGGTTTGAAGAGTCGAGACGGTCGGCCAGACAATGTTCAAGCACGTTGATCGCTCTACCGGTATGAAAGCTGATCTGATCGTAATGGGATTTCACCGCTTTTCGAATCTCCGCGGCTACAGGCCCAAAGACAACATCGTAATATGTCGGCAAGTCATCTGCCAAATGACGGTGACCCATATCCGGCTTATGTCGAGAGTCATCGACGAGGTCCCAGTAGTCACTGCCGGGAATGACAAAAGACATGCCCTGCAGAGCCGCTATCGTCCTGCGGGGAACTCTGAATTCAAGTACCGCCGCCCCGCTTCTCGGGCGCAACCTGGTGCGAACATCTGCCCACAACTTGGCTTGGCGAAGGTTGGTGGTTGTATAGAACCCCCTTCCAAAATCGCTTAACGCCCGGCATTCCGCCAGTTTGATTCCCCGATTTTGGATGTTGTCCGCAGCGTCGGAACTACTCCCGTGATACAGAACCAAATCTTGATCAGTCCATGGCATCGTTACTTCTCACACCTTGGCGGTCAAACATCACTACCGAGCTTTGCGTTCCCGGACGGGTTTCATGACGATCAGCACGAGTCAGACAGCGACCGCGACAAATGGTTCGCACTCTTCGAGTTGAGTAATCGTTCATCGATTTGCGCCCATACACCGCCCAGTTCTGGAACAGCCACAAGCACCTTGAAATTCCTGTATCAGGCCTGCGAATTTCATGGCACCAATTGCCCATGAAGATCGCTCGCATTGCTCTGCTTGCACAAGTGCGAGCCTCGCTCGCGCGCAATCCGTTAACGATGCTTACCGACCCCATGAGTCGGGGAAGACAAAGCTGCCACGGGCGTTGCTCGCGGAGAAATCTCCGAACTACTTCGACCTGGAAGATACTGTCAGCCTGATCTGTCTCGAGGAGCCGCGAGCGTCACTGGAATCGCTGGAAGGTCTGATCGTCATCGATGAAATTCAGCGCCGGCCGGACCTCTTTACCGTGCTTCGCGTGCTGGCAAACCGCAGTTCGGCCTGGTTCGGCCCCGGTCTGTCAGGAGGTTAATCGCGTTGTGTCGATGCCTGTTGAGCGCGCGCCCGGGCCTGAATCGACTTGCGCCGTCGACGGATGAAATCCGCGGAGATGCCCTGGGCCCGGCTGGCCCCGCGTTCCGTCTCGAGGCCATGCTCCAGCGTCGCGTTCCAGCCCTCGTCCATGATGCGCTTGATGGTCGTTCGCGTCCTGCGGTCGGTGCTGCAGATGTCGGCAGCGATGCTCCGTGCGGCCGGCAACAGTGCTTCCGGTTCCGTCACGCGGTTGACCAGGCCCCATTCGCAGGCGGTTGCGGCGTCGAGGTAGTTGCCGGTCAGGGAAAGCTCCTTGGCGCGGCTGATGCCGATGAGGCGCGGCAGGCGTTGGGAAAGGCCCCAGCCCGGGACGACGGCGACGCGGGCGTGGGTATCGGCGAAGCGCGCTTCGGTGGAGGCGATGAGAATGTCGCACATGAGCGCCAGCTCGAACCCTCCGGTTACGGCGTACCCGTTGATGGCGCCGATGATCGGCCTGGTCATGCCGCCGATTGCGCGCAGCATGTTTCCCGGCGCCCGCGGCCTTCCGGCCTCGACCTCGCCGCCGATCTCCTTGAGGTCGAGGCCGGCGCAGAAGGCGCGGCCCGCACCGGTGAGAATGACCACCTCGACGGACTCGTCTTCCTGCAGCGATTCGAACACCTCCGCGATGCGCGCCTGCAGGTCTGCGCTGAGGGCGTTCATGGCCTTCGGCCGGTTGAGCGTCACTTCGGCAATGCCGTCCCGGCTGGCGACGAGCACGAGGTTCTTGAAGGTATTCATGGTTCGGGTTCCCGGTCTGTTTGTGGTGTTTGGTGGCGGAAACGCTATCGTCGGCGTCGAGAAGACTGGTCATGGCCGGATGGACGAATACCCGGCCAAGCTCTCCCTCATCACCGTTCTCAGCCATTTCATGGAGGGAGCTTCTCCCTGGGCCTTCATCCAGAAGATTCCGGTATCGACCGGCGGATCGTCTCCAGAAAAGTCGAGTTGCTTGAGTGGCAACCTGCGGGCCATCGCCTCGACAAGCGACTTTGGTGCCGCGGTTACAAAGTCTGTCTCAAGTGTCAGCAGGACGGCATTGTTAATCTGACCTACGGTGACCTGTGGCGCGAAATCGAAGCTCGCGATGCCGGTGTCGGTTCGACTGGGGTGCTTGAACCGGTCGATGCTCGGGTCAAACGCGAGAAAGGGGTATTCGAGCAATTGTTCCAAGGAGACCTGCCGTTTCATGCTCAGTGGATGGCTCGCAGACATGGCGGCGACCACAGGGTCCTCGAATATCGGCTCGTACTCGAGTTCGCGCCAGATCCCGAAATTCCCGCACACCGCCAGATCGATATCGCCGTTCTTGAGCCACTCCGGCAGATCGACGGGAACGTCCACGAATCTCAGCTTGACTCCCGGAGCTTCACGCGCGAGGCGCGGGAGCAGTTCCTTGCTGATCAGATACGCCAGGTAGTCGGGCGCCCCTATCACGAACTTTTGTTCCGCCGTTGCGGGGTCGAATACCACAGGCTCGAAAAGGTCCTCGATTTCCGCACAGACCCGGTTCACGCGCGTGCGCAGTTGCTCGGCCCGAGGGGTCAGGTACATGGAGCGCCCGGACCTCAGCAGCAGCGGATCGTTCAACGCTTCTCGCAGGCGTGCCAGCGCACCGCTCATGGCAGGCTGGGACAGACTCGTTTTCCTTGCCGCTCCCACCACGCTTTCCTCCTCCAGCAAGGCCTGCAGCAGCGGTATCAGATTCAGGTTCTTGGTTCTCAAAGCCATGACCGACTCCCGGGATGGTTTCGCCGTCCGAATCGCGATCATATCAGGGCAATTTATGTGGTCGTTCAGAAACATCGATTATTCGGATGTTTCTGTGGGGTATTGACTGCCCCGGAATTACAGGTCCGGGGTCGGCATCAATCCCAATAGGCTGCGCCCGTGCTGCTGCAGGTTGATGTCGTAGTCCGAGCCCGTGTGCAGCCTGCAGGTGGTGCCGTCCCTCCAGTAGCGCTGCATGGCGTTGAAGTCTGCGATGGCGCTCGACCCCGCACCCTTGAATAACCGGTCGATGACATCGACGGCGCGGTCGGTAATGAAAGGCCACTTGGATTGCAGTTCCATGAAGGCGCTTTGGGTGAGCCGTTCACCGCGCTCTCCAAAGTCCTGCAGTTCGTCCAGGAGGTGCTTGAAATAGACCGAAAGCGATTCCAGTTCGTGAACGGACTCCGCCAGGCGCATGTGGCCGGCGGGGTTGAGGATGCCCTTGGCTCGGGTGTAGGCGTTCTTTCTGGTTCGTTGCCGCTTCTTGAACTGTTCGAGCATGCCGTCCGCGCAGCCGAGTGCCACGGCGGGAAGAAACGTCGAGAAGATGGCGGAGAAGGGTGCGCGGCACATCCAGCCGTCCACGGTGCCCTCTCCGCGCGTCCAGCCCAGATTCAATCCGTCAATCGGTTCCAGGTGCTCGGTGGGTACGAACAGCTCGCGGAACACCAGGTCCTTGGACCCGGTTCCTCGCATGCCGGTCGAGTACCAGGTGTCGTCGATGACGTACTGGCTGCGGTGCGCAAAAAACATGTGATCCCGATAACTCCGCTCGGGATAGTGCGGGTCCGCCACGTTCGGCAGCCTGACTCCCACCAGGATCCAGTCGGCGTAGTCGCAACCGCTAGACCAGCGGCCACGTCCGGAAACGAGTACGCCCCCGTCGACGAGCGTCGCCTTCATCAAGGCGGTGCCGGAAGAGCCGATCACCACGTCGGCGCTCCGGGACCAGATCTTTTGCTGAACGTCGGGGTGAAAGTGCGGCAGGGCCGGCGGATGGATGCCGAGAACCGAGGCAACCCACCCGGTGGACGGGCACGCCTTCGTCAGCGTCCTGACACCGTCACAATATTCGGACAGGTCGAGGTGGTCTCCCCCCCAGGCCTTCGGCACCAATGCCCGGATGAAGCCGGCGTTCACAATGTGGCGCATGTTGGCGGCCGGTACGGTCCGGACTGCCTCGGTTTCGGCGGCTCGGGCGGCTATTTCCTCGAGGTGGGGCCGGATGCGATCGGAAAGGGTATCGCCCTCGTACCGCTCGATGCGCTGTTGCCCGGAGAATTCCCAGTGGGGCTGGGCGCTCATGCGGCCACCCTGGAAACGATGCCTTGGGCATTGCGAACGATGTCTTCCGCCTCTTCTTCGTTCATACGCATCCCTTCGGCGCGAATGAAGGTGACATCGAAAATCCCCAGGAACATCAGCAGCGCCTTCAGCAGGGGCTCCTGGAAGTCGAATGCGCTGAACGGCAGGTCTGCGTAGTCACCGCCACGCGCTTCGATGACGAAAGCCCTCTTGGCGAAGAGCAGCCCGCGCGCTACCCCGGGGGCCGCGTATTCGAAGGTCTTGCCCGCGATCGTCACGTGATCGAACCAGGATTTGAGCTGGGTGCAGATACTGAAATTGATCATCGGCGAACCGATTACAAGAACATTCGCCCCTTCCAACTGTTCAATGAGGCGGTCAGACAGGGCGATGGCGGCCCGCGTTGCTTCGCTCATCTCCTCGGGCGCCGTGCCGGCAGCCTGGAGAATCTCGGGGCCGAAGTGCGGTAGCGGTTCGACGGCGAGGTCAAGCAGTTCGACGTCGACGTTGCAGTGATTCTCCGTCCACTTGCGGACGAATTGGTCGGACAAGTCGCGCGTTACCGAATTGCCGATGTTCGGGCTCGATTGAATGTGAAGCAGCTTAGGCATGTCCCCGCCCATTACTGATGTCGCTTCGAAGAGCATACACCAAGGGCTAATCATCCAATAAATCAATATTTGTTAAGTAATGCATCGAAAAGGTTGATGTATTCCACTACGAAAATTCGATCGACAAACGCGGGGCTCCGTAAAGATAACATCACGATTTTTTATGTAAGGGTTCACAAATATCGACTGGTTGGATGATTGCGCTTGACTTAGCATTCCTGAAACAGACGGCGAAGTGGGGTGAAAGGGGGAATGAACTTGCCACGCTGCATTCTACTGCTCGTACATGCCACCCGAGCCGAGTGCTTTGACAAGACCATCTACCGATTTTGTTCCGGAGCGGCACGATGAAGAACATCAGCAAAAAGGTAATTCTGAGCAGCGTTGCCGCGCCGGTCGTTGTTTTGAGCGGCTCTGTCGCAGCGCAAGATTCTGAGACAAGAAAAGAACTGTCAGACGGCTGGATGGAAGAAGTCGTTGTAACGGCGACCCGGCGCGAAACCGGTTTGCAGGAAACGCCTATCGCCCTGACTGCTTTGGGCTCGCAAGCTCTTGAACAGCGTAACGCCGAGGACTTGCAGGATGTGGCGAAATACACGCCAGGGCTGCAGATCATCGGCCTGGCAGGGCGTGGCGGTGGAGCGGGCAGCAACATTTCGATTCGTGGAATTGGTACCGACGCTCAGGAATCTCAAGCTTCAGTAGGTACATACATCGACGAAGTCTACTTTCCTTCGGGCTTTGGCAATGTGCTCGGACTTCTGGACGTAGAGCGCGTCGAAGTGCTTCGCGGGCCTCAGGGGACGTTGTTTGGCCGGAACACGATCGCTGGGGCGATTCAATACGTCTCGGTCGCCCCGGAGAACGAATTCTCAAGCTACCTGAAAGGTACGTTCGGCAACTTCGACCGCAAGGGTGGTGAAGGCGCAATGACCCTGCCAATTCACGAGCAGTTCAACGTGCGCGTGGCCGCAATGTACGAAGATCAGGACGGGTATGTCTATGATCAATTGAACGATATCGATCGAGGCGCAGAAGAGGTCAAGGCAGGGCGCATCCGCGCGCGCTGGGAGCCATCCGACCGTTTGACAGTGGATTTGAAAACGGAACTGATCCGGGTTGAAACCAACGGCCGCACCAACGTCATCGGCGCCGTCAACCCGTTTGCACAGTTTGCTTTTCTTGCGGCGAACCCCGGTGTATGGCTGCCGCCACCGCTGAACATGTTGATTCCGCCGGAGGACCTGACCGGTTTTGATGACACTCTGATATCCCCGCTTGGCGACCCGAGCGACTTCACCATTCGCGGCCTGAACTACCCCGACTTCCTTGACTTTGAATACGATGTGTATCAGGGCACGATCGAGTGGGTCCTGACCGACAAGCTGACACTGAAGTCGATCACGGCCCAGGTGGAAAGCGATGCCACGTACTCACAGGACTTTGACCTCACCCCGTACAACATTCTGGCCACGGAGACGATCGGAGATCTCGAGGCCTTTTCGCAGGAATTCCAGCTTTCAGGCACCGCGTTCAGCGACTCATTGTCGTTCGTCACGGGTTTGTACTACTACGATTCCAGCGATGTTGGCTCTGCGTCGAGCCTAGTTGGCATTGGCAACCTGCTGCCGCCCGGCGGCGTGCGGGCCGGTATCGACACTGAGTCGATCGCGGTTTACGGCCAAGGTACGCTAGACTTGACTGATGCCTTTTCGCTCAGCCTGGGCATTCGTTACACCGACGAGAAGGTCACGTCTTCGCTCGAAGACATACCCGGCTCGGACTTGGATTTCAAATATGATGACTGGTCGCCGCACATCGGCGTTCAGTATCAAGCTGGCGAAGACGTGTTGGTTTACGCCAAGGTCTCAAAGGGCTTCCGCGCCGGTGGTAACACCGCCAGTACCGATTTGCCAGATTTCGGGCTTTCATTCGATCCGGAGGAAGCCTGGACCTATGAGATCGGCGCGCGGGCCACATTCGGCGGCGTGTTTCGCTTCAATCCGACCCTGTTCCTCACGGACTGGAGCGACGCCCAGTCCGTGATCATCGTATTCACCCCCGCACCGGTGGCCACCACGCAAAACGTAGGGGATACCGAAATCTATGGTCTGGAGCTTGAGACGGAGTGGGCCGCATCGGAAGCGTTGACGCTCTACCTTTCGGCCGCCCTGATGGAAGGCAAGTACAAAAAACTGTATCCGAATATTGTGGCTTCGGGTGGCCTGACGACCGACGCCGACCTTCCCGCCCTGCCGGATTTCAAGTTCACTCTCGGCGGCAACTACGCGCACAGGTTGGACAATGGCATGACACTCAATGTCAGTCTCGACTATTCCTGGATCGACAAGCACCGCTCGTTCTTGCAAGAGCATGGCGCGATTACCCTCGATTCCTACGGGCTACTGGGTGCGCGTGCGCAGTTGGACATTACGGAATTCGTGTCACTGGCGGTGTACGGCAACAACCTGACTGACGAGGTCTATTTCCTCGGAGGCACCGACTTCGCCAATGGCGGCACAGTTGGAATTCAGGAATTGAACGTTGGGCGCGGCCGTGCGTATGGCGCGGAATTCAAGTTCTCGTTCTAGCGGCTGGCGACGCATGCATGGAAACACGGTATCCGCGCAACGCATGGTATGTGGCCGCTTGGTCCAAGGACCTTGATCAGGAATCGGGCAAGCCCCTGCCGGTCGAAATCATGGGCGAGCCGATTGCGCTCTGGCGATCGAACGGCGCGCTTGTCGCGTTCGAGAATCGTTGCGTCCACCGTGCGGCGCCCCTGTCGCTGGGCCGCTGCGAGGGCGGCAATCTGCGGTGCATGTACCACGGCTTTCTGTACTCCGCTGCCGGGTCCGTAGTGGAAATTCCGGGGCAGGAGTCGGTGCCCGACCATGCGCGCGTGAAAACCTACCCCGTCGCAGGTCGCTCTGGATGGATATGGGTGTGGATGGGGGACACCGAAGCCGCCGATCTCGACTTGATTCCTGATGTCTTCGATCTGGACGATCCCGACTACCTGCTGGTGCCTGGCCAACTGGACTACGAGGCCGAAGCTTCGCTGATTCTCGACAACCTGCTCGACTTCAGCCACCTCACCTATGTTCATTCGGAGAGCTTCGGTTCGGGGTCTGAGTTCGCCTACTCCCATCCCCGCTGGGAAACGCTGCCGCGTGGATTGCGCTACTCGAAATGGACAACGGGTACCCGTTCACCGCCCGGGCAGGCAGGGCAGAACAGCGCCGTGGACGTGCTCTTGACCTACGACTTCCTGGTGCCAGGCGTGCTGGTGCTGTGGACCGGCTTGTTCGAAGCGGGAACGGCGGAACACCTCGAGTACGCCCAACCCGATCGCAGTGCCGCCATCGGGGGAGTCAGCGGCAGCAGTCAGGCGGTGACGCCCCTGTCCCGAGGGAGATCGAGGTACTTCTTTTCAGCCGGCCCTCATCGGTCATGCGGCGACGAGCAGGAACGCGAACGGCAGGCGGCGGTTGCGATGCAGGCGTTTCTCGAAGACAAAGCCATGATCGAGGCGCAACAGAAGATCATTGAATCGACGCGGCCGGACGTCATGCCTTCCTCCCATGACTGGGCGATCACCTACTTTCACGGATTGCAGCACAAGCTGTCCGGTGGATGAGGCGGAGACCCGCACGCCACCGAGAGCGTCGAAATTGACGTGGCAGACGCATTGGAATCCAAGCAATTCAGGTAAAGGGCGATGGCAGATATCAAACTCCTGCTCACACTGAGCGAGAACTGGACATTGATCGACCCGCGCGACTTGCCGGGTCAGGTCCAGATGGCGGTGGCGGCTGAACAGGCCGGCTTTGATGGCGTGATCATCAGTGACCACATCGTGCTGGGTCAGGGCGCGGATTCGAACGGCGAACCCTTCAACATCCGCGAGTTTGTCGGACCGGGAACCCAGCACCCTTCGACGGCATGGCCAAGCAACATTGTGCTCATGTCAGGCATAGCAGCGAGAACCTCGCGGATTCGAATACTCAGCACAGCGATGATTGCCCCGCTCAGGCATCCGTTGTTGCTTGCCAAGGAACTCGCGACCCTGGATCTGCTGGCACAGGGGAGACTGGTGGTGCTGCCGACCGTAAGCTGGCACGAGAGCGAGTACAAGGCACTGCAGGTGCCTTTTCGACGGCGGGGCCGGATTCTCGACGAACAGCTCAAGGCGATGCGGACCGTTTGGGCTGGATCTCCAGCCAGCTTCCGGGGTGACTTCTATGAGTTCGAGAACGTCTGGCTGGAGCCCGGCCCCTATCGTGCCGGGGGACCGACGCTCTGGTTTGGGGGGGGTGCAGTCAACGACAACATGCTTCGACGACTTGTGGAGTATGGATCGGGGTTCATGGGCACGGGGCCGACCAGCCCCGAAGACCTCGCGAGGATCGCCGACGCCATGACGGCAGCGGGTCGGGACATGTCCGAGCTGGAGTTCATCGGTGGGCTTGTCGGACGATTTGAATCGCCGGACTCCATAGCCGACCTCGATGGTGCGCTCAGCACGCTTGAGCGGCAATTGGTTGGGGGCATACGGAGCTTTGTGATCAAGCCGAGCCAGTTTCTGGATGACTTGCCAAGGCTCCCTGAATTTCTGGCTGAGGTAGTCGAAAAGACCAGCCATATCGCAGAGAGGTTCTAGTGACTGACATGACCGGAAAGGTTGCACTGGTTACCGGGGCAGGGTCGGGCATCGGGGAAGCGGTCACCCGCCGGTTCAGGTCGCAGGGTGCTGCCGTCGGTATGGTTGGGCGGCGCGCCAACCTGTTGGATGCACTGGGGAACGAAACAGGCGCCCTTCCCTTTCCCTGTGACGTCGCCGATTCGGCGGCTGTGAAACAGGCGGTTGAGGAACTCGTGTCGAAGTGCGGCGGTCTGGATGTAGTGGTCAACAACGCAGCGATCGCTGATCGGGGGCGTGTTGACGAGCTTGACGACAGTGACTGGAACCGGATGGTTGAGGTCAACTTGAACGGTGCGTTTCGCATTGCCCGTGAAACCGTGCCTTTCCTCCGGCAGCGTGGCGGTGGAGCAATCGTCAACGTTTCCTCCATTGGCGGCCTGTTCGGCGCACTTGAAGCAGCGGCTTACGGTACGACCAAGGCGGCCCTGCTCGGGCTTACGCGGTCTTTGGCACGGGATTACGGACCGGACGGTATCCGAGTGAACACGATTTGTCCGGGCTGGGTCGATACACCAATGACCGATCCGGTTGTAGGACTGCTGATGCGAGCACATGGCCTTTCTCGCGAGGAGGCGCAGAACAAGCTGACGCAGTTCAATCCCATCAGGGGCATGGCAGCGCCCGATGAAGTTGCACGCTGTATCGAGTTCCTGGCAACAGATGCCTCCGCCTGTGTCACAGGAACCATTCTGATGGCGGATAACGGTCAATCAATTGTCGACGTCGGGTTTATCCCGATTCAGATGGCAACCGAGAGTCTGGAGGACCACTAAGCCCGTTTGGTGCTAGTGGCGCTGCTTGGCAACCGAAAAGAAAGAACGAATGTCTGCAAGAACCGGTATTCAGTACCTCCGCGGATTACGAGACTACCGATCGGTCTGGGTGAATGGCGAAGCGGTACGCGACGTCACCGCCCACGAGTTGTTCAAGGGGTCCCTGGCCGGAATGGCCGGGTACTTCGACTGGCAGAACGAGCACGCCGGTTCGTGCCTGATGGAACACGAAGGCGGGGTCGCCAGCGTGAGCCACCTCATTCCCAAGAGCCGCGAAGACCTTGCCAGACGGCATGCGTGCCTGCGAACGCTGGCCAGGTATAGCGTCGGCATGCTTGGCAGGACACCCGACTACTTGAACGTGACCTTTGCCGGGTTTGCCGGACAGCCGAGTATCTGGCGGCAAGCGGGCAACGGGGAAGGGTACGAGAATCTTTGTGCGTTCCAGAAGGAAGCCGCCGCAAGGGACCTCGCCCTCACGCACACCATCATTCACCCGGTTGTCGACAAGCGATATCGAGACTACGAAGGCGTCAACCGGCAGCTTGCACTGCGCAAGGTGGATGAAACCGCCGATTTCGTCGTGGTGTCCGGTGCCCGAATTCTTGCAACGCTTGGGCCGTTCGCCGATGAGCTGGCCGTCTATCCGGCGCATCCGATACCCGAAGACCAGCCCGACATTGCCATCGCTTTCGCCGTGCCTCTGAGCTCACCGGGCCTGAAAGTGCTCTGCCGGGATCACTACGGCCTGAACCGCAACGTTTTCGATCATCCGTTCTCCAGCCGCTTCGACGAACAGGACGCGTTCATCGTTTTCGACAATGTCGAGGTGCCGAAACACCGGGTTTTCTGCAACGCCAACCCAACCGTGTTCAATACGGCCATGCGCAACGGCTGGACGGGCAACATCATGCAGCAGACGGTGATTCGGGCCCTGGCCAAGCTCGAATTCGCCTACGATCTCGCTACCCGCATCGCCGAGGTGACCGGACAGCAGAAGCGCAGCGAGGTCACCCACATGCTCGGCGAGCTCTGGTCGTACGCCGAACTGACGAGGGCGGCGCTGCAAGCTGCCGAGGACGGCGCCTCGGACTACGGCGACGGCACCTGGATCTGCGACGAACGCCCGTTTTACGCCCTGCGCCCGACAATGCCCGGCTGGATGGTCCGGGTGAACGACATACTCAAGACACTCGGCTCGCACAACCTGCTGGCAACGCCCGCAAGCGCCGACTTCGACGACGACGAACTTCAGCCGATCCTGGAAAACTACCTCGCCGGCGCCGACGACATCGCCGCGGACGAACGCGCCCGCCTGTTCCGCACGGCCTGGGACATGGTGGGCTCGGCCCTCGGTGGCAGGATGGAACTCTACGAACGATTCTACCTGGCCTCTGCGCCGAGAACTTACGCGCTCGCGCACATGCGCGCCCAGCAAATGGCTGAGTGGGAGGTCGTGCCCGAATTCTGGCGGGCAACGGACGAGATCGCCGCCCGCTACGATCTCGCAGGTGGCTGCGATCAACAAACCCGGAGGTACAACGGATGACGGCAGTGACAGAACTTGGCTATGCACGATTCGGCGTTTCGGATCTCGATGCATGGAAAACCTTCGCAAGCGAGGGAATCGGCCTTCAGGTACATCCCGACAGCGACGAGAACACGCTGTTCCTGAGAATGGACCTGTGGCACCACCGGGTCATCCTGGAGAAAGACGGCGCCGACGACCTGATCGGTATCGGCCTGCGGGTCGCGGGAGCCGAAGAGTTTCGTGCCGTTCGTTCAATTCTCGACGAGAACGGAATCGGCTACGAAATCGCCCCAACCGAGCTTGCCCGGCAACGGTGCGTTCTCGAACTCATGTGTCTGGAGGACCCCGCGGGCAATCCCGTCGAGCTTTTCCACGGCCCCCGCGTCGACACGCACCTGCCCTTCCATCCCGGACGCGGCATGTACGGCAAATTCGTCACCGGCGATGGCGGCCTCGGCCATATGGTGGTTGCACACCAGGGTTTCGAGGCAGTCTGGAAATTCTATCGGCTGCTCGGCATGCGGGGCGGTCTCGAGTACATCATGAAAGCCCCGGACGGCCGTCCGATGGAGATCATGTTCATGGACTGCGGTACCCGGGACCACTCGATCGCGTTCGGCATGCCTCCCAGGGGCCGGATCAATCACATCATGTTCGAGGTCGACACCCTCGATGACGTGTTCCACACCTACGAGAGAATAAAGGAGAACCACCCAATCGTGGTCTCGCTGGGCAAACATGCCAACGATCAGGTGTTTTCGTTCTACTGCGTGTCTCCATCCGGTTTCTGGGTAGAGGTAGGCTGCGGAGCGCGCGAGGCGCAATTTCAGTCCGAATACTATGTGCGTGATACGTACGGCCATCATTTCGATCCGGGAGCAGTGTCATGAGCGCGAGCTGCAGCGACCGTTTCGATTCCGGGGCGATGTCATGAGCGAAGCGGTTCCCCTGTCTGCGGATTCGCCCCGCCACTACATTGGCGGACAATTCGTCGATGCCGCGTCGGGCGGGGTATTCGAGGTTGTCAATCCGGCAACGGAAGAAGCGGTAACTACTGCCGCCCGGGGCGATGCGGCGGACATCGACCGGGCGGTCAGGGCGGCGAAAGAAGCGTTCGAAGGGGGCGACTGGTCGCGCGCGAAGCCGTCGTTCCGGCGCAGCGTCCTGTTCCGGGCGGCGGATCTGATCGAGGCGAGATCCGCAGAGATCATGCAGCGGCAGACGTTGGAGATGGGCGGCCCCATCGGCCCGGACCTGGGCGGCCGGCCGCACCCGTTGATGGTGCGATCCGCCTGGAACCTGCGTTTTTTCGCCGCGGAGCAGGAGCAGGCCGGGGATCGCTCCTTCAATCGGGACGATTCGCTGCTCACCTATACCATGACGGACCCGGCCGGCGTCTTCGGCCTGATCACGCCGTGGAACGCGCCGATCATGCTGTCTACGTGGAAAATGGCGCCCTGCCTTGCGTATGGCAACTCGGCGGTGCACAAGCCATCGGAGAACTCGCCCCTGTCCATCGGCATTCTCTGCGAGATTTACGAAGAGGCGGGGCTGCCTCCGGGCGTCTACAACGTGGTTCTCGGCTACGGCCGGGAAGCGGGGGTGCCTCTGGTCGAGCACGAAGACGTCATCGGCATCTCGTTCACCGGTTCACCGGCCACCGCAAAGGACATTGCCACCCGGGCGGCGCGCGGGTTGAAGCGAACGTCGTTCGAGCTTGGCGGCAAGTCCGCCAACATCGTCTTCGCGGATGCCGATCTCGACAAGGCGGTGCCCGCTGCGGCCATGGGCATCTTCATGAACAGCGGCCAGGTCTGTGTCGCGGGTTCCCGCATCCTCGTGCAGCGCGAGATCTACGATCGGTTTCTCGAACGGTTCCAGAAAGCCGCTGCGGGCTGGAAGCCGGGCAATCCGATGGATCGACGCACGCGACTGGGCCCGCTGGTCTCCCAAGCGCAATACGAGCGGGTCATGGGCTACCTGGACCTCGCCGGGGAGGAAGGCCGGATTCTCTTCGGCGGCGGTCGCCCCGATGGTATCGACAGGGGCTGGTTCGTCGAACCCACGGCAATCGTCGACGTGGACCCGGGTGCACGGATCTGCCAGGAGGAGATTTTCGGCCCGGTGGCCACCATCATTCCCTTCTCCGATCCGGACGAAGCCATCGCCATCGCCAACAACTCCGATTACGGGCTTGCCGGCTATATCTGGACCGGGTCGCAGGATACGGCGCACTACGTCAGCCATCGGCTGCAGACCGGCATGATCTGGATAAACTCCGGCTTCGACCGCGACCTGCGCCAGCCGTTCGGCGGCATGAAAATCAGCGGCCTCGGCCGGGAAGGCGGAGAATTGAGCCGCGAGTTCTACACGGAAACACGCTTTGCCTCGTTCCCGTTGACTCCTCGAGGCGGTCAGTCAGCGGCTGCTCATTGAAGGGTCATAGAAGAGAAAAGGCGAGAGAAACATGAACGTACTGAAGGGCGAACGATTCGAACAGCGACGAATCCTGTACCAGGGCCGGGCGGAATGGACGACGGTGGATGGCGAGGAACTTGTACTGATGGACGGCCGCCGCGTGGTCGAAGCCGAGGCCACCTATCTTCCACCTTGCGATCCCACGAAGATAATCTGCATTCACCTGAACTATGAGTCGCGCCGCATCGAGTTTCGGGCGCCCACACTGGTGACCCCGACCTTTTTCCAGAAACCGGTGACGGCCGTGAATTCGCATCGCGGCATGCTCAATCGCCCGGACAATTGCCAGTACCTCAACTACGAGGGGGAGGTGGCGGCGATCATCGGCAGGCCGATGAAGAACGTGCCGCCCGAGGAGGCGTGGAACTACATTGCGGGATTCGCACCGGCCAATGACGTCGGCGCCCACGATTTCCGCGATACCGACGGGGGCGGCATGACCCGGGTGAAAGGCATGGACGGCTTCTGCCCCCTCGGCCCCGGTATCGTACGCGGCATCGACGTCCGCGCGTCGACCCTGCGTACCTACATCAACGGCGCTGCGGTACAGGAAGGCGATGTCAGCGAGATGACCTTCGGCATCGACTACCAGTTGGCGGACCTGTCTCGCCATATCACGTTGCTGCCCGGCGACATCATACTGACCGGCACGCCCGCGAATTCACGGCCGATGCAGCCCGGGGACGTGGTCGAGGTGGAGGTGACCGGCCTCGGCCGGCTTACGAACACCGTACAGGACGTTCCGGCCCCGGCGCACGACATTGGCCATGACCCGACGGACACGGTCGCCGTTCGGCGCGTCGCCCTCGGGGGTGACTGGTGGGCCGAGCAGGAAGCCGATTGAAATGAACGCCACCGCGCAGGGTAGCCTGATTCTGTCGGGCCTCTCAATTGCCGCCCTTGGCCAAGCGGGCGGGCGCCTCCTTGCGCAGGGCTTTGCGCAGACGGTCGATCTCCACGGCCTGAAGCTCCGCCCCCGGCACCGCCTTGCGCAGCCGGGGCAGCCCCCAGCGCGCGAGCGCGCCGGCCGGCTGGGCGAGAACTGCCGGCAAAGACGGGCCAAGACACTGGGCCAGTACACAGCCCAGTGCATGGACTGCGCCGCACCGTAGCCGTGAGCACCGCAGTGAACGGCGCACAGTCCCTCCTCCAGACCCTTGTAGATGCAGGCGTGGAGGTGTGTTTCACCAATCCGGGCACGTCCGAGATGCACTTTGTAGCCGCCCTCGACCAGCAGGACGGCATGCGGGGGGTGCTCGGGCTGTTCGAAGGCGTCGTGACCGGAGCGGCGGACGGTTATGCGCGGATGGCCGGCAAACCGGCCTGCACTCTGCTGCACCTCGGGCCGGGGCTGGCCAACGGCCTGGCCAACCTGCACAACGCGCGGCGCGCCAACAGCCCGGTGGTGAACGTCGTGGGGGAGCATGCTACTTACCATCGCGCGCTGGACGCGCCGCTGACCTCGGATATCGCGGGCTTCGCGGCGCCGGTCTCGGCATGGGTGCGCGTTTCGGAAAGCGCCGGAGATGTCGCTGCCGATGCGGCCGAGGCGGTCCGGGCGGCCGCTGAACCTCCGGGACACATCGCCACGCTGATTCTGCCGGCCGATACGGCCTGGAACGATGCCTCTGGCCCGGCCGAGCCGCTCGCCGTGCCGGAGCCCGGCGCGCCGGACGATGGCGCGGTCGCCGAATCCGCTCTTGCGCTCATGAGCGGCGAGCCCTGCCTGATGCTGCTGAACGGGCTCGGCGTGAGCGAAGCCGGGCTCGCGCTTGCCAGCCGCATTGCCCGGGCGACCGGCGCCCGGCTTCTCGCGGATACGTTCATTGCCCGCATGCCAAGGGGTGCCGGGCGCGTGGAGGTGGACCGGGTGCCCTATTTCACCGAGCAGGCCGAAGAGGTTCTGGCCGGCACCCGCCACCTGATCCTGGTCGACACCAAGGCTCCCGTCAGCTTCTTCGCCTATCCGGGGCGGCAGAGCGTGCAGACGCCCGCAGGGTGCGCTGTGCATCAGCTTACAGTGCCGGGTCAGGATACGCTCGCCGCGCTTTCCGAACTGGCGGACCGGGTCGGAGCGGCGCCATTCGAGCCGGAGGTGAGTGCTCTCGAACCGCCCGGGCTGCCGGAAGGGCCCATCGATGCCGAGAAGGTGATGCGTGTCCTGGGCGCGCTGCTGCCGGAGCAGGCCATCATCGTCAACGAAGCGGCGACGTCCGGCATCACCCTGCACACGCATACCCGGTGCGCCGCCCCGCACGACCTGCTCGACCTCACCGGCGGGGCCATCGGCATGGGCATGCCGGCGGCGACGGGTGCGGCCATCGCCTGCCCCGGCCGGCGGGTTGTCAGCCTTGAAGCCGACGGCAGCGGCATGTACACGGTGCAGGCCCTGTGGACCCAGGCCCGGGAGAGCCTGGATGTGACGACGGTGCTGTTCTCGAACCGGAAATACGCGATCCTGCAGATCGAGTTCATGCGCGTCGGTGCGCACAATCCGGGGCCCAAGGCCATGGACATGATGGATCTGAGCCGTCCCGATCTGGATTGGGTCGGGCTGGCTGCGGGCATGGGCGTGCCGGGCATGCGCGCGGAAACCGCCGGGGAATTCGCGGATGCGTTTGCGCGCAGTATCGCAACGCCAGGCCCGTATCTGATCGAAGTCGTGGTTTGACGCCGCGATTGCCGGGCCACGCCGACCGGGCCGACGCACGGCGATCGGCGGCAGCAGAGCTTTTCGTTTCCAGAAGACCAACCGCATGATCCTGGGAAACAACCCAGCGACGTCGAGCTTTCGGTGAGCTCGCCTGTCGTGCCGTTTTCACCGGCACCATGGCAGCCATGCGGCTGGCAGAAAAAAGTGCCCTGGCAAGTGTGTATGATCGCCCGCTTGTTTGACGTTATGGGTAAACGGAATGTCGAAAGGGCTCGAAGTGAATGTACCCGTGGAATTTTCCCTGGACGAAGCGATCTACAACTGTCGCGCCATGCGCAAGCTCAAGGCCGATGAGGTGCCCGAGGAACTGCTGATCAAGCTGGTCGATGCGGCCAGGCAGGCGCCATCGGGGTCCAATACGCAGAATTCCCGCTGGATCGTTGTCAGGGACCCGCACGTCAAGCGGCGGCTCGCGGAACAGAATCGCAAGTTCGCGGAGC
The DNA here is from genome assembly GCA_028821125.1 of Gammaproteobacteria bacterium. GTDB lineage: Bacteria > Pseudomonadota > Gammaproteobacteria > Pseudomonadales > Azotimanducaceae > Azophilus. The sequence continues at coordinate 18,987 of JAPPHD010000041.1, forward strand.
CCTACATCCGGCCCGCCCTGGAGGGCAACCTCGGCACGAAGCAGTTGTCGCCGGAAAAGCACAGGCGCCAGTTGCAGGCGGTGGTGTGGCAGATCGAGCACATGCACGAGATTCCCGCGCTCATCGTCGCCTGCTTCGACTACCCCGAGAAGGTGGACGGGCTCGGCATCTACCGGGCCTCCAGTTCGGTGTGGCCGGGCGTTCAGAATCTCCTGCTGACGGCCCGGGCACTGGGCCTCGGCGCAGCGCCCACCACGCTCGCGCTGCGCGACCAGGACGCAATCCGCGAAATCCTCAATCTGCCGGCGACGTTTGCGGCGCTGTGCCTCATACCGGTGGGCTACCCGATGGGCAATTTCGGGCCGGTGAGGAGGCGGCCCGTTTCGGAAATCATGCGTTTCGACACCTGGAACCAAGCGCAGGAAACGTAAATTGGCGGCACCACACTATTGGTGGCCTTGCTTCAACTTCGCCGACCTACAGGCCGCCGGAATCGCCTGTTTATCCCCAACTCGTAGACTGAGGCGAGTTGACTGGCCAATGGTCATTGAGGGGTACTTGCCCGCCGTCGGCAACGAGGATATGGTTAAGCCATATTAGTGGTACGGGTATCCCGTATGAAAACCACGATAGAGCTTCCTGATGAGTTGCTCGAGCAGGTCCGGCAGGTGGCTCGGCAGGAAGGCACCTCGCTACGGCGACTTGTCGAGGAAGGTCTGCAGCGCAGCCTTGAGGCCCGCCGCAAGGCAATTCGTCGCGATCTGGACTTTCCCAGTTACGGAGGTAGCGGGCTTACCCCTGAGTTTGAGGGTGCGCCCTGGAGCCGAATCCGGGATGAACTCTATCGCGAGCACGGTGCGTGATCGCCATCGACACGAATCTCCTGGTCTATGCGCATCGTCCCGAAATGCCATTCCATGACCGTGCCCGGAAGGTGCTGACCGATGCGGTGGCCGGGCCCGAGCCTGTATCTGTCCCTTGGCCATGTGCCCACGAGTTTCTCGCGGTGGTGTCGAACCCGAGGATCTTCACGGACCCTACACCGATCGGCATAGCCCTGGACGCCATTGGGCGGCTACTCGAAAGTCTGACTGGTGGCTTTCTGTCCGAAGGCGAAGGCTACCTCGGTTCCCTGGAGCGGATCGCCCGACCCGCATTGCTGCAAGGCGCAGTTGTGCACGATGCCAGGATCGCAGCGCTTTGCCTGTATCACGGCGTACGGGTGCTCTGGTCTGCCGACCGCGATTTCTCGCGCTTCCCGAACCTGGCGGTGGCCAATCCACTTCCGGTGAGTTGACACGAAGTATTCATGATTGGCCCGGACGTGTTCCGGAAACCGCAGCCCGGAATCCATGTGACGGGCAACCTGTTCGTCTATCTCGAGGAACAGCTTCAAAATCGCCATTCATTACGTCCCACGACAACTTCAACCGTTTGCAAACAGTGCCGTTGCCGTAAGCAACGATCTCGCACAAGAATTCGAGCGGTTCCTTACATTCATCGATTCGATCGTTAAGCACAATGGTTCTCATCCGTCAGTACCACGTTAATGTGCCGACACATCATCTACCTCCCGAGAGAGCAAATCTTCCACGAGATTGCTGCTAATCCATATATACACTAATATTAAAAATTATCTCTAAATGGATCACGACGTGGCCGAACAAGTGCTGCCCGCACTCTCCCTGGACCGCAAGGGCCTGTCCGGCCCGGCGCTGCGCACCTTCTTCCGTATCTCGGAACTTTGGCGCCTCTCGGTGGCGGAGCAGATGACGCTGCTCGGGCTCAGCGCCCGATCGACCTACTTCAAATGGAAGAAAGGCTCCGAAGTCGCCCTGCCAATGGATACTCTGGAGCGCATTTCCTACATCGCGGGCATTTACAAGGCTCTCCAGATCCTGCTGCCGGACGAAAAGGCGGCCGATGAGTGGGTCAAACGGCCGAATGCAGCTCCTCTGTTCAACGGCAGCTCGGCGCTCGAACGGATGATGTCCGGCCAGGTGGCAGACCTGTTCCTCGTCAGGCAATACCTCGATGCGGAGCGTGGCGGCTGGGCATGACGCCGCCGATTGCGCGCGTTGCGTGGAAGCCTTCATGGCGCATCGTCCCAAGCCGGTTCCCGCCGATTCAACTCTTTGAGCGGGTGACGGAACCACGGGACCTCGAAGCGATATTCGCGCTGGACGCATTGACCAATCCCAGGCTGCGCGACGAAGTGGGGAACATCCGGGTCGTACCGCCCCAAGACCGGGTCAGCGGGCCGGGTTCCAGCGTCATCATGGCCGCGTTCACCCACCTGAACCCGAACGGCAGCCGGTTCTCCGATGGCGCCTACGGTGTGTTCTACGCCGCAAACGGTCTTGAGACGGCCATCGCCGAAACCCGCCATCACCGCGAACGGTTCATGCGCGCGACCGGTCAGCGGCGCATGGAACTGGACATGAGGGTCTACCTGGTCGACCTGCAGGGCGAGTTGCACGACCTGCGCGGCCAGAGAACCGCACAACCGCTCGTCTATCACACCGATGACTACTCGGCGGGCCAGCACCTGGGGAGAACACTGCGCCAAGCGGGATCGAACGGCATCGCCTACGACAGCGTTCGCCGGGCCGGGGGCAAATGTGCCGCCGTGTTTCGCCCGCCCCTGCTCTCGAATGTCCGCCAGGAGCGGCATCTCTGTTACGTATGGGATGGCCGGCAGATCGCGGGCGTTTATGAAAAGCGGGAGTTCGACCCGTCTTGAGCATCCCGTTGATCCGCTATCGCCAAGAAAAACGATCGTCCTACGCTCGATTTTCGTGGTCCTGACGCTGCTGGAACGCCATGCTCCGCAATTGGTTGTAAGGGTAGCGCGTTGACAACCGACCACGCGGCTGCGAGTCATTCGAAACCGATGAACCCGCCGCGAATCGCCGGCTGGCCGTCGCCGTTCCGCAGTTCGTAAAAGACCGCGCTGTCGGTCATCCCGGTGACCTCGAGCGTCAGGGTCGATGGCATCAGCACCATGGCCGCGAACCGGCCGCCCAGGCGACGGACCCGGGTGGGATCGCCGCCGAGGCATTCGTCTACCAGTCTGCTTACCGCCATGGCCATGGTCGCGGTGCCGTGCAGGATGATGTCGGGCAAACCGGCCGCCAGCGCGAACGCCCGATCGGTGTGGATCGGGTTCCAGATGCGCGCGCATTCCGTGTACACGTGGGCGGCGTTTCCCGGGACATCGAGTTGCCAGATGGCTCCCCCGCCGGTAGTCGCCGCGCCGATCGGAGGCGGTGGGGCGTCGTTCACCCGGGGCTCGCCCTCGATGGCGACGTCGCGGTAGATGCCGATATTGAACGAGCGGGTGATGAGCTCGCCACTCGCCTCGTCCACCGTATCGAGGCGGGTCGTGTGCACCGCGCCCGGCGCCTTGGCCTCGATACCGGCCACCGTGGCGCGGGTAGCAAGGCGCATGCCGGCATGGATCGGCCGGTAGATGCAGACATCATGGGCCGCGTGAACGCCCCGGGCGCGTTCTTTCGCCGTGGACGATGCGTAACCGGGAAGCCTGCCCGCAGCCAGCACCGCGGGCCACTCCAGGCAGACGGGAAACATGGGATGAGCCACCACCGCCTGCGCCCCCGTATCCAGGTAGCGCGGGTTCATGTCGCCGATTCCTGCCGCATAGGCCATGAGCCAGCGGGCATCCACACTGTGGACGAAGGAGTCGGTGGATTTGCCGACCAGTCTGGTGTTCAAGGGCATGAGAGTTCTCTTTCCAGGGCCATCCTGCGGCAGGTTTGCCCGTCAGCGGGCATTGCGAAGCTGCCAGTCTTCGTTCGGTTGCCGCGCAAAGACCGGCACTTCGCCCTTGAGGCGCGCAATGATGCCCGTGGTCATGTTCCCCAGGGCCACTTCCAGGGCATGGCCGACGTGCCGTTCATCCAGGCTGGCATCGGCAGTCATCCGGCCGGACCAGCAGATGGTGCAGCGACCCTCATCGATGGGAGTAACGGTGGCGACCACCACATAGTCGTTCATGCCGATGGGTTTGCCGCCCGTGAGTTCGTAGGACAACACCCGCCGCTCGTCATCCAGGGCCACCAGCCGATGCCGCACATGGCCCTGGGTGGCCAACTGCAGGTCGCGAACGGCGCCGACACCCTCGCCCCGGACGGTGATGGTGCTTTCATCCCCGCCGGGGATCCAATTCAGCACGCGGTCGAAGTGCCGCAGTTCCTCCCACACTGCGTCCGGGGAAAGGTCTGCCTCGCGCCGATGCTCGACTTCGATCATGCAGGTGAGGGTACATGGCGAATGGTGGACATGAAACCTGGCACTCAGACCTGGTCTAATCCTTCTGCCAAGGTGGCAATTCAGGGCGTATCGTCGAATCTGTTGACGCTGGTGGCGTGGAACGGGCTGAGTGCGGCCACACGACCACCACTTGGAGATTGGCCGGAAAACCCGCCGCTAAGCGGTAGCCTGGTGAGCGCTTTGAGCAGGCACCGCCGAGAGGGCGCGTTGGCGGAGGTCGTGACGCATCCCGTAGAGGATGCTTCCGCCCGGCCTTATGCTCGATTCAACGAAGCACTCTTCGTTGTCTTCGATAAACTTGATCACTTCGCTCTTGGTCAATCCAGAGGCTCGAGAGATTCCACCCAACGTCCGCCAATGAGCGTTGTCTCCGAGAAACGCCACGAGAATCCGCTCACCGATGCCGCTGCTAAATGGTTCGAACTGCGTCATGCGAAACCTCCTTCTTGCGGCGCAAGCACTCGTCTTTGACCAGACCCATTATCGCATCCTCAACAGCTCTAACCAACGGGCTCGACGGTTCGATATGGCAGATTTCCTACATTGGCTCCTGAGTTAACGCATGTCGCCGCACATGTTCGTCCGGTCTTCGTTCGATGCTCGACTCCCGGGGCCGGTCGAATTGCGGGTCTCCACAGCGCCGTGCGGTACACCTGGCCAGCCTTCGCGGGAACATGCGTTGTCGTTCGCGACGACCGAACATGCCCGGCCGAATCAACTCTCCGGCGTGAACGCCACCGGCATCCGGACGACCGCGTTGAACCAGATGCTCTCGAGCATCTCCAGTTCGCCGTTTGGATGGATGTCCGGAATCCGCGTGACGATCTCCTTGAGCAGCGCCGCGAGCTGGTAGCGCGCCAGCCGCGCGCCGATGCAGAAATGCGGCCCAGACCCGAACGCCAGGTGGCGGTTGGCGTTGCTTCGCGTAATGTCGAACCGGTGCGGATCGGGGAACATGGCGGGATCCCGGTTGGCCGCCGGGTAGGACAGGTAGATCTTGTCTCCTGCCGCGATCTTCTGACCGCCGATCTCGGTATCCGCCATCGCCGTGCGGCGGAACTTGACCACCGGCGGCGAGTGGCGCAGCACCTCCTCGATGGCGTTAGGCAGATACCTGTCGATGTCACCCAGCAACAGCTCGTACTGGTCGGGATGCTCGTTCATCAGCCGCACGAAGTGCACAGCAGTGCCGCGGGTGGTCTCGTGCCCGGCGATCGACAGCGTGACGAAGAACATGCCGATGTTGTTGTCGTCGAGCTTCTCGCCGCCCACCTCACCGTGCACAAGCCGGCTCAGGATGGAGTTGTCCGGTGCCGCCTTCTTCTCCTCCGCGAGTTCCCGCGCCAATGCGAGAAGCGCAAACGGCGCGGAGTTGACCTGGTCGGCGCGCGCCGGATTCTCGGTGTCGGCCGCCTGGTTGCCGAGAGTGAACACCGTCTCGTGCAGCCGCTCCGGCACGCCGAGCAGCTTGCAGAAGGTGTACACGGGCAGCCTGGAGGCGACATCGAAGACGAATTCGCACTCGCCGGCACCGGCCACCGAGTCGACGATATCCCGCGCGGCGCGATCGATCTCGCCATGGAATGCGGCGAGTTCGCCCGCCGCGAACGGCGGCATGACGAGCTTCTTCACCGCCATGTGGTTCGCGGGCTCCATCCCCATGATGTTGGCCCGCTGCATCGCAAGTTGCGGCGGTTCGAGATCCCAGATGATCGGGCCGCCCTCGTGCGAAGAGAACAGTTCCTGGTCGCGCGAGACGTCAACGACGTCCTGGTAGCGCGTCAGCACCCAGAAACCCCGATCTACCGACGCACCCGGCATCGGGCTCCGGTAGCCGTCGTGCGGCGGATTCCAATGGACGGGATCGGCCTCTCGCCACGCGTCGAAGAGCTCGTGCGGCGGCCCGCCGGACGCGGGTATCAGCGTGGGGTCGACCAGGTTCGTGGCAAGGGACAAGTCGCCGGTCCGTGGGTGGCCAACAACGGAGTTTAGCAAGGTACCGGGCCGCTACCCGGACTGAAGCCGGCGAAAGACGTTGTTGACGTCATAACGATCATCGCCGTCGTACCGCGGCGCCTGGGAAGCAAACGCGTTGCCGATCTCCTCGGCGCGCCGCCCCGCGATCTCGGCCACATGAGGATGGGTCAGAATGTAGAAGTACTCGTTTTCCAGCGCCTCGATGACCTTGGCCGCCACATCCGAGGCAGGCAGGCCGAAGGACATGACGGCCGCATTGCCCTCGGGGCCGGCAGCGGCGCCTCCGAGTTCGTCCGGGCGGCGTTCCGTGGCCTTCCACATGGTCGACTCGACAAGGCCCGGGCAAAGAACGCTGACCCCCACGTTTTCCGGCAGTTCGGCGCGGAGCATGTCCGAAAGCCCCAGTACGGCATGCTTGGAGGCGTTGTAGACCCCCGCCATGGCATGCGGCAGGCCCAGCGAGTGCTCAGAGCCGGTATTCACCACCCAGGCCGGCGCACCCGAGGCGATGAAGCGCGGCACGAACGCCCGCAACCCGTTCAGCACCCCCACCAGGTTCACGCCCAGCACCCATTCCACGTCCAGGGGATCCGTCAGCCATACTGGGCCCATCTCCGCTATGACGCCAGCGTTGTTGAACAGCAGCTCCACCGAGCCGAACCTCGACCAGCAGTCCTCCGCCAGCTTCTGCACCGCACCCGCATCGCGTACGTCCACGCCGTACGCAGCGGCCGCTATCCCCCTCGACGAGGCTTCACCGGCAACCTTCCCGGCGGCTTCCCGTTCGACATCCACAACAGCGACATTTGCGCCCCGTTCCGCAAGCGCGAGCGCAATGGCCCGTCCGATGCCGTTGCCGCCGCCGGTGACGACGGCGGTTCTGCCTTCAAGTTCCATTACTGCTACTGCCTCCTGGCCCGCCAAGCACCCGCCGCGAGCAACAGCCAGCCCGCCATCATCGCCAGACCGCCAAGCGGCGTAACCGCACCGATGGCTTCGGGTGCGCCAAAGGTCCTAGCGTAGATGCTGCCGCTGAATCCGACAACGCCGGCAAGCAGCACCCACCCCGACCAGGCGATCAGTCGCGAATCGGGGAAGCGGTGCGCCAGGATGCCCGCCCCGACGATCCCCAGCCCATAATAGAACTGGTAATCGACGGCAGTCTCAAAGGCGCTCCACTGCGCTGCATCCACGGCGCCTTGCACCGCATGAGCGCCGTAGGCGCCGAGGCCCGTGGCCCCAAACAGGGCCAGGGCTCCGATGGTGACGAGTGTCAAGTGTCCTGATGTCATGCGACCTGCCTGCCGGCTTGTGTGACTGGCGCTGCCGCGCATTGTCGATGTTCGACGGACGGCACTGGAGAAGGCGACGCTAGCTGCTGCCGAAAGCAGCCATATTGACTGCTACGTTTGGAAAATCGCGCAGGATTCTCGCGTCTTCCGTGATCAATGCGTATCCCATTGCCATTGCCAAGGCAACGAATTCGCAGTCATAGGCCGAGCATTCAGACCGCTCGACGAGATTCAGCACGTCGACCGAGTCGACCTCCCGTTCGAATTCGACCAATTCCGATTCCGCGGCCCTCACGGCTGCCCTGGCCTGATCCGCATTCAGATTTCCGGCCCGCATATAGCTCGCCAGCACATTGCGAAACTCCGACCTCCAGAGTTGCGGCACAAACCAGGCATCCGCCTTTTTCCGCACGGCAATCGCATCTTCGGTGCGCGAGCCGGGCAGCCAGTAATACGCCACCACATTGGTGTCGACCACCACATTCACGACCGCCCCGCACGCTTGTAGGCGTCGACCAGATCATGATCCAGCCGCGGTAACCTCTCGCGTAGCGACGCCGCTTCCGCGAGCAATTCCGACTTGCGCCTTGGGAGGCGGTCAACGTACGTCTCCAGGCAGGCGACGATCTCGTTCTGCAAGCTGCGACGATGGCGTGACGCCGCGTCTTTCAGCCGCTCATGCAAAGCGGGAGGAACGTGTTTGATGGTGATGGAAGGCATGGATACTTCCGTTTTGGTTGCAATACGCAAGTTTTTCATCCCGGTTTCCCACCGTCAAGCTTATCCAGACTTATCCACGGTTGAATAATTATTCATCGGTGTCCAAGTGTTGCACGCAGTCAAGAGCGACCCGGGCACCTTCTTCAGCCTTCAGCGGTCGTTGGTTCCCGCCGCATGGGCCATAATCCAGGCGCGTCCGCGTCGACAATCCGGGAATCCAGAGGTTCCGGGAAAGGCTCCCCTATGCTAGTGTCGCCGGCAAGGCGTTGTCGTACGCGCATTCGCTACGGAGGTCGCGCCGATGGTCGATCCTGTACGTTTTCCCGACATTGAATACCCCGAGACCGACGGCAAACCCATGCCCGACGGCGACTACCAGGGTGTTTTCTACCGCTACGCCGTCCAGGCAGTGCGAGACCACTTTCTGCCGCGGTCCGAGGTCTACGTCACCGGCAACCTGTTCATCTATCTTGAGGAAGGCAACCCGAAAAACCGCATCGCGCCCGACATGTACGTCGTGATGAACGGCGGTCATCGCTTTCGCGACACCTACAAGGTCTGGGAAGAACCGGGCGGCATCCCCGATTTCGTGCTGGAGATCGTATCGCCGAGCACCTGGTGCACCGATCTCGGCCCCAAGCGCGACCAATACGCCGCACTCGGGGTCGGCGAGTACTGGCTGCACGATCCGCACGCGAATTTCATGCATCCGGCACTTGCCGGCTACCGGCTCTCAGGGGACGCCTACGAACCGATTTCCGGCATCGAATCACCCGAAGGAACGTTGACGATGCACAGTGAAACGCTGGGTCTGGACCTTTGCCTGCAGGGTGAAAAGCTGCGGTTTTTCGACCCGGTACGTGGGGAGTACCTGCTCGATTACGCGGAGACGCTGGCCAAAATGCATGTGGCCGAACACGAAGCTCACGCTGCCCAGGCCGCACTTCATGCGGCCAAAAGCGAAGCTCACGCTGCCCGGGCCGAAACTCACGCGGCCGAAAGCGAAGCTCACGCAGCGCGGGGCCCCAATAAATAGGGCCCCCCCCAAATTTATTGGGGCCCCAAACCCCAACAATAAAACCCCAACAGCAATACAGCCCGAATTGACCCCACCCGCCCAAACCCCGACACCCCCCCCCCAGCCCCCCCCCCGGGCCGGGGCCCCCCGCCCCCCCCGCCCCCCCCCGCACGGCCTCCGTATTATTAAAAA
>JAPPHD010000041.1:28488-50190 GCA_028821125.1 Gammaproteobacteria bacterium
AACGCCAACCTCACCCGCCCCGGGCCTAAACTCACGCGGCCTAACCCCACCCTCCCCCCGCGCGGGCCCAAATACATCCGCCCCGCGCCAAAGTTCTTGCGGCCCAAGACCACATCGATGAACCGAAAAGTGCTTTCGCCGAAAGCAAGGGAAGCTGAAATGCTGATGAGCGTTCCGAATTGGGCGGTCGCGATGTTCGTGGTGCTGGCCACGCTGGTGTCACTGGCACTGACCGGCAGCAAATTCGTGCACGCCAAGCGTGTGATTCCCCATCCCGCCGAGGCCATCTGGGCGGTGCTCACCGACGCCGATGGGTACGAACACTGGAACCCGATCCTTGTGCGTGCCGAGGGCCGGTTTGAGGAGGGGCGCACAATGCGCTACCTGATGCGTACGGCCGATGGCAGCGCGACACCCGTGGAGTCGCTGGTGCGGCACCTTGTCGACGAGCGGGAGATCGATCAGTTCGGCGGAATGCGGGGCGTGCTGACCTTCGACCACAGGTGGCGCCTGGAGCCTGCAGCCCACGGCACCCGGGTAATCCAGCAGGAAAAATACCGCAGCATCGGCGTGTGGTTCTGGAATCCGGCATGGGTGGAATCTGCCTACCGGGACGCGCTCGTTGCCCTTGAAAACCGTCTGGGTGAGTGAAGGAATGGAGCAATCGCCAGAGTGACACGCGATGACTGAACGATACAAGAGCGAAGCCCTGGCGGCCGCTCACGAAACCGCGCTCGGCCTGACCGAGGCCGGAGTCATGGCAAAACAGACCATGAGGGCATTCGACGAGATGTGCCTGACGCCGGTCGAGGATTTGACCCCTGAACAGATTCGCGAGCTTCGACTTCGCGAACGCGCAAGCCAGGCCGTGTTCGCGCGCTACCTCAACGTGACTACCGGCCTGGTGAGCCAGTGGGAGCGCGGAGAGAAACGGCCACGGGGGGCATCGTTGAAGCTGTTGACGCTGGTTGCGAAGAATGGCCTGAGCGCTGTTGCGTGACCCCGCCACGAGCTTGTACGACGAGATTTAACATCGAGAGACAATTCCGGGCCGCACGGTCAGTGCAGATAGTAGCTCTCCCGCTTCTCTTCCAATGGTTGCGGAGCGTATTCATCAACATAGTCGAAGAAGTCGACCCGAAGACGAGGCAAATCCACCTTTATGCGCTCGACCAAGTGGGGTGTCTCCTCCCCGTCAAAGTCATCGTAGACCATGAACGTGACCTTGCCCGACTGGAGATGCACCTTGATCAGGTCTACCGAGCCGGCGTCGCCGAATAGCTGCAGCGCGCAGCCCACATAGATTCTGATCAACGGCAGGCACTCGCCAAGCAGGGATTGGTGGAACGTCAGGTCGTGGCGCTCGGCGAGCAGGCCAATTCCCAGTTCCTCGTGGCAGAACACCGCGGCTTCCTCCACCCGGGCACTGTCCCCGACGGCAAAGAGCGCGCGTTTGCCCGCATTGCGCGCTTTGGTGATGCTGCCGAAGAAGAACTGCACGTCCCGTTGAAGACGGTCCGGCAACTCGCCGTAGGAGAGGCGTTTTCCGAAATGCGCCAGGGCGAAGTAGACGAGCAGGTCTTCCTGGCGGCCGATTGCCGCGGCTTCCAGTTCCTCCGGGCTGAAGAAGCGGCACACCCATTCGTCGACCCGGCGCCATGAACCTACCAGTCGGATCAGCGATTGGGCTTCGGGGCACTCTTCCGGCGCAGGAGGCCTGCCGAGTTCCAGGGCTTTGAGCCAGTAGGCGTCGACCTGCTCGCGGTGGTCTTCGACCAATGCCGATATGGCCTCGTCGTTGGGGTTCCTTCGGAGAAGCCGCCACTCCCAGCGGACCTGCTGGCGGGCGAGAAGGAATAGTTGCTCGTCGACCTGATGGCGGAAGACCAGGCAGATGCCGGGGGCTATCGGGATGGCATGCCGCTTCAGGGTGGATTCGAGATAGTCCCGGAATTCATCCTGGGCGAAGTATTTCTGGAAGGTGTTGCGTTGCGTTCGGAAACCACCCTGATATTGGGCAAACTGTTCGCGCCTGGCCTGGTATCCCAGCATGACGCTACACAGCACCGCTCATGAAACACTGCGGCTAACTCCACACCGTGCAACACTGCACAAATTGGGTATCACTTCGCCAGCACCTGCGCCGAACTCATCTATTAGCATTCTGGAATTTCGAAAAACGCCACTCTAGGAATTTCCGGTTGGGATGGGCACTCGTTTCGACAGGCATTCTTAGACGTTTCCCCTCCAAGGTCTGAAGACTTTTCAGCAAGGGTCCGTCGCGTGCCTCAATCACCCGATCCGCCACATGTATTCCAAGATCCGGGTCCACGCCGATCAAGTATCCATCGAACGCCGAGTGATGCAGCGTTGACATGCAGATCCCATTCGTCACCGTCGCCGGCCCCCCGTGCTTGTCCGCTTTGATGTGCGCGCCCACCAGCAGCGAGCCGAGCGGCAGCCCGCTGAACGCACAGCGGTATCCGTATGCCGCTTTTGTGCGACTACTGAACCAAGCCTGATGATTTCGATGTTTATTGGTCACTAGCGAATAGCTTTGTTCGCGCACTTCGGCTTCAATTGGAAGTCCTGCCTGCACCGAACTTACGCCTCCTTGCAAAACGTCCGCCGCAGCCAACAGAACACGCCTTTCCGAAACGTTGAAAGCCTCAATCCAGACAGGCCAGATCGCCTCGTACACTGACGGCTCAACGGCACGCAAGTAGATTAACGGCGCCCTCCGCTCGTAGGCTCTCAGCAAATCTCTGTTAGAGGGATGCTCCGCGGTTTGCTGAAGGTCGTATGAAAGCAGACCCGTGGGCGGATCCAAATCGGTCCCTTGGTCTCGATACCATGATGCACGCCCGGGGCGCGGCCTGCTCGTTTTCACGCTGAGCGCCGCTGACATCTGTTTGGGTTTGAATATCCCAACTGCCCTGCCCGCAAAATGGATCTTTTTCCCTTGGTACACAAAGCCCTCCGCGATTCGGTTCCACGGCACTCGTCCGCCGGTCGAGACCAACAGCGCCTCCAATTCCGTGAATGCCTGCGCTCGGATTGCCCAGTCAGGATCTTTCGTTACCTCGTCCAGATCAAACAAAAGCTCCCTCCTAATCGCTGCAACCTGAATAGACCCTTCCCTGAGGATACCCAACCATCTTTATCAGTCAGTTTGTCCGTCCTTGCGCTCTGCCTTTAGCTTCTATCACTTGAAACGCTTCGACGTATTTTTGCCGCTGTCCGTCCATCCAATCGATCAGTTCATCCCAGCGTTCTTGAGTCCTTAGGGAAACATCGATGTCGGTGAGATAGTAGTATCCGTCTCTACTCGGCTGAGATGGGCCAAAGGCAGCTTCCAGGGTGTCCTTGTGTAGCGCCAACAGCGTCCCGATGGCTTCACCGTCCGTCCCGCGAGGACCGCGGAGGAACATCCCCGATGTCTTGCTGGCCACGTACATCGAGAGGACGACGGATCCGTCAGATCGCATCGGCAACCATACGCTGGAAGTTCGCGCGGACTCAAAGGTGCGCGGATACTTCTGCAAGTAGCGAGCCCAGAATCGTTGCCTCAACTGGGTTAGTTCCGACTCTGCCGCGGTTACCCGGCTGCCCAGGCGGCGCTCCCAAGTATTGGGTTTCTCGACGATCTCGAATACGGGAGCAAGCGGGCTGTCCCCGATCCTGACTACCCGGAGCCGAACCGCGAAGAACGCGAAGTCCTCGGTGGTGTTTGCGTTCAGCCACCGGATAGCCGAACGGTGCTCCTCCCGAAATCTTGGCGCGATCCAAACCACCGCCTTTGCCTCCAGGCCAGCAAGATACGTCAAGACCTGCCCGAGATGCCGATGATCCGTACTCTCCAACTGGTTCTCGATGAGTACCCGGTCACCAGTCCTAGAATCGGATGCGACGATGTCGGCAGAGAAACTGTCGACCGCAACTTCCGAGTCCGTCGCCTCTAGGTCGAGGTCAAGGGTTTCGGAAAGGCGGTCGATATTGTCGACCAACCAGGGTGTAAAGTCGCGGGCTTCGTCAGGCCAGGCATCGCGTGGGTTGGTGTCCGACAGACGGGCAAACTCTTTGCTGGTCAATGCTTTCTCACGGGGCGTAAAGGTCGACGCGAACCTACCACGTTTTGTCGGCTGATGTGCAAGCGGCCGCTTTCGGAATACGGTCAGGGAACATCGGATCTGGAGTTTCGAACTGTGGTCTTTAGCGAACGCCTAGTTTCGAACCACTGCGGAAAAAGGCAGATGGCGATCTGTCAAGTACTGGGGAATAACCATTGTTCATGCAACAGATTCACTCATCGACATGCCTATGGGACCGCTGTAGCCTTGGTTGACCATGCACTGACTGTGACACCAAGCGAGCCGCAACCGCTTAGCACTTATGCCTGAAAACAAGCCGAGGGACGAATCCGACAATCGCACCGATTTCACGGTGCGCGATGTCGTCGCGGCCTATGATCTCGCCGGTACCGGTTTGGCGACGGAATACGAAAGGCTGAAATTCGAGGCAGTTCACGCCCCAGTTGCTGACTACATTCCCAATTCCGGCATTTGTGTTCTCGATGTTGGAGCCGGCAGCGGGCGGGATGCAGCTTGGTTTGCCACACGCGAAAACAATACCGTATTCGCCATAGAGCCATCTCGCGTCTTGCGAACCGCCGGGCAGGAAAGACATGCATTGTCGAACATCCGTTGGGTAAACGATTCCCTGCCAGGGCTCGAAAAGGTGGTCCGCTCCAAGCTGACATTTGACCTGATCTGGCTGAGTGCAATCTGGAATCACATTCCTCCAGCCAGCCGCAAGCGGGCTTTCCGAAAGTTGGTCACCGTTTTGCGTCCGGGCGGGAGCATGATGATCAGCCTCCGCCAGGGCCCGCCTCCGCCCGATCGTCCCATGGCACCGATTTCTACGGCAGAAGTCGAGGAATTGGCCAGGCACTACGGCCTGCAGACCGTCCACAGGACGACCTCAGCCGATGCCGGCGGCCGTCCGGGTGTTTCCTGGGATGTAATCTGGTTGCGCCTTCCGGATGACGGGACCGGTGCCCTTCCACTGCTCCGGCACGTGGTGTTCCGCGACCAGAAATCATCGACCTACAAACTCGCTCTCCTACGGGCGCTGATTAGGATCGCCGACGGAGCGGGTGGTTTCGCGCGGCTTGCCGACGACGAGAAACACGTAGAACTGCCCATCGGCCTGGTAGCGCTCTTCTGGGTGCGTGCATTCCAGCCACTCATCGACAACGGCCTTCCCCAGCACCCTGGCGGTAACGTCAGGTTGAGTTTCGTCAAGGATGGATTTCGCGCACTCCTGAAAAGCTCGCCATACGACCTGAGAGTCGGGCAACAGTTCTCCGGCCGGCATGCGGAGAGCCTGATTTACGCGCTTCGCGACGCTGCGAGATGCATCAGGGGCATGCCCGCCACTTTCATCACTTATCCAGGCAGTTCAAGCCCAGTCTTCCCATGCACCCGCGGGAAAGCTGTTCGGCTGCGTGACAGGGTACGGATCGACGAACCGTTTCTTTGGTCCTTCGGCTCGTTCTTCGTGCCCGTTCATCTCTGGCAGGCAATGAGCCGTTACGCTCCCTGGATAGAACCCGCCGTGCTGAGCGAGTGGGTGGAGATCATGCGCAGCTACGAAGACAGTCCCTCATCCTGGGACGAGCACTTGACGGCCCTGAATTGGCTTGAGGCCGATCACGACACCAGAGACGTCCGCAACCGCGTCGATCAACTTAGGGCGAGCGGGTCAAAACTGCATTGCGTATGGACCGGGAGCCACCTGAAAAACCAGATCGACATTGACCACTGCTTCCCATTCGCGGCCTGGCCATGCAACGACCTGTGGAACCTCATGCCAAGCCGTCCGCAAACAAATCGCCAGAAAGGGGATCGGCTGCCAGCCCCTCACGCCCTGGAGCAAGCCCGCCCGCGCATACAGGAATGGTGGGACCTGGCTTACTTACGCAATCCCGCCTTCGCAAAACGGTTCAGCGAGGAAAGTCGCAGCGCACTGCCCATGGCGGTGTCAGAGGGCGGCGCAGTCACCACCGACTCCCTTTTCGAGGGATTGATGATCCAGCAACTGGTGCTGAAGCGCGATCAACAGCTCGCGGAATGGTCACCATAGTGTTGCCGACTCGTTGTTCCACGCGCCGTCCGCTGGAGCGCCTTGTACATTTTAGTGTGGCTCCGATAGTTGCCCGTGGAGTTGCAAGCACAGTTTTTTCAGCCTCGCTCAAGCAGCTCTTATCCAGATTGACCAGTCGGGAGTGTCGCAATGCGAAGAATTGTCTGGCTTGGTCGCGCGGCAAATGACCGAAGCGATTGCGGGTCAGTCTGAAGTATCGGCCAACACCCTTACATATATTGGCATCGTGAACCAAAGGCAGCGTTTCCGTGGCGGCCTGTAGCTGGTCCCAGGCACTTTCCAGAGAACTAACCATTGCTGGCGAATTGAAGAAGTGCTCTCGGTAGTTGTCCAGAATCAGTCTTTCGATAGCGGTTCCAAATTTTGTGACTTTTTTCGCGTTTTTCGCAAACACGGAACGCACTTATTCTCCCTCACAGACAATGTGCGTTGAAGAACGAAAGATGAGAACACACACTTTCCAGAATACAAGTGAAGGACCCAATAGTGACAAGCAATGACCCCTATTTGATATTCAATCGCAAAGATGTGGCCGACAAACAGGTCGATACCCTGATCGGCCTCTGCAAAGGCATTGCCGCTGACGGAGTTGTGAGTCAACAGGAGGCGGAGTTCCTGCAAGGCTGGCTCGCCGCAAACGAGATAACCATCCAGTCAAACCCGATAACCGCGACGCTTCTAAGCCGCGTCAACGATATGCTTGCTGACGGCGTCCTTGACCGTGAGGAAGCACAAGATCTATTGGCCGCGCTCCGCTCGTTCGCGGGCGAAACACCCGAGGTGGGGGAGTTCATCAAGACGACCAGTCTGCCGGTCAATCGGCCGGAGCCTCCAATTAAATTCGCCGATAGGCGATTTTGTTTCACAGGCACGTTCGGTTATGGCTCACGCACTCAATGTGCAAACTTGATCGAGACCCTGGGAGGCACCCACGCCCGCACAGTTACGATGAAGCTCGACTACTTGGTGCTTGGCAGTTACGTGACACCGAGTTGGGCACACGAGGCGTTCGGTCGAAAGATCGAAAAAGCCATATACTATCGGGACGAGCGAGATCGCAACATCGCAATCGTTTCGGAAAGACATTGGGTGGCACAAGCGGAAGAAAAGGGTGGATAAACCATCCCGGAACCGCACCATAAAGACACCGATCACGTTTACGTGTCTCCGTTTTCAGACGTAACGGAAGACTAGACTCCCTCGTCAGGGGCCTCGTCTTCAATCCACGCCGAGATCACTCCGGCCAGCGAGCCAATTAACCCCAGCGAGACTATCACGAGCCAGACTGCAATGAGGCGCCCTCCCAACGTCACCGGGCGGTGATCGCCGAAATAGCTCGGTTCGGCGCCGAACATGGCGGTTGTGGACCACAACAACGCGTCCTTTGCCGTCCGGATCGTGGCTTCTGGGTGGCCAGCCTCCACCCCCAGAATCAGAAAACTACTCATTACGATGGAGACGACGATCAGCGAGAAGACGGTGGCAATGACGGCTCGACTTCGTCCGGCGTTAAAGTAAGTCGCAATGCTTCGGGCGCTTTGCGTAGTGCTCCGTAGAACCCGGATGACCAGTAACAGGCGCAGGAGCCGCAAGGCCCGAAACGCCTCGATTTCTGGCACGGAGGCCAGAAAATCTGCCCACCCCCATCGCCACCAGCGGCGCTTGTCGGAAGCGCGCCAAAGATCCCAGACCGCCTTTGACGCGAACAGGACGCAAACCATGTAGTCGAGCATCAAGGCAAGCTCCCGAAACTCCGAGCCGAAACCAGGCATGGCGCGAAGGCCGAGCAGAACGATCGAGCCCAGCGCCAACAGTGCGAACAGGGATTCAACCACGATTTGGGCGCCAGACAGTTCGCCGCTTGCCGGTGCACGGTCTTTCATCCCGACTGCCATACCTGCAGAGCTACCATTGCCGATTGGAAACTACGGCAGGTCGGTCACTCCGCTCCGGCTTGCGCCAAGTTGGAGCCGGTCGCTACCTTCGGCGAGCCGTCCACGCCCGAACCAATGGGATCTCGTTTTTCGATTGGCGGCGGCGGCGGCGTCCAAGCCCGCACATGCTGGCCCACTCGGTCGTAATACTCTGGAACCGCCGCTTCTACATCGTCGATAAAAGTCCGCCTCCCAGAGAACCGTCCGGCCAGGTCCCGGACCATCGCCACTTCAAAACGTGAGGGCAATGGACCTTTGATGCCCTGCTCCAGGCATTTCGGGTTTTCGAGAACATCCGATAGAGGGGCTTGTGTCTGGCCACTTCTTCCAGCCCAGTATGTCCGGATTAGAACATCCTCACTGTCGATTTTCTTTAGTTGGCGGACAAGCCAGTTGATGCTGGCGCTGGGTCGCTTTCTGTCCCCGGGCGCTTTGACCGTCATCGAGCAGGTGACGGTGCGGCGCTGCAGGTTGACGGTGACATCGATATCTCCCGCGGCGTTTGGAACGATGAAAGATGACCGCAACTCCTTGGACGCAACGAGGACATCCGATGCATCCCGGAGTCTCATAGCGGGCTCCATCTGGTGCTTTCGGGGCATACGGATTCCGATGGGCTGACCAATACGTCGGTCTAGAATCAGGCAGAGATCCCGTTCTTCCTGGTGCCAACTTGAAACGGTGTTGCTGATCTCGTCCGAGTTGCGCTTGAACTGTTGCTCTACGCGAACTCCAAGAACGAGCGGGCGCCATTCGGGATTCATCCGATCGAATCGTTTGACCCCCGCGCCCGGGTGCTCGAAGTAATTGACCATCTCATCCAGGACGAAGGCTTGCTCGACATCGAGCGATTGACGGTCTCTCAAGATAAGCGCCGCATGGGTCAATATGCTGACCCAGGACAGGTGGAAAAACCGCACCTTGTTGCTGAGACGCTTGGGAACGGTATAGGGCGTATGGGTTGGCAAGGGAACGAGTTGATTGGAGAGTGTAATGACCGCATCAACACCCAGCCGCTTGGCCGACTCTGCGTATCGGCGAACCTGAGCCTCATCGATTGCGACGTTGTCGATCTTCGCCTCAAGAAGCGCCGCCCACCGGGTGTTGCGCTTCGACACACAGATGACGCCATCGGGCCGATCACTGGTACCGCCGGCGGCGTCAGGGAGCTTCACTTCGACATAGCTGGCCACCTTGGCCGTCTTGCCAAGCTTGACCCCACAACGGCCCAATAGCACCTCTGCCAGTGGACGAACAACCCGCAAGGTCCCCAACAGCACCGAAACCAGACGTTCTTCTTTCCTCGTTTGCGATATTGTTGGAATGAGCCTTGCAGGCTTCGAAACATCGAGCAGTTTTTCCAGGTCGTTCGTCATAACGGTGTTTCCCTCTTGTAGATTGACCTCGGGGGCGAAATACGCTCGTCCCCGGCACAATTCAGGCCATAACTACGTTAGCGATCAAAAGGAAACATCATAAGGCGATGAGTTGGGCCATGAAAGCCAGAAGGAACTGAACGTCCGGAGTGGGTTTTGGAATGGACGGCCCATTCTCGACTCCACCGCTGCCGCCTTCGGTGGTAAGCAGTCCCGCCGGACAACGCCGCTTAGAAAAGTGTGCCGTCCATTGCAACCAAAATCCTGAAAGACTACCTTCCTGACCATTAGCAACGTGGATTGAGCGAATAGCAACAGCGAGATGAGACTCGGAAGGATTCTGGGCGCACTGTTCGGCACGGCGAGCGGCAAGGGGTACATCGGCGAGTCTAAGGTGTCGATAGCGGCAAGATTTGCGCTGCCGAAGTCCATCTACACGCCGATTCACGACGTAACCCTCCCAACGCCCGACGGAACAACGCAGATCGACCACATATTCGTTTCGCGATTCGGCGTATTCGTGGTCGAAACGAAAAACATGGCGGGATGGATTTTCGGCGGAGAGAGAGACCGACAGTGGACGCAAATGTTCCGCGGCGGGAAGAAAGCGCGGTTTTTGAACCCACTTCGACAAAACTACCGCCATGTCAAGGCGGTCGAGGCAGCCATCGCTGATGTGTATCTTCCCCACGGCGCCGTTAAGTCCGTGGTGGCGTTCGTGGGCAATGCTGAACTAAAGACTGAGATGCCGGCAAACGTCACCGTAGGGGCGGGCTTCACTTCGTATATCCGATCATTTAGCGAACCAATCCTGCACGACCACCAAGTCGCTGTCGTGCATCGTAAAATTGAGTCGGAGGCTCTATCAGCCTCTGCGGCCACCGACCGGCAGCACGTTCGCAATCTGCGGTCCCGGCAGAATCCAGAATCACCACGCAAGTGCCCTAGATGCGGGAAGAACATGGTGCTTCGCAATACTCGACGTGGGCCGAATGCTGGTCGGCGATTCTGGGGCTGCTCCGGTTATCCGGCGTGCCGCTACACCTGCCCAGAATAGAACCCATGCAAGCAGCCCGGGGCCGGGTTTCATCGTGAGCTTCAGTCCTTGCGGTCGAGCCAATCCGGGCCACATTTGGCATCCGCCAGCTCCATGCGAAATCCGCGAAGACGTATCCTATCCGCCCCCATCGAACGCCTCGCAGCCATTAACGTCTCTGCGGGAACCTTCAGTTGACGTTGCAGGCGACGGTAGGTCTCCATATCGCCCCTGTCCCTGGCCTGCTGCATTCGATGAATGACTCGCAGGCCTTCTGGTAACGCCGCTCTGCCTGGCTCGATACGGCAAATCTCCTACAGCGGCACCAGCCGTGGTTCGGCTCAAACGACACGAGTTCCGTGTAATCTACGTCCGATGCCGATTCAAGGGATCCGCCCATGAACTTGACGATCACCGTGGAGGACGACGTACTGCGCAGAGCCCGCATTCGCGCACTGGAGGAAAACACGTCGGTCAACGCCGTGCTGCACGACTATCTGCGGGCTTACGCCGGTACGGCGTCCGGCAAAGCGGCCGCCGTCCGCCGTCTGCTCGAGCTTTCCAGAAACTGCCGGTCCGGCAGGGGCCAATCCAGGTGGACCCGGGACGAACTGTATGAGCGCTGAGCTGACGTTCATCGACACGAGCATTCTCGTTTACCTGTACGACAACGAATCGCCGGCAAAACAGTCCAGATCAAGGGAACTGATCGAGACTGACACCGACCACTACGTACTGAGTCCACAGGTACTGAGCGAGTTCTACGTGACTGTTACGCGCAAACTCGCCCGGCCCCTTGCCACCGATCAGGCGCTCGAGGCCGTGAACGCATTGTACGCCTTACGTATCCGCCAGCTTCATGGCGGGCTGGTACGGGCGGCCATCCGTCGGAGCCTGGCATCGCGCCTGTCTTACTGGGACGCCCTGGTCGTCGAGACGGCGGTCGAGGCCGGGGCCGCGGTTCTGCTGACGAAAGACCTGCAGCATGGTCAGACGTTCGTTGAACTGTTGGTGGTGAATCCCTACGCCACTTCCGGCGAGACTGTGTGAATCGCTTTGTCGTTTATAGTCCTCCCTCCCGCGGGTGGATCCGTGAAGCCAAGGAAGCGGCCGCATGATGCAATGCCTGTTGAGTGACCGAACTGGTGACTTCGCCGCCATCTGCGACGAAGACATCGAGCTTGTCAGTGTTGCGCGTCCTCCTTCGGGTTCCCTCGACGCTCTCGCCGAACGCCTGTTCGCATCGCGCCATAACGTGCAGACGCAATGGGAGCAGGCTGCACGCGATGCTGACGCGCCATTGGCCGCCCTCTCCATGTCGATCGACGCGGATGGACTTGGCGCACACGGCGAGGAGATCACGCTCGCCGGCGACATGCTCAACAGGCTGGTGGGCTGCGAGCGAATCGGAATCCGGGTCACCACGCTGCGTCGCCCCATGTGCCCCCGCTTTCACGTGGACAACATACCGTGCCGCATGCTCGTCACGATCCGCGAGTCCGGCACCGAGTGGATCGCGAACGGCGACGTCGACCAGGCGCTGCTGGCCGCTCGCGACACGGACGCGCCGCCTGTCCGGCGCGGCGGAGACATCAGGCAACTGCCCACGCGGAACTCGTCGCTGCTGAAGGGCGGCGCCTGGAACCACCGTTTCGGCGGCGTGGTGCATCGGTCTCCTCATGGGGTGGGTGAGCGTTTGCTTCTGTCGTTCGATCCTCTTTACGGGCCGGCGCGGCGGGACGGGCCGCTTCAAATCGTTGATTCTCCATCGTTGCTGGATTAGGCTGCGCGCCGGTTCCGCAAATCGAACCCTCTCTAGCGATGAACATGCGGCAAATCACAAGGTGGCGTTGGCGACCTTGAACTGAAACGACGCCGGCCCGGATGGCAGGGCCGGCAGGCGCCGCGTTTTCCCCTTTTTCAATCAGCGTGGAACTGCGCGGTCACCGCACTTCGCAAGAGATGAACCCATGCACGCCGACGATGACTTTGCCCGGCTGGCCGCCGAGGGATACAACCGGGTTCCCGTTGTATTCGAAACCCTTGCCGACCTCGACACGCCCCTTTCCGTCTACCTGAAAATCGCCAGCGGGCCCTACTCCTACCTGCTGGAATCCGCTCAGGGCGGCGAGCAGTGGGGCCGCTACTCGATCATCGGGCTGCCCTGCCGCACCGTGCTGAAGGTGCGGGGCCACCGGGTCACCGTCACCTCCAACGGCGACACGGAGGAAGACCGGGAGGTGGAAGACCCGCTGTCCTTCATCGAGGAATTCCAGGCCCGCTACCGGGTGGCGCCGCATCCGGAACTGCCCCGCTTCCACGGCGGCCTGGTGGGCTACTTCGGCTACGACTGCGTGCGTTACGTGGAGAAACGCCTGCAGCACAGCACGCCGCCCGACCCGCTCGGCACCCCGGATGCCGTGCTCATGGTTTCGGAGGAGATCATCGTCTTCGACAACCTCAGGGGCCGCATGCAGTTGATCAGCCTGGTCGACCCCGCCGAACCCGGCATCCACAGGAAAACTTTGCAGCGGCTGCGGGAGCGGGCGCGCGCCCTGGCAAATACCGCGTCGCCTGCCGGGGTGTCCGGCTCCGGAGAGGGCAGCAGCGCGGAGAGCGGTACCGGTGAGTTCGGAGAGAGCGGCTGCGGAGAGACCGGTTTCGGAGTGTCCGGCGGCCGCGCGGGCGCGGTCGCAGAGAGCGACTTCGTCTCCGAGTTCGGCGAAGACGCGTTCAAGGCCGCCGTGGACCGCATCCGCGATTACACCCAGGCCGGCGATGTCATGCAGGTGGTGCTGGCGCAGCGGATGTCGATTCCCTTCGGCGCCGACCCGGTGGACCTGTACCGGGCCCTGCGCAGCCTGAACCCCTCCCCGTACATGTACTACATGGACCTGCGCGATTTCCAGATCGTCAGTTCCTCGCCGGAAATCCTGGCTCGGCTGGAGGACGGCATCGCGTTCAACCGCCCGCTGGCAGGCACCCGCCGGCGCGGCCACACGCCGGAGGAAGACCTGGCCATGGAGCGGGAACTGCTCGCCGACCCGAAGGAGATCGCCGAACACCTGATGCTCATCGACCTCGGCCGCAACGATATCGGCAAGGTGTGCGAGATCGGCTCCGTGGAAGTCACCGAGCAGTTCGCCATCGAGCGCTATTCCCACGTCATGCACATTGCCAGCCACGTGGTCGGAAAGCTCAGGCCCGACCAGACGGCCATGGACCTGCTGCGGGCGACGCTGCCCGTGGGAACCCTGTCCGGGGCGCCCAAGATCCGCGCCATGGAGATCATCGACGAGCTCGAGCCGGTGAAACGCGGCGTCTACGGGGGCGCCGTTGGCTACCTGGCCTGGAACGGCAATATGGATACCGCCATCGCCATCCGCACGGCCGTGGTCAAGGACGGCAAGCTCTATATCGAGGCGGGCGGCGGCATCGTCGCCGACTCCATCCCCCGGCTCGAGTGGAAGGAGAGCATGAACAAGGGCCGGGCCATCTTCCGCGCCGCCGCCATGGCGGCGTCCGGATTCACCACGCTGGAGTGAGAGACATGCTGCTGATGATCGACAACTACGATTCCTTTACATACAACGTGGTGCAGTACCTGGGGGAGCTGGGCACCGAGGTGGCGGTGTACCGCAACGACGAGATCACCCTGGAGCAGATCGGGGAACTGGCCCCGGAGCGCATCGTCATCTCGCCGGGGCCCTGCACGCCGGACGAGGCCGGCATCTCGATGGAGGTGGTCAGGCGTTTCGGGCCGACGATTCCGCTGCTCGGCATCTGCCTCGGCCACCAGAGCATCGGGCAGGCGTTCGGCGGCGAGGTGGTACGTGCCCGCGAGGTGATGCACGGCAAGACCTCCATGATCCACCACGGCGGCGAAGGCGTGTTTTCACGCTTGCCCGAACCGTTCGAGGCCACCCGTTACCACTCGCTCGTCGTCGCCCGGGAAAACCTGCCGGAAGGCCTGGAAGTCACCGCGTGGACGGAACGCGAAGGGGAGTTTGACGAGATCATGGGCGTGCGCCATCGCGAATACCCGATCGAAGGGGTACAGTTCCACCCCGAATCGATATTCACGAAAACGGGGCACGACCTGCTGCGCAACTTCCTGGAAGGATGACTTTTCCGGTCGCGCTCGACCGAACACGGGAACCATGATTGATGCGAATTGAAGAAGCCCTGGCAAGCCTGTTTGACGGCCGCAGCCTGAGTCAGGCGGAGACGGGTGCCGTGTTCCGCCAAGTCATGTCCGGCGAGGCGACGCCTGCGCAGATCGGCGGCCTGCTCGCCGCATTGCGTGTCAAGGGCGAAACCGCCGAAGAGGTGGCCGGAGCGGCGCAGACGATGCGGGAATTCGCTACCCGGGTGGAGGTGGACGTACCGAACCTCATCGACACCTGCGGCACGGGCGGCAGTGGCGTGAAGCTCTTCAACATCTCCACCGCCGCCGCCTTCGCCGCCGCGGCCGCAGGCGCACACGTCGCCAAGCACGGCAACCGCAAGATGACGAGTTTCAGCGGCAGCGCCGACGTGCTGGAAGCCGCGGGCGCCAACATCGGCATCACCCCCGCCCAGGTGGCCCATTGCATCAGCGAGGTGGGCGTCGGCTTCATGTTCGCCCAGGCCCATCACGGCGCCACCCGGCACGCCGCGCCGGTACGCCGGGAACTCGGCGCGCCCACCCTGATGAACGTGCTGGGCCCGCTCACCAATCCCGCCGGCGCCAGAAGGCAGGTGCTGGGCGTGTTCAGCGCCGCCTGGCAGCGCACGCTGGCGGAAGTGGCGCAGCTGCTCGGCAGCGAACACGTGCTGGTGGTGCACAGCAACGGGCTCGACGAGATCACCCTCGATGGCCCCAGCCACGTCTGCGAACTGAAAGGGGGTGAGATCACCGAATACGACATCGTGCCGGAAGATTTCGGTATCGCGGGCCGGAGCGTCGAGCCCCTGCGCGCCGACTCCGTCGAGGCCAGCCTGAACCTCTTCAGGAGCGCCCTGACCCAACCGGATTCCGCCGCTGCGGACGTGGTCGCCCTGAACGCCGGCGCCGGCATTTACGCTGCGGGCCTGGCGACGAGCTTCGCCAACGGGGTGACCATGGCCCAGGACGCCATCGCCGCGGGGCTGGCCAAGGAACGCCTGGACGAATTCGTGCGCATCACCAGCCTGATGGGCGAGTCCTGATTCGGGGCACGCGGGGTACTTGGGGCAAACGCGGCGAGCGGCAACCATGGCCACCGTGCTTGACGAAATTCTGGCGCACAAGCGCGCGGAGGTTGAACAGCGCAAATGCCAGCACCCGCTGGCCGATGTGCGCAAACGCGCGGAACGGCAATCCGCGCCCCGCAGTTTCCGCGATGCCCTCACGCGCAGAACCGAAGCCGGCCAGGCCGCCGTGATTGCCGAAATAAAGAAGGCATCGCCCAGCAAGGGCGTCATCCGTGCCGACTTCGACCCCCCCGCCATCGCGATGAGCTACGAAGCCGCCGGGGCCGCCTGCCTTTCCGTGCTTACCGACGAGAAGTACTTCCAGGGCGGTGACGGCCACCTGCAGGCCGCACGGAGCGTCGTTGCACTGCCGGTTCTCCGCAAGGAATTCATCATCGACGAGTACCAGGTCTACGAGGCACGGGCACTTGGGGCCGATTGCATCCTCCTCATCGTGAGCGCGCTGCCCGCTCCGGAACTCGAAGCTTTGGCGGATGTGGCCGCCGGCCTCGGACTCGATGTGCTGATTGAGGTGCACGACCGGGAGGAACTCGACTCGGCCCTGTCTCTGAATCCGACCCTCATCGGCATCAACAACCGCAACCTGAAAACCTTCGAGACCAGCCTGAGCACCACATTCGACCTGCTGGACGCCATCCCGGAAGGGGTAACTGTCGTCACGGAAAGCGGCATTCTTCAACGAAGCCATATACAGGCCATGCGGCACCGGGGCGTGCGCGCCTTCCTGGTGGGCGAGGCTTTCATGCGCGCGGTCGATCCGGGCGCGGCCCTGCGGGAACTGTTCGGCTGAAAACCCTATCCGGGGCAATTCGAGGGCCTTGACAGCCGGACGGCGCGCGGGAGGCAGGTCGGGACGGTTCGCGTACCGGTGGGGATGACCCGGCTCTTCGCAACCTGTCCAGTCAGGTTCTCAATGCGCGGTCGAAGCGCCGCGCGCCGTCATCGAGTGACTTGTGCGTTTTTTCCTACAGGCAATAGAGGCGAATGCGCACGGACATCAGGGGCAATTGATCAGCGCGCCGGCAACCGCATCTCGGGAGAATGGAGCCCGAATCCTCGCGGATTCGGGGCTTCGACAGCGCCCCGAAACTCTATGAGATCCTAAACCCGGTACGTCGTCTCCGTCATGACCCGGGAGACCAGGGTCATCGCCTGCTTCACCGGCGCCGGGAATTCGGCTCCGCCCATCTGCAGCGCCTCCGAGCCGTGCCGCGCCTCCTCCTCGTGCATGCGCTCGACGATGGCGCGGCTCTTCGCATCCTGTTCCGGCAACGCATCGAGATGGCGTTCGAGGTGCTCGCAGACCTGGTCTTCCGTCGCCTCGACGAAACCGAGGCTCACCCGGTCGCCGACCAGGCCGGTTAGCGCGCCCATTGCGTAGGAAGTGGCGTAGAAGAGCGGGTTCAGCACACTGGGCCCGCTGCCCAGTTCGCCGAGCCGTTCGGCGCACCAGGCGAGGTGATCGGCCTCTTCGCCGGCCGCTTTGAGCAACCCGTCGCGAACGCTCCGGTCGCGGGCGGTGAGAGCCTGCCCTTCGTAGAGCGCCTGGGCACACACCTCGCCGGTGTGATTGACGCGCATGAGGCCGGCGGCGTGGGCACGCTCGGCGTCGTCCATGGACGCTTCCTCGATCTGCGCGGCGGGGTTCTCCCGTTCCGCGGCGCGCGACCCGGTCAAGGTCTTGAGCGCCTGATCGAACCGGCGGATCGCCTCATCCAGCATCGTGTGAGAAATCTCTTACGGTTTCCAGGGGTTCTGGACTACGCATATCAGGGCCGTTTCTGCCGCGTGCAAATTGCCGCTTCAAGCGAAAATGGAAGCCCGGATCGCTACCGACCCGGGCTTCCAAGCCTTGGTGGCGGAATTGGCAGACGCAGAGGACTCGCACTCCTCCGGCCCCTGCAGTAACAAGCTGCATGCCGTCCGGGTTTGAGCCCCGGCCAAGGCACCAATTCCGCGAATCGGTCAACGGGGAAGGCCAGCCCCGATGGCAATTTTATAACCTGAAACGCCATTCGTTTCCAGACGGCAATCGCTGAATTTTCGCACTTTTCAGGGCTTCGGCAAGGTAACGCCGCGCTGCCCCTGGTACTTGCCGCCGCGGTCCTTGTAGGAGACTTCGCAACTCTCGTCCGACTGGAAGAAGATCATCTGGGCGGCGCCTTCGTTGGCGTAGATCTTGGCCGGCAGGTTCGTGGTGTTGGAGAACTCCAGCGTGACATGGCCCTCCCACTCCGGCTCCAGGGGCGTGACGTTGACGATGATGCCGCAGCGGGCGTAGGTGGACTTGCCGAGGCAGATGGTCAGCACGTCCCGGGGAATGCGGAAATACTCCACGGTGGACGCCAGCGCGAAGGAATTCGGGGGGATGGTGCACACCTCGTCATTCACGTCCACAAAACTGCGCTCGTCGAACGCCTTGGGGTCGACGGTGGCGGAGTAGATGTTGGTGAACACCTTGAACTCCGGCGCGCAACGCACGTCGTAGCCGTAGCTGGAGGTGCCGAACGAGATGATCTTGCCGTGTTCCCCCCGGCGCACCTGACCCGGCTCGAAGGGCTTTATCATGCCGCCCGCCGCCATTTCCCTTATCCACCGGTCAGACTTGATGCTCATCAGTCGTCGCTCATGCCGATCACCGGCGCCGCCGGCGTGTCGATATCCCACAACCGCGCGGCCATGTGGCGGGCCGCGTCCCGGTACAGCCTGCCGTTCACGCCGTCCGGGTCCGCGGCCACGGTGGGCGTCCCGCCGTCGGCCTGCTCGCGGATCGACGTCGCCAGCGGTAGCTCGCCCAGGAGCGGCACCCCAAACTCGGCAGCCACGCGTTCGCCTCCGCCAGCACCGAACAGGTGGCTCAATTCCCCGCACTTCGGGCACTCGTACAGGCTCATGTTCTCCACCACCCCTAGCACCGGAATGTCCACCTTGCGGAACATCTCGATGCCCTTCCTGGCGTCGAGCAGGGCGATGTCCTGGGGCGTGGTGACGATGACGGCGCCGGACACCGGTACCTTCTGCGACAGCGTAAGCTGGATGTCGCCGGTGCCGGGGGGCATGTCGACGATGAGGTAGTCGAGCTCCTGCCAGTCGGTCTGCATCAGCAGTTGCTGCAGGGCGCCGGTGGCCATGGGCCCGCGCCAGACCATGGGCGTGTTCTCCTCCACCAGGAAACTCATCGACATGGTCTTCAGGCCGTGCGCCCTGATCGGCACGAAGAGTTTTTCGTCTTTCACCTCGGGGCGGCGGCCGGAAGCCACCCCCAGCATCATGCCCTGGCTCGGGCCGTAGATGTCGGCATCGAGCAGCCCCACTTTCGCGCCTTCCTTTTCCAGGGCCAGGGCCAGGTTCACCGCGGTGGTCGATTTGCCCACGCCGCCCTTGCCGGAGGCCACCGCGATCACGTGCCCGACCCTGGCGAAGCCGCGGGCGGCCGGCGGGTCGAAGCGCACCTCGAGGTCGAGCTTGTCGGTGTTCAGGAATGCCTTGAGTTGATCGGCGAGCGCATCCCGTATCCCCGCGGCGGGATAACCCAGGGTCACCGACAACCGCCGGCCGCTGGACAGCACCCGCGCGCCCAGGCTCGACCAGGATTTCGCAAGGTACGGATCGTTGAACTGCTCAACCTTCATTGGGCGGAACCGGTGTCGTGCATACGTCTTGCCACCCCTTCAGCGCGCAATGCGAACTGTGATGCGTGGCAAGGCGTGTGACACGATACTACCCTCCGGTGAGGACATCGGCTGAGGCAAGCCGGTCATTATAGGGTTGCGTACCCGCTTGCGGTATAGTGCGCGCCGCCCACCCGAAACCGGCCCGAAGCAAACCATGAGCCGCCGCCTGCTGGTCACCACCGCCCTGCCCTACACCAACGGCCCCATCCACGTGGGCCACCTGCTGGAGCACGTGCAGTCTGACATCTGGGTGCGCTACCAGCGGCTGCGCGGCAACGAATGCATCTACGTCTGCGCCGACGACACCCACGGCACCGGCACCATGCTGAAGGCCGAGGAGGAAGGCGTCGACCCGGAGGTGATGATCGAGGGGATGCGCCGGGAGCACGTGCGGGACTTCCGGGGCTTCCACATCGACTACGACAACTACCACTCCACGCACTCCGAGGAGAACCGCGAACTCAGCGAACTCATCTATCAGCGGCTGGTGGACGCCGGCCTGATCTTCACCCGCGACGTGGAGCAGCTCTACGACACCGAGCGCAACATGTTCCTGGCCGACCGGTTCGTGAAAGGCAAGTGCCCGCGCTGCGGCGCCGAAGACCAGTACGGCGACAACTGCGATGCCTGCGGTGCCACCTACAACGCCATCGAGCTGAAAGAGCCGCGATCGCTGCTCTCCGGGGCCGAGCCGGCGGTGCGCAGTTCCCCGCACTACTTCTTCGACCTGCCCCAATACAGCGATTTCCTGCGCCGGTGGACGCGCAGCGGCGCCGTGCAGCCGGAGGTGGCCAACAAGCTCGCCGAGTGGCTCGACGTGGGCCTGCGTGCCTGGGACATCTCCCGCGATGCGCCCTACTTCGGATTCCTGGTGCCGGGCACCACCGACAAGTACTTCTACGTGTGGATGGACGCGCCTATCGGCTACATGGCGAGCTTCAAGAACCTGGTGGATGCCGGCGGCGGCGTGCGCTTCGACGACTTCTGGTCGCCCGATGCCGCGGGCGACACCGAGGTGCACCATTTCATCGGCAAGGACATCGTCAACTTCCACGCCCTGTTCTGGCCGGCGGTGCTGGACGGTTCCGGCTTCCGCACGCCCACCCGCCTGCACACGCACGGTTTTCTCACCGTCAACGGCGCCAAGATGTCCAAGTCAAAGGGCACGCTCATCAACGCGGAAACCTGCCTCGAGTACATCGACCCGGAGTGCCTGCGCTACTACTACGCCACCAAGCTGAACGGCACCATCGACGATTTCGACCTGAACTTCGACGATTTCGCGCAGCGCGTGAACAGCGACCTGGTGGGCAAGGTGGTGAACATCGCAAGCCGCTGCGCGGGGTTCATCAACAAGCAGTTCGCCGGAAGGCTTTCCGCGGAACTGCACGACGTGCCGCTCTGGGAACGCTTCATCGAAGCCCGGGATGAACTGGCGGAGCATTTCGAGAACAGCGCCACCTCAAGGGGCGTACGCCTGATCACTGAACTCGCCGACCTCGCCAACCAGTACATCGCCCGCCACGAACCCTGGAAGCTCGCCAGGGTGCCGGAGCGCCACGACGAGATGCAGGCGATCTGCAGCCAGGGCATCAACCTGTTCCGGGTGCTCGCCATCTACCTGCAGCCCATCCTGCCGGGAATGGCGGAGCGCTCGCGTGATTTCCTCAACGCCGGGCCCTTCACCTGGGACGGCATCGACAAGCCCCTGCTCGGCCATGAGATCGGCAGGTTCCAGCCGCTCTTCAAGCGCATGGAGAAGAAAGACCTCGAGGCGCTGGTGGAGGCTTCGAAGATCGAAGCCGACGCCGATGCCGGCGAAGCCGCAAGCACTGAAGACGACACCATTTCCATCGACGATTTCGCCAAGGTCGAACTCAAGGTGGCCTCGGTTGTCGCCGCCGAGCACGTGGAAGGCGCCGACAAGCTGCTGCGGCTCACCGTCGACCTTGGCGGCGAACGGCACCAGGTGTTCGCGGGCATAAAGGCCGCGTACCCGAATCCCGAAGACCTGGTCGGCCGCCTCGTGGTGGTGGTCGCCAATCTGGCGCCCCGCAAAATGCGCTTCGGCACCTCCGAAGGCATGGTGCTGGCGGCCGGGCCAGGCGGCGCGGACATCTTCCTGATCAGCCCCGACAGCGGAGCGGAACCCGGCATGAACGTGCGCTGAGTGTATTGGCCACGGCATCCGGGGTACTGACGCGCAAGGACGCAAGGAACAGAAGAACGCTGGGAGAGAGTAGGTGTGCGGTACGGGTATCCGGCACCTTTAAAGCACCCCT